>NZ_BAFS01000024.1 GCF_000308415.1 Nocardia asiatica NBRC 100129 | reverse complement strand
GGCGATTGGCGGCGGACGGGCTGCGGGTCGGCGTGCTCGACCTCGATGCGGCCGCCTGCGCGGCCACCGTCGGCGCGATCACCGAGGCGGGCGGGCAGGCCGTCGCACTCGGCGCCGACGTGTCGGACGAGGAATCGGTGGCCGCCGCCGTCCGGGAACTGGAGAACGAACTGGGCGCGCCGACCGTCGTGGTGAACAACGCGGGCATCCTGCGCGACAACCTGCTGTTCAAGATGTCCGTGCAGGACTGGGACGCGGTGCTGAACGTGCACCTGCGCGGCGCGTTCCTGCTCACCCGGGCGGTGCAGAAGTACATGGTCGAGCAGAAGTGGGGACGTGTCGTCAACATGTCCAGCACCTCGGCGCTCGGCAATCGCGGCCAGGCCAACTACTCCGCGGCCAAGGCGGGCTTGCAGGGCTTCACCAAGACGCTGGCGTTCGAGCTGGGCAAGTTCGGCGTCACGGCCAACGCCATCGCTCCCGGGTTCATCGTCACCGACATGACCGCCGCCACCGCCGACCGCGTCGGCGTCTCGTTCGAGGACTTCCAGAAGGCGGCCGCCGCGCAGATTCCGGTGCAGCGCGTCGGCACTCCCGAGGACATCGCGCACACCGCCTCGTTCCTGGTGAGCGAGGGCGCGGGTTTCGTTTCCGGCCAGGTGATCTACGTGGCGGGCGGTCCGACCGACTGACGCCGCCGGACGGGGCGGGGCGGGGGCGGTAACGTCGCAGCACATGAACCGGCGTGCGGCTCGTCGTACCGTGACGAGCTATGTACTTCTGCTGCCGAGCCTGATCGGTGTCGGAGTGTTCCTGGTGCTGCCGATCCTGCTGGTGGCCTGGCTGAGTCTGCACAGCTGGAACCTGTTGGGGCCGATGCGATTCGTGGGCCTGCGCAACTGGCGCTCGGTGCTGGGAGACCCCGCGTTCGGCCACGCCCTGCTGGTGACGCTGGCGTTGACCGCGATCGTGGTGCCCGCGCAGACCGCGCTGGGGTTCGCGGTCGCGGCCGCGCTGGCGCGGCGGCGGCGTGCCACGACTCTGCGGGTGCTGTACACCTTGCCGTGGATGTGCGCGCCGGTGGCGGTGGGCGTGGTGTGGCAGTGGATGTTCGCGCCGACCGGGGGCGCGGTCAACGCCCTGCTCGGCCGGCGCGTCGAATGGCTGTCGGATCCGGCGCTGGCGCTGCCGTCGGTGGCCGCGGTGAGCGTGTGGGCGAACTTCGGCTACGTGGCGCTGTTCTTCGTGGCCGGAATCCGCGCGATACCGAGTGAGATCCTCGACGCGGGAGCTCTGGACGGGGCCACCGGCTGGCGCCGGATCCGCTGGCTGGTCCTGCCGCTGCTGCGTCCCACCATGTTCTTCGTGCTGGTCACCGGGGTGCTCACCGCGTTCCAGACCTTCGACACCGTCTACGCGCTGACCAAGGGCGGGCCGGGCGATCGAACGGACGTGGTCGCGATGCGGATTTTCGCCGAGGCGTTCGACGCGGCCCGGCCGGGGCGGGCCGCCGTCATGGCGCTCGTGGTGTGCGTGGTGATGTTCGCGATCACCATGGCACAGCACCGCTACTTCCGGGATCGGACCACCTATGAACTCTGAACGTCTTCGTTCGGCGGCGGCCTACGCGGTGGTCTCGGCCGGAGCGCTGCTGACGGTGGCCCCGCTGCTGCTCAGCGCGGTCACCGCGGTGAAGACGCCCGGCCGGTTCGCGTCCGGGTCGCCGCTGGCGCTGCCGCGGCCCGCCACCCTGGACAACTTCCGGACCGTCCTGGATTACGGATTCGGGCGGGCGGTGGTGGTGACCGCGCTGCTGACGGTATTCGTCACCGGCGGCCAGCTCGTCACCTCGGTGTTGGCGGCGTACGCGTTCGCGCGCACCGAGTTTCCGGGCCGCGACGCGCTGTTCTGGGTGTATCTGGGCACCATGATGGTGCCGCCCATGGTGACTTTGATCCCCCTGTATCTGATGTTCGCGCGATTGGAGCTGCTCAACACCTTCTGGGCGCTGGTGCTGCCGTTCGTCTTCGGCTCGCCCTACGCGATCTTCCTGCTGCGTCAGTATTTTCGCGCGATCCCGCACGAGCTGATCGGCGCGGCACGGTTGGACGGCGCGAACACCCTCGACATCATCGTGCACGTGATGGTGCCGATGAGCAGGCCGGTGCTGGCGACGCTGACGCTGATCACGATCGTCTCGCAGTGGAACAACTTCATGTGGCCGCTGGTCGCGAGCAGCGGCCGCTCGTGGCAGGTGCTGACCGTGGCGACGGCGAATCTGCAGACCCGGTACGACGCGCAGTGGACGCTGGTGCTGGCGGCCACGACACTGGCCATCGCGCCGCTGGTGGTGCTGTTCGTGGTCTTCCAGCGGCAGGTGCTGCGCTCGATCGCGTGGACGGGAGTCAAATGAGAACCTCGACCCGCGCGGTACTGGCCCTCGCGCTCGCGGTGGCGCTGCTGGTGGGTGCCGTCTCGTGGCTGGGCCGCCACACTGACGGGTCCGGTCGCACCGTGGTGAGTCTGCGGATCTGGGACGAAAGTTTCGTTCCCCGCTACCGTGCCTCGCTCGCGGAGTTCGAGCGGGCCAATCCCGATCTCGAGGTTCGGATCACGGTGGTGCCGTGGTCGTCGTATCAGCAGAAGCTGCGCTTGGACGTGGCGGGCGGGACCGCCGACGACCTGTTCTGGACCAACCTCTACGAGGACTATGCCGATGCGGGGTGGTTGATCGACGTCGGGGCAGCACTCGGGCCCGAGGCCGCGCGGTCCTGGGACCCGTCGGCGGTCGCACAGTACACCCGCGCCGAAAAACTCTGGGCCGTCCCACAGTTCGTCGACGCGGGTACCGCGGTGTACTACAACCGGGACTTGCTCGCGGCCGCGGGCGTGGATCCCGCCGAGCTGACCGCGCTGCGGTGGAGTCCCGGCGGCAACGACGGCTTACGCCCGCTCCTGCGCAGACTTGCGGCGGCAGCTGTCTGGGCATACAATGCCGGCCACGACTTCCAGTCCATCGAGCTGCCCTATCTGGGCTCGGCGGGAGCACGATTCCAGGACGACCACGACCGTTTCGTCTTCGACAGCCCGCAGGGCGTCGCGGCGTTCGAGTATCTGGTGCGGTTGGTCGCCGACGGGCTCACGCCCTCGCCCGCGGACACCAACACCAATCCCGACTTCGCGAAAAACGCCTTCTTGCAGGGCAAGCTCGCGCTGTTCCAGTCGGGGACCTTCAGCCTCGCGCGGATTTCCGAGCAGGCCCGCTTCTCCTGGGGCGTCGCGCTGCTGCCCGAGGGACCGGCCGGGCGGGTGAGCACCAACAACGCGATCGGCGTCGCCGCGAACGCCGCCACCCGGCATCCGGACGCGGTGCGCCGGGTCCTGGCCTGGCTCGGCAGTGGCGCGGGCAATCGCTACCTGGCCGAAGGCGGAGCCGCCATCCCTGCCGTTGTCGCCGAACAGCAGCGCTATCGCGACTATTGGGCAGGGAAGGGAGTCGACGTCGCTCCCTTCTTCGACGTCCTGCGCGGCCCCCGCATCTCATCCGGCGGCGGTCCGGGCTTCCCGGCCGCGCTCCGCGCCGTCGATCCGATCTTCGCCGAGATGTATCTCGGCCGGATTCCGGTGCCCGAAGCGCTGTCGCGCGCCCGCGCCGCGGCCGAGTCGGCCGTGGCCCAGAACTGAGCGGGGCGTCCCGGCACCCGGCCGGGATCGAGTGCGTCCAGCCGGACTACGCCCGCGCACCCCCGCGATCCGCCGTGCGCGACAGCCCCTTCCGGTCGTAGAACGCCGTCACCGCCGCTCCGCCGCACAGGCCGATGACCAGGCCGAGCAGTGTCATCCAGATACCGCGCTCCAGCCCGGCCGCCCCGCCGGCCTCGAAATACAGGATGGCGCGGACACCGAGGAACACCTGATGCATCGGCTCGAACGTCGACAGCCAGGCGAAGTAGGTCGGCGTCGCCTCGATCGGCACCGTTCCGCCCGCCGAGGGGAGCCCGAGCACGATGAACAGGATCAGGTTGACCAGCATGCCCGCGGCGCCGAAGGCGGCCAGGATCGACAGTGCGGTGACGCCGACGGCGAGCATCGCGAAGGTGGAGTAGAGGAACAGCAGCAGCGCTTTGTCGATGGGCATGTCCAATGCCGTCGCGACAGCGAGGAACACGGCGGACACGATCGGCGCGGCGATGGCCAGAACGCCCCACTTCAGCAGCAGTGTGCGCAGCCGGGAGATCGGCGTGGGCGGATAGTGCACGTACCACGGCCCGTATTCGGTCGGGGTGAACCCGAGGGAAGCGTCCACCATGGTGTGGATGATCATGGCGCCGGTGAATCCGGCCAGCAGGATCAGCAGCGTGTAGAAGAAGGCCGACAGGCCGCCGCCGGTGCCTTCGGGCAGTGGCCGATACGGCGCGATCACCACATCGATCGGTTCGGCGAGCAACAGCCGGCTGGCTCCGGCCGGCTGCGGCGCGGGCGCACCGGAGGACCGGAGTTGTTCGTCGACGGCGGCGGTGAGCTGCCGACCGACGGTGACGTTGACCTGGTCGAGCGCCTGTTCGGCGATGCGAAGAGTGATCTGCGTGGCGTACGCGCCGGTGCGCGGATTGGTTTCGACGGTGATCACCGGCCGATCGACCTGCCCGGGGACCACGCTCGCGGCGCCGAGGATGGCGAGCCGCTTGGTGAAATCGCTCGGGATGACGATCGCGCCGTAGATCTTGCCGTCCCGCAGCAAGCGCTGCGCTTCGGTGATGCCGACGACGCGCAGGTCGACTTTGTCGGCCGGGATGTTCGCGGTGAGCGCTTCGGTGATCTGGCGGCCCACGTCGGCCGGTTGTCCGGCGAGGGTGTCGCCGACGTCCTGATCGACCACCGCGAGCGGCAGGTCGTGCAGATTCTTCTCGGGGTCGACCACGTACCCGAGGTACATCACCGACAGCAACGCCATGAGCAGCGTGACGACGACGACGGGCCGGGCCCAGGTACGGACCCGCGTGGGTTTCGCTGCCATGGGACCGGCTCCTCTCACGGCGATGACCAGTGACTGCTGCGCGGCGACGCCGACGCGTTGCGCGAACTCTTGGTTATCATCACCCGTGTGCGCGAACATCCGGGGATCACGGGCGGAGTTTCGCCGGGTACCGGGTATCGGTCCGAAGATCCGCGGCGACCGGTCACGAGCCGACCGCTTCGGCCAGCCGGGGCAGCTGTCGCAGCGGATTGCGCCGTTCGACCTCCAACCGCTGGTCGGCGTCGAAGATCTCGCTCAGGCCGGGGGCCGGGTCGCGCGTGCCGGTCTGCGGGAGGGTGAGCGCGCTGAACGGCCAGTCGGAACCGAAGACGACGTGCTCGCGCGAGCTGACGGCCAGCACGCTCGCCATCGCCGCGGCCGAACCGCTCAGCGCGGTGTCGTAGTAGAAGTTCGCGATCTGGCGCTGCGTGTCGAGAATCGACGGCCGGGGCAGATCGTCGGGCCACAGCTCGCCGAGCACCGTCTGCGAGGCCACGCTGACGCGGTGGGACAGGAAGGGCAGGGTGCCGCCCGCGTGCGCCAGCTGGAAACGGATGTTCGGATAGCGCTGTGTCAGGCCGGTGGCCATCATGAACGTGGCCGCCCGGGTGGTGTCGAAGGTGAACTCTTCCAAGAAGTCCGGCAGCGGCAGCTGCGGCTTGGCGTCGACGGGTATGGCGGCCGGGTGCACGAAGACGTAGGCGCCCCGCTGTTGCAGCGCGATCATCAGGGGCTCGAAACGCGGGTCGCCGAGGTAGACGCCGTCGTAGGCGGACAGCAGGACCACACCGTCGAGGTGCAGTTCGTCCAGCGCGTAGACGGCCTCCGCGATCGAAGCCGCGACATCGGGCATCGGCAGCACCGCGAAGGCGCCGAATCGTCCGGCGTGCGACTCGAACAGCCCCGCGGCGTAGGTGTTGCAGTAGCGGGCCATGTCGCTGGCTTCCTTGCCGTGCAGGAACGACACGCCGGGATCGGACACCGACAGGGCCTGCGCCTGGATCCCGTAGTAGTCCATGAACGCCAGCGCTTGTTCCGGTGACCAGTCCGGCGTCGGGTACCCGCCGATGGTGACGTGACCGTGGTCGAGCAACGCCGCGCGGTAGTCCGGCGGCAGGAAGTGCGCGTGCAAGTCGATCCGGTAGGCGCCCGAGGGCGCGGGCCGGCGGGTGCGCGCCGGGGTCGCCCGGGCGACCGTCGTCGTCGCGGCGACGCCGAGCGTTCCGGCCAGGATGCCGCCCAGGGCACGACGCCTGTTCATCTTCCTGCGAGATCGGAAATCGGTCATCAAGTCCTCACACTGCCGCGCTGCGATCATTGATGATGAAATCATCAGTCACGATGAAACGGTCGTCAAGTGCTCGATGACGAAAAAGTCAGAACCGTGGCTGCCATGCAGTTACCGAGCGGCACGGAGCGGTACCACCAGACGGTTGTTCGGACTCGGGGCGGCGAAGCAGCCGGGAAACAGCGGTTCAGTTGTCGTAGGACGCGACACCGACCGGACCGACCCCGACGCAGAGGTCGAGACCTGGTGTCTCGGAGACGACTCGCAGTGCCGAGCCACTGCCTACGACGCGAACGAACACGGTGTTCGGCCCCTTGCGCACCGGCGCCGACACGGCCTGGCCCTGTTCCAGGGCGACGCTGATCCGGCCATCGCGACTGGCGAGGTAGTTGAGTTGCGCCGTCCACTTGTTCGCGATCATCGGCCCGTCCAGGGGCAGGCGGGCCGCGACGGCGCCACGGATCCGGTGCCCGCAGCCGGGTTCCGGTCCGGGCAGGATGACCCGGTTCCACCAGACCGCCGCTTCGACGATCTCCCCCTGGTCGGTGATCATGCGCAGGTGCGGCGTCGAGTCCGCGAACGTGCCGGGAGCGGCGACGGGCGCCAGCACGTTGCGGGTCAGGTTCTGCGGGTATGCCAGCGGATTCAACACATTCCACGGCACCTCCTGCTCCAGCAGGGGCGCGCCGTCCCACTCGCGCAGTGCCGATTTCACGTTCGTGACATAGGTTTCGGTGGGGCCGGCACGCCACGATTGCACGAATGTCAGCGTGGACCAGAGACTGCTCACCAGGAACGCCACCGTCACCGCGACCGTGACGGGCCGGCCGGGCAGCGCGGCGAGCCTCGGACCACGCGCGGCCCGAGGCCGGGCACGCAGCATCAGCGCCCCGGCGGCGGCCATCACCACGGCCATGTCGGCGAAGTACCGCAGCGACTGCATGAGCTCGTCCGCGGTGTTCGGTCCGCCACGAGCCAACGCCACGGCCAGCTGGGCGACCAGCACATAAGCCGCGGCCGCCAGCCAGACCGCCCCGATACGCTGCCGGGCCCGCATCGACAGCGCCACCACCAGGGCCAGCGCGATCCAGGCCGACGCCACCGTCCAGCCGGGCGGATCCGCCCACGGCGTCGACGGCAGCCACCGCTCCCACTCCCACGGGCCACCGAACAAAGCGGGCACGATGCCCAGCGAAGCCGCGCCGGGAAGCAGTGCGCGCAGCTCGTGCGCACCGCTGGGCAGGGCCGGATCGTCGACGATCACGACATACCCGAGGAACCAGCAGACCAGCACCGCCCCCGATCCGGCCCACAGTGCCGCACCCCGCCGCGCCGCCACCGCGATCGCGGCCACGCTGCCGTCGACGTGGCGGACCAGCGCCGCGACGGCGAAGGCGACGAACGGCACGATCGCCGCCTTCTCGAAGAAGAGCACCGCCCCCGCCACCACCGCGACCCCCGACAGCGCGTAGCGGCGCCGGCCGGTCCGCACGAGCAGCACCGCGTCACCGATCACCCAGGCGAGCGCGAATTGCAGCGGCAGCGCGTTCAGGGCGGCGGCCCACCAGGCGAACGCCGGAATCGTCAAGGGGCAGAACAGATAGAAGACCAGCGGGGCCAGGATCGACCATCGCGGGCCCGCCACCAGCAGCAGCATCCGCACCACGGCCACCGACGCGCCCAACTGCATAACCAGCAGCGCCACCACCGGACCGGCCCAGACCAGCGGCGCCGCCGCGTTCACCGCCCATGCCGTCACGAAGGCCAACGGCATGAAATGTCCGTCGTGGTCGTACAGCAGCAGGTCGGTGGACCACAGGCCGTATCGGGCCGCTCGGCCGACCAGGATGAGATCGTCCCAGTAGAAGTACCCGCTGTCGGCCACCCACCAGCGAATCGCCAACTGCGCCAGAACCAGGCAGCCCGCGACGACGACCACCGGCCGCGCCTTCGCCGCCCTCCGGAACCGGCCCCGCGTCGACGCCCCGGACCGAGGGGCGCGCGCGGGCTCCGGTAGGGCGAGCACAGCAGTGTCCATGTCATCCCACCGTAGCGTTCCCCGGGCCGGGAATCCGTCCTTCGCGGCCTATTCGGATCCGCTACCGCCGATACGGCGGGGAGCTCGACGGCTCGATCTCCTCGACGTCCGATGCGCGTCGGCCGGCAAGGCCTCGATCAGCGCGGCGGTGCCCGCGATGCCGGTCCACGGCAGGTCGATCCCGGTCGCGACGAACCACGCCCGGTCGAGCGGATCGGCGTCAGTGACCGGCCGTACCGCTCAATTCGTTCGGTGTGCCCGGCAGGGTGACGGTCGCCGTCTTCGCTCCGGTCGCCAGTTCGACGCGGTGGACCTGCTTGGTGGCGGGGTCCGACACGTAGGCGGCGCCGCCGCGGACGAACAGCGCCGGGCGCGGCTTCTGCCATTCCAGCGGCTCCTGCCAGGGGCCGGTGACCGGGATCGAGCGCACGACCGCGCCTGCGACGGGATCGATCACGTGAATGCGCCCGTCGGTACCGAGGACCAGGGCTTCACCCTGCGGCCCCCGGGCCAGCGAACGGAAGGTGTAGCTGGCGCCCAGATCGACCAGGCGCAGTGCGCCGGTGACCGTGTCGATCAGCGAGATCTGCTGCGGGCGTTCCAGTTCGGCGTCCTTGTCCTGCTTGTAGTCGCCGAGGACGACGGGCGAGGCGTCGCTGCCCGCCTGGTTGCCGATCCGGCCGTACGCGGTCGGACTGGTCACTTTGGTGATCTTGCCGTCGCGGTAGACGAGCACGCCGTTCTGGCAGCCGACCACGACGGCCTCCCCCGCGGCGGTCGCCTCGCCGTGCACGCCGGGGCAGTCCTCGTTGCGCGCCTTCTCGGCGCGATCGCGGTCCAGCACCACGATCCCGGTGCGCTTCTCCTCGGTGCCGAGTGTGACGACGAGGTCGCCGTTGGCCAGTTCGATCGCGACGCCGTGGTGTGGGGCGGCCGCGCGATAGGTCGAGGTCTTCGGCTTCCCTGCGGCGAGGTCGGCCGTGTCGAACGCGACGACTTCCCCGGTGCCGTCGCTGAACAGGACGGTCCGCCCGGCATGGCGCACCACGTGTCCCGGCTCGTGGCCGGGGAAGTCGGCGCCGGTGAATTCGGCCGCGGTGGCGTCGAAGGCGCGGAAGCCCTCTTTGGTCGAGACGATCAGGTGCCGGTCGTCGCCCGCCGGGTTGAGCCGGTTGAACCCGTCGAGTTCGACCGTCTCCGCGAGCTCGAGAGTGGTTCCGTCCAGCACGTGGATCCCGCCGTCGTAGGTGACCGCGATGGGATCGGCGATCCGGGCACGCCGGGTGTCCTGTTCGGCAGAGGTGCCGGCACCGCAACCGGCGACGGTGAGTGCTGCGGTCAGCAAGCCGGTCAGAGCGGCCGATTTCGTGGTTCGTGACCGAACGGGCATGAGTGTCTCCGTCTTTCGTTCTACTGGTTGGGCGCTAAGGGGCGGCGAGGCCGCGCACGATCGACTCGGTGTTGGCCCGCATCATCTCCAGGTAGGTGCCCGCGCCACCGCCGGGTTCGGTGAGCGACTCCGAGTACAGGGGGATCACTTGGACGTGCACACCGACCTGGTCGGCGAGCACCCGGGCCAAACGGTCGGGTTGCGAGGAATCGGCGAAGATCGCGCCCACCCCGGCGGCCCGGATCGTCCCGGCGAGCGCGGCGAGATCCGACGGGCTCGGCGAGGCGAGCGTGGTTCCACCCGGTATCACGGCGCCCACCACCTCGAAACCGAATCGCTGGGCCAGGTAGCCGAAAACGTGGTGGTTGGTGACCAGCTTGCGCCGTTCGGGCGGGATCGTCGCGAACCGCTCGGTCATCCAGCGGTCGAGCCGATCGAGTTCGGCCAGGTAGCGGTCGGCGCCCGCGCGGACGGCGGTGGCGTCGACTCCGTCGACGTGGTCGATGATCCGGTCGCGGATCACCTCCACCGCCCTGCGCACCCGGCGCGGATCGGTCCAGAAGTGCGGATCCGGCCGCCCGTTCGCCTCCTCCGCCGAGTAGCTGATCGGATCGATCGCCGCGCCGACGGCTACGCCGGCCACCCCCGACGCCTCGGCCGCCTCGACGTTGCGGAGCACGCCTTCCTCCAAGCCGAGGCCGTTGTAGACGATCAGGCTCGCGCGTTCGAGCCGCGCCGCCTGCTGAGCGGAGATCGCGAAGAAGTGCGGGTCGGCGTCCGTCGGCATGAGGACCGTGACCTCGGCCGCGTCCCCGGTGACGGCGCGGGTGAGATCGCCGAGGATGTTGGTGGTGACGATGATTCCGGCACCGTCCGCGCCGGAGTTCGAGCATCCGGTCAGCGCGAGCAGCGCGGCGGCGATCAGCGCGCACAGACGAGCGGTGAATGTCATCGGCCGGTCTCCACCATGACCGTCGGGGTGACGTCGAGATCGAACGTTCGCGCGGTGCGCAGGTTGTCGGTGTAGTCGATCTCGTGGATCAGCCGCGCCACGGGATCGTTGAGATAGGCGCGGTGCTGGTCGACCAGGATGACCGGACCGGGCGCCGCGGTGAGCACCGGCGCGGTGAGCTGCCGCGCCACGGCGGACTCGCGGCCGGACGCGGGGTCGTAGCTGTGCAGGAAACCGTCCGCGGTGAGCGTCAGCAGGGCGGCGCCCTCCCCCGCGGTGTTCACCGCGACCACCGGACCGGTGTGCACCGAGGTCCAGGTCTTGCGCCGGACGTCGAGCACCCAGACGCCGCGCCCACCGGCCTTCGCCGCCAAGGTGGCGCTGCCGGGGCGATGGAAGAACTCGGCTGCGCGGTCGGCGTCGGCGGTTCCCGGCGGATACGGGATCTTCTCGCCCGAGAACACCGCGTCGCGTGCCGTCACCACCAAGGCGCCGTCGGCGCAACCGAAGACGACGCCCCGCCTGGTCACCGCCGAGCCGCGCGGATCAGGACACGGCTGCGCGAGGACCGCTGCCTGCGCGCCGTCCCTTCTGCGCACTTCGACCTGCCCACGCGCGGGCACGGCCACGAGCAGGTGCTCGGCGTACGGCACGGCGACTCCGTCGGCGATCACGTCGTGCTGCCGCAGCGACCCGGCGGCGAGCGCGGAGCGGTCCAGCAGCGCGGTGGCGCCCGACTCGGAAGTCACCGCCGCGAGAGCGCTGTCCCCGTGCGCGCCCGCCACCGGCCCGCCGTCGAACGCGCCCACTTCGCGAGGCCGCGCGCGGTAGTAGTGCACGTGATCGCCGTGGTCGACCGTCCAGGAGCCCGCGTCGACGACCCGCACCCGGCCGCGAGCCGACAGGAACGCGAAGCGTCCGTCGGCGCTCACCCGGTCGACGCCCTCCATCCGGCCGAGGTCGGCCACCTCCTCGGTGACGAGGTCGATCACCCGCACGGCTCCGGTGCCGTTGTCGGCCACCACGAGACGAGGCTGCGCCTCGCCGGTCTCCTCCGCGCCCGCCACGTACCCGTGCGGGGTCGGCTCGGCGGGCGAGTCGGGTTCGCCTGTCCCGCATCCGATCAAGGGCGTGATCGCGGCGAGGACCAGCAGCAGCGTCAGCGGCTGCGGTGACACTCGAAGAGCGCGGACGCGCTCCCGCAGCCAGGCCGTCGACGCCGACACGAAGAACAGCGCGACGGCCGTCGCCGCGATGGTCGCCCCCGCGGCGGTGCCGGCGTGCCAGGAGATCAGCAGCCCGACAAGGGTGGCCACCGCGCCGAGCGCAGCGGCGGTGAGCATGATCGCCGGAATGCGGTGCACCCAATAGACGGCCGCCGCGGGGGGCGCGATGAGCAGGCCGAAGACCAGCAGCGTGCCGACGATGTGGAACGACGCGACGATCGCGAGGGTGACCAGCCCGATCAGCGCCACGTTCGCCACGCGCGGCCGCAACCCGAGGGTCTGCGCCTTGCGCGGATCGAAGGTGAGCGCGACGAACGCCCGGTAGCCGAGCACGGAGATCACGGCGGCGACGACCGCGGCCACAGCCAGGTACCACAGGTCACGCTCGCGCACCGCGAGCACGTCACCGAACAGGAAGCCGGTCAGGTCGACCGCGAACGAGGGCGAGCGCGACACGATGATCACGCCCGCCGACAGCATCCCGACGAACAGCAACCCGATGCCGGTGTCCGCCGCGAACCTGGTGCCCCGGCCGAGCACGGAGACGCCGACGGCCATGGCCGCTGCGCTGAAGGCCGCGCCCACCAGGAGATTTCCGCCGAGCAGCGCGGCGATCGCCACGCCGGGCAGCATGCCGTGCGCCATGGCGTCGCTGAGGAAGGCCATGCCGCGCACCACCACCCACGTCCCCGCCAGTGCGCACAGGCACGACACGAGCAGCCCGCCCCACAGCGCCCGCTGCACGAACGACACCTCGAACGGGGCCAACCACTCCATGGCGCAGCACTCTACAATGAAAACGGTTTTCATTTCAACGAGCCGATCGGAGCCCGCCATGCCGTCGCCAGCTGTCCATGTCGCCGAGGTGACGGCCGGTTATCGGGGACGTCCGGTGCTACACCAGGTCAGCGCCACGATCCCGGGCGGACAGGTGACCGCGCTCGTCGGCCCCAACGGGTCCGGCAAGTCCACTCTGCTGGGCGTCCTCGCCGGTGTCATCGCGCCCACGGCGGGCACGGTGAACCGCGAACATCTGCGGCGACCGGCGTTCGTCGTGCAGCACAGCGCCGTCCCCGCGACCCTGCCGATCACCGTTCGCGAGACCGTCGCGATGGGACGCTGGGCACATCGCGGAGCATGGCGGCGTCTCACCCGGCAGGATCACGCCGTTGTGCGCGCGTGCCTGGACCGGATGGATATCGCCGACCTGGCCGAGCGCCGGCTCGACACCCTCTCCGGCGGCCAGCGTCAGCGGGCGCTGTTGGCCCAGGCGCTCGCCCAGGAATCGGATCTGCTCCTGCTCGACGAACCGACCACCGGCTTGGACGCGGCCGCGCAGCAGGAGATCGCCGACGCCATCCGCGGCGTCGGAACGCAGGGCGTGACGGTCGTGCACGCCACCCACCGCCACGAGGACGCCCTGCGCGCCGACCACTGCCTGCTGTTGCGCGATGGTCACGTCACCGGGCAGGGCGACCCGTCGACCGTTCTCGGCAGCCCCGAACCGGAGAGAGCCACGGTCGACTAGCGCGGCACTCCGGGCATTCCGGCGAAAAGGATCTGAAAGACCTTGGGAGCGTTCGGCACGACCGCGATGGACGGCGTGAAAGGCGCGCCTTCGTTGGTATCGGTGACCACGTAGTCGGCGTGGCTGCCGGGAACCCGGTCGAGGATTCCGTCGCACCGCGGCCCGCCGGTCGCGTTCACCTTCGGCAGGTCGCCGGGATACTCGTAGGGCCGCGCGCCGTACATGAAGCTCGCGTTGAAGATCGCCCCCGGCGCGTTTCCGCCGATGATGGCCTCGGCGGCGGGAAGCGCTTTCGCGATGCCGACCACCACGCAGTACAGCACGGGCGAATACGTGTCGAGCAGCGAGCTGGTGGGCCGCAAAGTCTCCAGCACCGCCGTGAGCCCCGGCTCGTTCTCCGTGAGCGCCGAGCGGGTCGTGTCGGCCAAGCCGATCAGCGTGAGCAGCACGGCATCCAGGTCCGCGGCGCCGCGAGCGAGCGTCGCACCGGTCACGGTGGCGTTGCCTGCCGTGCGCAACAGATCGGGGGCGGTGTCGGCATACAGCTCGGTGACCTGCCCGGCGGAGGACAGATCCCGCCGCAGCGCCGGCAGGCTCGGGTTGACCTGCCGCAGATAGTCGTCGGCGCGGGCGAGCAGATCGCCCAGCCGGTCGCCGCGGCCCCGCAGCGCCGTGCCCAGCGCGGCCAGAGCGGCGTTGAGCTCGGCCGGCTCGATCGCGGCCAGTACCTCGCTGAGGCGCTGGAACAGCGTGTTGTACTCGACGGTGACGGAGTCCGCGCGAATCGTCGCGCCGGGTCGCATCGGCGTCCGCGAAGGAACGCCGGGAACCACGAAATTCACGTATTTGGCCCCGAACACGGTGGTGGAGCGGATGTCCACCGTCGCGTTGGCGGGCACCAGTTCCAGCAGCTCCGGATCAAGCGCCAGGCGCAAGCGCGCCCGGTCGGCTCCGGACTCCACCGCGCTCACCCTGCCGATCTCGACGCCCCGCATCCGCACCTTGGCATCGGGGTCGAGCACCAGCCCCGAGCGAGGCGCTTCGACGGTGACCGTCACGGTCGAGTGGAACCGTCCGGCGAACATCGCGACGGCGACCACGACGACCGCCGCGACGAGCAGGACCAGCGCCGCCCCGGCGATCTTCAACCGGAACACCCGCCACGTGACCACCATGGTCTGCCTGCCGAAATTCATCTTCGAATCCACCGATCACTTCAGGTCGCGGGCTGTGCGCGGACGGCGGTGCGGTCCACCTTCGGCTCCGAAGTCCGGCGTGCGACGGCGGCACCCGTCTTGCCGGACGCTCGCTGGCCGTAGTACTGTCCAGACACGTGTCCATCATAAAACTTGGACACTTATCTGGGGAAGGATTTCCAATGACTCTGGTGAAACCACGTCGGGTATCCGGAGGCGACCACGAGCACGGTCATCTGGAGGAGTTCCGCGTCGACCCGATCGGACTGATGCGCCGGGTCCGCGAGGAGTGCGGCGACGTCGGATCGTTCGATCTGGCGGGACGACAAGTGATCCTGCTCTCGGGCGCGGAGGCCAACGAATTCTTCTTCCGCTCCGGTGACGAGGACCTCGACCAGGCCGCCGCCTATCCCTTCATGAAGCCCATCTTCGGCGACGGCGTCGTCTTCGACGCCAGCCCGGAACGCCGCAAGGAGATGCTGCACAACCAGGCGCTGCGCGCCGAGCACATGCGCGGGCACGCCGCGACCATCGCCCGCGAGGTCGAGCGGATGCTGGCGCGCTGGGGTGACGAGGGCGAGATCGACCTGCTCGACTTCTTCGCCGAGCTGACCATCTACACGTCCTCGGCCTGCCTGATCGGCGTGAAGTTCCGCAACGACCTCGACGACCGCTTCGCGCACCTCTACCACGACCTGGAGCGCGGCACCGACGCGCTGGCCTACGTCGACCCGTACGCCCCGATCGAGAGCTTCCGCCGCCGTGACCGGGCACGCGCCGAACTGGTCGAGCTGGTCCAGGCGATCATGGACCGCCGGGCCGCCCACCCGCCGACCGGCAAGGACGACCGGGACATGCTCGACGTGCTCATCTCGATTCCCGGCGACAACGGCGAACCGCGCTTCAGCGCCAGTGAGATCACCGGCATCTTCATCTCCATGATGTTCGCCGGTCATCACACCACCTCCGGCACGGCCGCCTGGACGATCATCGAACTGCTGCGCCACCCCGAGGTGCTCGGCCGGGTCGTCGCCGAACTCGACGAGCTCTACGCCGACGGCTCCGACATCAGTTTCGGCGCGCTGCGCCAGATCCCGCATCTGGAATCCGTGCTCAAGGAGACGTTGCGCCTGCACCCGCCGCTGATCATCCTGATGCGGGTGGCCCGAGGCCAATTCGACGTCTGCGGTCATCGCATCGAAGCCGGTGACCACGTCGCCGCCACACCCGCGATCTCCAACCGGATTCCGGAGGACTTCCCCGATCCGGACGCTTTCGATCCCGGCCGCTACATCGATCCCGACCAAGCCGATCTCGTCAACCGCTGGACCTGGATTCCGTTCGGCGCGGGCCGTCATCGCTGCGTCGGCGCGGCGTTCGCGCTGATGCAGCTGAAGGCCATCTTCTCGCTGCTGTTGCGGGACTGGGAATTCGAGATGACCCAGCCGTCCGACAGCTATCGCAACGACCACTCCAAGATGGTCGTGCAGCTCGCGCAGCCCTGCACCGTCCGCTATCGCCGGCGCCGCAAGGACGGCAACGGCTGACGGCGCGGCCGGGTCCGCGCTGCTCCCCGCCGCGGCGACGGGGAGCACGCGCTCCCGGCTACTCGTACCGCACCTGCCAGCTCTTGATGCCGTTGATCCAGCCCGACCGCAGGCGCACCGGATCCGACACCTGCCGCAGGCCGGGCATCACGTCGGCGATCGCGTTGAACATCAGATCGATCTCCAGCCGGGCGAGGTTCGCGCCGACACAGTAGTGCGTGCCGGTGCCGCCGAAACCCACATGCGGGTTCGGGTCGCGCAGCACGTCGAAAGCGAACGGATCCGCGAAGCCGTCCTCGTCGAAATTGGCCGAACTGTAGAACAATCCGAGCCGCTGGCCCTGCTCGATCTCCTGACCGCCCAGCACGGTGTCCTGGGTAGCGGTGCGCTGGAACGCGGTCACCGGCGTCGCCCAGCGCACGATCTCGTCAGGGGCGGTGCGCGGCCGCTGCTGCTTGTAGATCTCCCACTGCTCGGGATGGTCCACGAACGCTTTCATGCCGTGGGTGATGGCGTTGCGGGTGGTCTCGTTGCCCGCCACGGCGAGCAGGATGACGAAGAAGCCGAACTCGTCGGAGCCGAGCGCCTCGCCGTCGACGTCGGCGTGCACGAGTTCGCTCACGATATCGCCGACCGGGCAGGCGCGGCGCTGCTCGGCCATGTTCCAGGCGTAGCCGAGGATCTCCGCGGAGGCCATGGCGGGATCGCCGTACTCGGGATCGTCGTAGTTGAGCATCTGGTTGGACCAGTCGAACAGCTTGCGCCGGTCCGCCTGCGGCACGCCGATCAGCTCCGCGATCGCCTGCAGCGGAAGTTCACAGGCCACCTGCTCGACGAAGTCGCCGCCACCGGCCCGCTTCGCCCCGTGCACGATGCGCTCGGCGCGCTCGGTGAGCGCCGCGCGCAGGTTCTCCACCGCTCGCGGCGTGAAGCCTTTGGCGATGATGCGCCGGATCTTGGAGTGCTTGGGCGGGTCCATGTTCACCAGCAGGGCGCCGGTGGACGCCATCTGCTCCGGCGTGATGTCCCCGGGCAGGCGGATGATGGCCCCTTTGCGCTCCGAGGAGAACAGTTCCGGGTGCTTGGAGATCTCCTTGATGTCGGCGAGCTTGCTCACCACCCAGTAGCCGCCGTCACGGAAGCCGCCGGAGGTCTCGTCCGATTGCGCGTTCCACCACACCGGCGCGGTCCGCCGCAGCTGTGCGAATTCCTCGACCGGACTTCGGTTCTCCCATAACGCCGGATCGGTGAAATCGAATCCGGCCGGCATCGCCGGTGCTGCCATAGCTACCTCCTAGATGAAATGCGAACCGATCAGCGTGCGCCGTCGGGATCGGCCTCCTCGTGGCCTCCGGTCCCGCGCAGCGAGGCGGCGGCGCGGCCCGCCACGAGCGGCAGGTCGAGATAGGTCCGCACGCCCGGTTCGGCGGCGACGACGTACGGAATCGAGTTCACGCAGTGCATGGCCGTGGCGACGATGCCGGGGTTGCGGATCAGCCCGGCGGCGGCGCTGTGCGCGTGCATACCGGTGAACGTCACCCGCGCACCGGGATCGCCGACGATCTCGACCTCGTAGCGCTCGCCCGCGGGACCGAACGTCCACGGCGGGTCCAGGTTCTCGCCACCCATGAACCAGTTCACCGCGGCCGTGATCACCGGCGCGCCCCGCACGGTGCCCTGCCAGCGGAAGCGTTGCGCGGCGACGCGGCCGGGGGCGATCGGACCGATCGGCGAGTCGATCGGCGCGGTGGCCACCGCCACCTCGTGCGTCACCCGCAACCGCTCGTCGAGCGCGACGCCCAGCGCGTCCGCGATCATCCACACCGACTGGCCGTAGCCGCCCGCGAGGACGTTCGCCATCACACTGGTCGCGGCCTGTTCCGGCGTGGCGCCGAACAGCATCCAGTCCCGCACGACCTCGGGCGCGCCGTAGGTGCGGATGTCGGAGAACTCCTCGGCGCGGACTTCGGTGATCGCGCCCGACAGCGCCGACACCACCAAGGGAATCTTCTCGGTGATACCGCCGGGATGTATTCCCGTGCCGTGCAGCGTGACTCCGGCCGCGCGGCACAGTTCGTCGTAGCGCTGCCGCTCCGCGCGGCGCGGATGGAACCAGCCCAGGGGCGTGACGACGTTCTTGCCGGAGCGCAGGATCGCGCGCACGGTCGCGGCGTCGGCCATGAACGGGCTGTAGAGCACGCAGTCGGCGGGCATGGCGAGCAGGCGGTCGGCGTCGGTCGTCGCCGGCACGCCGATCGGCGCGCGACCGACCAGTTCGCCCAGGTCCCTGCCGTCCTTGTCGGCGCTGTGCACCCACGCTCCGGCCAGTTCCAGCTCGGGATGGTCGAGAATGCCCTCGATGGCCGCGCGGCCGACCCCGCCGGTCGCCCACTGGATCACCCGGATCACGTCAGTCCACCTTGTGGTCGGGTCCGCGACCGGCGACGTACTGCTTGGCCCACCGGTAGTCGGGTTTGCCGCTCGGCGCGCGCACGACATCGTCCGCGATCCAGATCTGTTTGGGCACCTTGTATCCGGCCAGATACCTGCGAACGTGCGCGTGCAGGTCGGTGAACTCGACCGGCCCCGGACCCGACAGCGACACCACCGCGGCGACTTGATGCCCCCAGCGTTCGTGCGGCACCCCGATCACCACCGCGTCGGCGATCGCGTCGTATGCCTTGACGACACTTTCGACCTCTTCGACGAACACCTTCTCGCCACCGGTGTTGATCACCATGTTGCCGCGGCCGATCAGCGTGATCGACCCGTCGGTCTCGGCGCGGGCGCGATCGTCGGTGACGACCATGCGCAGGCCGTCGACGGTCTTGAACAGCTTCTCGGTCTTGCCGGGGTCCTTGTAGTACCCGATCGGCACGTTGCCGGTCTTGGCCAGCCAGCCCTCCGAACCGGGCGGAACCGGACCGCCGTCGTCGTCCACGACGACCGCGCCGCGGCCGGTCTGCACCCGCGGTCCGCGTGCGGGATCGTCGTGTTTCTGCGCGAAGCCGATGCCGCCGAAACCGGTTTCCGAGGATCCGATGGAGTCCGAGACGACCGCCCAGGGAAACAGCTCCAGCAGCGTGTTCTTCACCGGTTGCGAGAGCAGCGCGGCGCCGGAGGCGATCGCCAGCAAGGACGAGGCGTCCACCGGGTCGCGCCGGTACGACTCGATCAGCGGCCGGGCCATGGCGTCGCCGGTGATCACCATGACCTGGGGTCGCTGCCGCGCCACCGTCCGCCAGACCCGCACGGCGTCGAACCGGGACTCGAAGATGACGGTGTTGCCCGACCACAGCGCGGTGAAGGTGGGCATCATGGCGGCGGCGTGGATCAGCGGCGGCAGCACCAGCCAGGTGCCCGGGTCGTTCCGGGCGCCGGTGCGGGACTGCTGGAACTCGTCGGCGACCGGCTCGCCGGTGTAGAAGTCGATACCGCCGCCGAGGACCCGCCACATGTCCTCTTGCCGCCACATCACGCCTTTCGGCATGCCGGTGGTCCCTCCGGTGTACATCATGAACAGGTCGTCGGCGCCGCGCTCGACCACCGGACGATCCGTCGGCCTGCCGGCGAGGGCGGCCTCGTATCCGATATCCGCGGAATCCGCCCCGTCCGTGGTGAATTCGTCATCGACACAGATCGTGTGCCGCAACGCGGGTGTCTGCGCGCGGGCTTCCTGTGCGGCTCGTGAATAACAGGAGTGATGGACGAGCACTTCCAGATCCGCGTTGGCGTAGACATAGGCCAGCTCGCCGACGCCGTACCGGTAGTTGATGTTGATCGGGACGGCGGCGAGTTTGAAACACGCGATCAGCGTCTCCATCGTCTCGATGCCGTTGTGCATCTGGAACCCCACATGGGTCCCCGGGCCGACGCCCACGGTCGCCAGATAGTGCGCGAGCTGGTTGGCCCGGGCGTCGAGTGCGCGGAAGGTCACCCGGCGTCCGGCCTGGATCAGCGCCACCCGTTCGGGCATGGCATCCACGGAGTGCTCGAAGAGGTCGGCGAAATTGTTTGCCATGTCGTTCCATCTCTGGGTGGGGCTGTCACACGACGGTGAGCGGAAGGGGTATCCCCCGGTCGGTGAACGTGAACGCGGCGCCGGTGCTGAACCGGGTGATCGCGACTTCCGTCGCCTCCCGGAACGGTTTGTCGCCGAGCGTGATGCCGGCGCGCCACCCGTGCTCGCCCGTACTGACGACCTCGGCGCAGAAACGTGGGTTCACGCCACGGACCAGGGCGTTCAGCGGCTCCAGATGCTCGGGGTCGAGCATCGACGGCCAGGTTCCGTCGGTCTGCGCGCCGCTCGCGGACGGAAACGTCACCGTGACCGTCGCACCGCTGTCGGCGACCTCGATTCCGGTGTAGGGCAGCGGATTCAGGGCGGGATGCAGCCGCAGCACCGTCGCCAGCGCGGCGGCGTCGTCACCGAGACCGAGGCAGGCGCGCAGGCGTTCACTGGTGAGCCCGGCGATCCCGGCGAACTGTTTGCGCCCGATCTCCAGCGCCGTGGCGGCCTCTGTCCTGGCCCGCACCGCGATCATGAACCCGAGGGTGAGCAGATGATGCTGCAAGCAGACTTCGTCGGCGAGGCGGACCAGCGCGGAGCGGGAGAAGTCCGCGAAACGCACATCGCTGAGCAGCGGGCCGGAGTAGTCCGGCCGCCCTTCCTCGGCACGGTCGATCTCGCTCAGCTCCAGACCGGCGGCCACCGATCCCGCGACCAGCTCGGCGTTGGGCGGCACCGGCGGCGGCACGTGCGCGGGATCGATGACGACCGTCCATGCGCACACCGGTTTCCGATCGGCCGGCCGGCGTGGTGGCCGGTGGATCGGCCGGACCTGGGCGTGCGGATTGGTGGCCAGCGCGGTCGCGTCGAACGTCGGGTCTTCGATGTCGTGGCACATCGACACGACGAAGTCCTCGCCCATCGGCTCCACGTCGGCGAGCGCGCCGCAGTGGTCGAGCCAGAACTCGCCGTGGTGGTGATCCTCGACCCGGAAACGGAAGTCCATGAACTGCGGGGGCGCGCCGATGTCCAGTTGCAGGCCCTTGAAGATGGTCTCCACGCCGTCGCCGGCGAAGCCGAGCGCGCGCTGCATGCGCCGGGTGTAGACCGGGCTGGCCACCTGCCACTCCTCGATGGCGACCTGGGTCATGCCCTCCCGGCCGAATGCCGCGATCGAGTGCGCCATGCCGGAGCGGTCGATGAGGTGCCCGCACAGCAGCAGTTCGGGCACCAGCGCGGCCAGTATTTCGCGATCCAGGCCGGCGAATCGGCTGTGTGGTGCGGCCATGTCGGTCACCACAGCGCGACGGGCGATTCGCCGATGCGATACCACCCCGGCAGCGGCTTGCCGGAGACGGAGCGCTCGATGCGCTTCTGCATGCCGGGCGTGAGCGCGTTGTTCGTGATCATCTCGAGGAACAGCGCCGAGACATTGCCGAAGTCGAAGAAGTCGCGCTGCCAGGACCATTGGAAGTCGCCACCGTAGCGGAACCAGCTGCCGCCGATGCCCTCGGGCGAATAGTTGCGCCCGTCGGGACGTTTGGCCTCGCTGATCTGCTTCCACAATCCGATGACGTTGCCGCTGCGTTCGTCCACCACGAACTCCTGGTAGGGGTAACTCCAGCCCTCCAGTCCGGCCATCTCCTGGCCGAGGGCCAGATCGCGGATCTCGTCGCGCCCGACGGCCATGAACTCCTGGGTGGGGCCGTAGTTCCAGCCGTAGGTGGCGTCCTCGGTGTACATCTGCGCGAGCGGCTTCCAGTCGCCCTTCTCCTCGCAGCGCTGGTTCTCCACGATCCAGCGCTGAATCATCTCGTCGAGCTCGGCGCGGTCGAAACCTGGCATCAGTCGGTACCTTTCGGAGAGGAGTCGGTGGCGCCCGGATCGGCGATCGACAGGGCTTGGGTGGGGCAATAACGAATGGCATTCGCCACGGCGGACTCGTGTTCGCCGGTCGGCGCGTCGTCGAGGATCTCGACCCGGCCGCGTTTGGGCACCGTGAAAACCTCCGGCGCCTCGGCCTGACAGACCGCGTGGCCCTGGCACAGATCCAGATCGGCCCGGATTCTCATGGTCGGCTCCTCGCGGCCGCGCGGAGCGGACCCCGGCACGCTGATCGGTTCTGGTCGACGCTCATCGGGTCTCCACGGCGATGGGAAGGTGCGCGAAGCCACGCACATTGGACGAATGAACACGCGC
>NZ_BAFS01000025.1 GCF_000308415.1 Nocardia asiatica NBRC 100129 | reverse complement strand
GACGCGTCGTTCGCCGGGACGGTCACCGATCGCACGCCCGCGCCGGATCGCGCCCTGCGCGTCGGCGTCGCGTATCCGCTCCAGATGCAGAACACCCCGCCGTCGGTGACCCGGTTGCTGAACGCCATCGCCAACGGTGAGCGGCTGCGCGAGCAGGCGGTGGTCGCGGCGGCCGCCCGCGCGACGCTCGAACGCGCCAAGGCCGAGGCGGCCGCCGCCGTCGCGGGCGAGCGTCAGCCGTGGATGACCGGAACCGCGCCGGTGCAGCCGGGGGCGATCGCGCCGAGCGGCAGGGGCTTCGTGCTACCCACCCGAGGGCTTTTCACCTCGGGCTTCGGGTCGCGCTGGGGCACGTTCCACAACGGCATCGACATCGCGGGCCCGCTCGGCACCCCGATCTACGCGGTCGCCGACGGCACGGTCATCGACGCGGGACCGGCGCAGGGCTTCGGTCTGTGGGTACGCATTCGTCACGACGACGGCAGCATCACCGTCTACGGGCACATGTACGACTTCTTCGTCTCGGTCGGCGAGCGCGTGCCCGCGGGCATGCAGATCGCCCGCATGGGCAATCGCGGCGACTCCACCGGCCCGCACCTGCACTTCGAGGTGATCGTCGGCGGACAGCACGTGGACCCGCAGCAGTGGCTGGCGCTGCGCGGACTCACGTTCGGCTGAGCCGGCACGCAGGCGGCCGCTCGGCGGCATCGGAGACGATTCCGCACACCGGTTCGACTCCCGAGGGCGGCGACCCCAAGCCGGCCATGTGTCGGTGTAGCGGATCGCGCCGACGCTGCCGACCGGTCGCCGAAGCGCTCCCGATCCGGCCGTCCGGGCCGTCGAGTCGTGCGCCGACCGAACCGCCGGTCAGATCTCGATGCGACCTTCGACGGCGGCCAAGCCGATATCGGTGCGGTAGTGGCTGCCCGGCAGTTTGATCGCGGCGATGCGGTCGTAGGCGCGCGTGCGCGCCTCGACGAGGTCGGCCCCGACGCCGACCACGTTCAGCACCCGTCCGCCCGCGGAGATCAGGGCGCCGTCCTCGCGCTGCGCGGTGCCCGCGTGCAGGACCATGGCGTGCGCGTCGGACGCGCCCTCGCCCGCCCCCGAGATGGCGTCGCCGACGCGCGGGCGGCCGGGGTAGTTCTCCGCGGCGAGCACCACGGTGATCGCCGAGCCGTCGCGCCAGCGCGGTGGGGCGACCTGCGCCAGCGTGCCGGTGGCGGTGGCGTGCAACAGCTCGCCGAGCGGGCTGTCCAGCAGCGCGAGCACCGCCTGCGTCTCCGGATCGCCGAAACGGCAATTGAATTCGACCACGGCGGGACCGGCCGCGCCGATCGCCAGCCCGGCGTAGAGCAGGCCGGAGAATCCGCTGCCGCGCCGCACCAGTTCGGCGGCAACGGGTTTCACGACGTCGTCCACGATCGCGGTGACGGTCGCCTCGGGCAGCCAGGGCAGCGGCGTGTAGGCGCCCATGCCGCCGGTGTTGGGGCCGGTGTCGCCGTCACCGACGCGCTTGTGGTCCTGCGCGGGCAGCAGCGGAACCACTGTCTCCCCGTCCACCAGGCAGAACAGCGACACTTCGGGCCCGTCGAGGAACGATTCCAGCAGCACCGGGTGGCCCTGCTCGAGCAGTTCGGCGCCGTGGTCACGTGCGGCGGAGCGGTCGGCGGTCACCACCACGCCCTTGCCCGCGGCCAGGCCGTCGTCCTTCACCACCCAGGTGGGGCCGAAGCGGTCCAGCGCGTCGTCCAGCTCGGCCGGGTTGTCCACGACCTCGCTGTGCGCGGTGCGCACGCCCGCGGCGGACATCACGTCCTTGGCGAAGGCCTTGGAGCCCTCGATCCGGGCGGCCGCGGCCGACGGGCCGAAACAGGCGATACCGGCCACGCGCACCGCGTCGGCGACGCCGAGCACCAGCGGCACCTCGGGACCGATCACCACCAGGTCGGCGTCCACCTCGGTGGCCAGCGCGACCACGTCCTCGGCGGCGCACGGGTCGACCGGCCGCACCTGCGCGTGCTGGGCGATCCCGGCGTTGCCGGGAGCGGCGAAGAGCGCCGTCACCGCGGGGTCCCGGCGCAGCGCCAGGACGAGGGCATGTTCACGGGCTCCGGAACCGATGACGAGTACACGCACGGCAGACAGCCTAAACGAGCCGTTCGGCGTCTTCGCCGCTGCCGGTGCGCGCGAAGGGGATGATGTATAGGGACAACGGATGTGGGCGCACCGGGCCCATTTTCTTTCCGGCATGCGCGGGGGCGTGACCGCTCCTGCCACTGGAGCACCGAAGGAAGTGCTGACAAATGGGTCTGATCGACGGACTGATGGGCAACGCCGGCCGGATCGATCCGGGGCAGGCGCAACAGGAGTACGCCAAACTACTCGGCAACGGTGAACAGGTCTACGCCGCGTACTTGCTGGTCCGCGACGCGATGCTGTTCACCAACCGCCGCCTGATCCTGATCGACAAGCAGGGCGTCACCGGCCGCAAGGTGAGCTACCACAGCGTTCCCTATCGCGCGATCACCCATTTCTCGGTGGAGACCGCGGGCACCTTCGATCTGGACGCCGAGCTGGCCATCTGGATCGCAGGCACCGCAGAACCCCTGTTGAAGCGGTTCAACCGGCAGGTGGACATCTACGAGGTCCAGGGCATTCTGTCGCACTTCGTCGCGGTGTAGCGGGAGCCGGTCCGGCGCCTCGGCGCACCGGCCGGTCTACGCTGCGGAACATGGCTTCTGTCTTCAGCGCGATCATCGCCGGTCAGATCCCGGGCCGTTTCGTCTGGGAAGACGACGAGTTCGTCGGGTTTCTCACCATCGCCCCGGTCACCCCCGGTCACACGCTCGTGGTGCCCCGCAAGGAGATCGACCACTGGCAGGACGTCGACGGCGACACCTTCGCCAGGCTCACCGCCGTCGCCCAGAAGATCGGCCAGGCCGTGTGCGCGGCATGGGACGCCCCGCGCGCCGGTCTGCTGATCGCGGGCATGGAGGTGCCGCACCTGCACTTGCACGTGTTCCCGGCCTTCTCGCTGGGTGACTTCGACATCTCCGGCGCCGACCCGAACCCCAGCCCCGAATCCTTGGACGAGGCGCAAGCCAAGATCAAGCAGGCGCTGTGCGACCTGGGCTACGGCGCCAACGTCCCCGACTGACCGCGTACGGCGCGACGGAAGGTCCGGCCACGGCGTGGTCGGACCTTCCGTCTTCTTCCGTCAGCCCTGCACGTCGCGCAGTGGAGTATCCACCCCGCCGACCGCGACGGTCGCCAGCGTCTGGGCCGGCGTCCAGAAGATGCGGCCGTGCTCGTAATCCTGATAGGCGCCGGTATCCCAAGGGATCTCGTCGCTCGTCGGCCAGCCCAGCGGCCCGTTCTGGTAACCCGAACGGTTCCAGCGGTCGCGGATCGCGCCGTGCACCCAGAAGACGTCGGCACTCGATTGCCTCCGGTAGAGCGCACCGCCCTGGAAGCCTTGCACCTCACCCGCCGGCTGGCCGTCCGGCCCGGGCAGGACGGCGCGACCGGTGATCGGGTAGCCGAGCGGACCGGCCTCCCAGCCCAATGCCTCGAACTTCCCCCACAGCGTCTCCGGGATGGCGTGCGCGCCGGTGTCCGGGTGCCAATAGATGTACCCGTGCTCGAATTGGGCGAAGCGGCCCGCACCGTCGGGCGTGGTGATCTCACCCTGCGTGATCCGGTTGCCCAGCCACGGATTCGCGGCCGCGCAATCGTTGATCGCGTTCGGCTCCGAACCACCCGGCTCACCGGTGGCGAAAGCGCGCACGTCGTCGGCGAATACGTCCCAGGGAAAGTTCGGTCCCACGTCGGTGTGCGTGCCGATGCCGAGACACTCGGTGACGTACTTGTGGTCGGAGATTCCTTGACGGCGCTGATAAGGCGGCGCGATGACATGCGTGTCGAACCCGTACTTGCGTGCGTCCTGCACGGCGAGCCAGGCCGCGATGCGGATGTCGTCGCGGATGCGCAACCATTCGGTCCGGCTCCACGCGGCGCGACTGCCCGCGAAGCAGAGGTTGATCGTGAACGGGTTCGCGTCCAGCACCGACCAGCTGGCCAGATCGGTGTCGACCACGTCGACCACCACGCGGTCGCGGACGGTGTAGTGGTAGCTCACGCCGTTGGCCGGATTGTTGAGGTAGTTGGCCAGGCTCTCGGCCGTTCCGTTGCCTTCCTGGGTGTGCAGCAGGAAGTTCTCCACGCGTGCGCCGTGACGGCTCGACGCGGAGTAGCCCATCCGGTCCAGTTCGACGTATTCCGGTTTCTGCACTGCTCCCCCTGGAATCGAAGCGGCCTTCGACCACTGGCCGTAGTCGTCGGCGAGAACTTTGTTGACGTCCACCACGACACCGGCGACCTGGTCGCGGTCGATGCGGATCTGGTGGAGGTGGGCGGCCGGATGGTCGCCGTTGATCGAGGAGTCGCCGGACCAGTTGTGCTGCCAGAACCAGGTGGCGACGCCGTCCTCCAGTGCCCATTCGATGCATCGGGCATTGCCGTACATGCCGGTCCATTCCAACCCGACGACCGACGCCCAGCCCCGCAGAAACGGCGCGATCAACGAATTCCACTCCGCCAGGGAGGGATTGGCGTCCACGGGCGCATACAGCGGACGGAAGCCCGGCCCGCCTGCCGCGAAGTGGTAATCGAGCGCGATCCGCGCATGATGTACACCCGCGTCGTAACCGCCTTTCCAGTCCGACGTCTCGCCCTTGCCGTACTGGTAATTGGTCACTATTTCCAGCCCGACGGCGCGCAATCTGTCGCAGTACTCCCGCCGCAGCGGCTTCGCACCGAAATTCGTGCCCGGACGGGAATCGCTGAAGTAGCCTATGACGCCCGCGTATCCGGCGTCCTTGATCGCTTGCGGCTCGATGAGCGCGGCGGAGAAGTCGATCAGCTCAGTCATCACACAACCCCCTGAATCGTACGATCCCGCGTATCGTTCGTCGGCGACGCGTTGTATTCGTACATCTCAGCAACTTTCGGCAGATGAAGATCCCGACACCGTTCATTTTCCCGAATATGCGCGAAGTATGCCAGTATGTTCCATTCGTAGCCCATCCGGTGTTTGCGCGTGACCTGACCAGGTGCATCGCGAAACCTGTTTGCGCACACCAGACCAAGAACAGACTCTTAGCCGAAAACATGCTAGTCAGTCGGTAATCAGAACTGCTGATCGTTCGCTATCGTCCGTAATACTGGTCGGCCGCTTCATTCAGCAATTTCGGCCGGAACTGGATGGCAAATCGTTCCACGCCTTCAGGCGAATTCGAATCGGGCAGCCTCCGCCGCACTATTCACGGACAGCGGCGACAACTGCTGCTCGCGCGGCCGAGCCCGACGAGCCGGATACCACCCAAGCGGGGAGCGGAAACCAGCCGGGCGCACGGCGGTAATCGGCCGCAAGGTCGACGTCCGTGCCGGCCTGAACGAGGTCGTGATCACCTGCGGTGGCTCCGAAGTCGGGCGCCACCACCGATGCTGGGCTGCGCATCAGACACTCAGCGATCCCGATCACGTGGCCGCGGCGAAAGACCTGCGGCGGTCCCGGCACCTGGCCTCGGTGCCCGTGCTCGATACCGGTGTCGAGCATCGCGATCTGTCCACCTATGACCGGTTGCTCAACGTCGACAGCGAAGGGATCGCCTGATGGTCACCAAAACCTCCACCAACGGTGCCCGCAACGTCGGCTCCGAGATCGCTTATCTGGCGGGGGCTCTCAAAGCCCCGACATTGGCCGGTGCTGTCGACCGGCTCGCCGAACGGCCGGCACCGAGAACTGGAGCCACGAGGAGTTCCTCGCCGCGTGGGGTATATCCCGTTCGAATCCGAGGCCGCGAACCTGTTCTTCCAGCTGGTCTCGTCCCGGTATGAACGGGCAAGTTCGATCGTGACGAGCAACAAGCCGTTCAGCCGCTGGGGAGAAGTATTCGGTGACGACGTCGTCGCCGCGGCCATGATCGACAGGCTGGTCCACCACGCCGAGGTCATCTCCCTCAAAGGCGACAGTTACCGGCTCAAGGACCGCGACCTCGGCCGCGTCCCCGCCGCCAAGCCCAACGCCTGACCCCGAACGCGCGATATGCGGCATGTGAGGAGGTTCATCGGACCACCTGCCCGACAGTGCCCTGCCGGGGCCGTTCTTGGGGGCTGGTCAAGATAGCATCGGGGCTGGCACTAGGTCAGGACTGGAGATGCCTCGCAACAGACGTCCGCAGGATCGGGAAGAGAAGCGCGCGGAGATCGTGGTGGCTGCTCGGCGGTTGTTCGTCGAGCAGGGTTACGACGCGGCGTCGATGACGCGGATCGCCCGCGACGCCGGAGTCGTGTCGAACACGCTGTACTGGTACTTCCAGGACAAGGACGCGGTATTGATCGCGGTCCTGGACGCGGTCCTGGCCGACTCGATGGCCTCCTACAGCGAAATGCTGGACTCGGGGCTGTCCGATCGGCTGTTGTGGCTGGTCGAGGAATTGGAACAACTGGGGCGGTTGGTGAGTACGGTGCACATGCGCGCCGAGAAGTCCGCAGCCATTCACGAATGGCACGAGCAGTTCCACGCGCTGGCCGAGGGATTGTTCCGGGCAGAGCTGATCGAGTTCGGCGTGCCCGCACACGATGTCGATCCGCTGGTCGCGATCGGCGTTTTCGTTGTCGAGGGCTTGCTGACGCATCCGAGCGAGCAGGCCCAGCGGCGCGCGGTGATCGAGACGTTGCTGAACAGCGCTCGCAGTCTTGCCGCAGCCGCCGACTAGCGCCTGCTCTGCGCACGTCCACGAGCCAGGGGTGACCTACTGCGTGTTGTGTGCGGTGTTATCGAATTGTGTAGCCAGGAAATCGAGTTGGTCACGCACGGCGCGGTCGAAGTGCTCGCCCAGGTAGATGCCGAAGTGGTCGCACGGGTAGTTCTGGACGTGCACGTGTGCCAGGCCCTGCGCGCGACGCTTCGTGGTCTTCGCGGGCGCGGCCGCGTCGTTGTCGCAGACACACAGCAGCGTCGGAGTGCTGAAGCGAGCCAGCGCGCGACCGGGCCGATCGCGCGGAAGGTGCAGCACCAGCCGTGCGGCCAGGGCGTTGGCAGCATCGAATTCACCGTCTGGGCCGCGCAATACACCCCACATGCTGTCGCGACCGACACCGGTCACGGGTTCTTCCCCTGCGTCGATCTCGGTCAGCTCGATGTTCCTCGACACCTGAGCCCGCACCGACGGCAGCCGTTTCAACAACGTGCTGGTGCGCCGCGAGAGCCGGGTCCCCGCAGGCAGGAGGGCGGAAGCGCCGGCGAGGGCGTCGGGTGAGGCCACGAACGCGGGCATCCAAGCCGTCCCCGCCATCGGCACCAGGATCGGCTTCGCGCCGAACCAGGAACCGACCGTGTCGAGGATGCCTGCCACTGTCAGCGCTACCACGCTCAGCGGGCCGGTCCGGATACGCGAGCGCAACGACGCCGGTCCGTCGGTGAAGGGGCACTGGGCCACGACCGCCGCGATTCGAGTGTCTTCGGACGCGACCTGAAGGACATGTCCGCCGCCGAAAGAGCTGCCCCACAGCGCGATCCGGTCGACATCGACCTCCGGAAGTGTGCGTACGAAGGCCAGGGCGGCATGCCAATCGGCGCGTTGCCGTCCGATATCGAGGAGCTGGCGCGGCGCTCCGCCGCTGGCCCCGAGGTGGCGGTAGTCGAACACCAGCACCGACCACCCCACGTCGGCGAACCGTTCCGCGTAGGCATCCAGGCGCATCTCCCGCACCGCCCCGAGCCCGTGCCCCATGATCACCATCGGGCGCGGGCCGTTGCGGTCAGGCGCGGTGTACAGCCAGGCCGCGCACTCGTCTCGGCCAGAGGGGAACGAGACCTCACGCCGCCGCACCGCTACCGCCTCGCGCCGATCGGCCGGCCCACTGATTTCCATGACTCGCGTCCTCCGCTTCACCACCGTTCTTCTTGGACGCCATCCAAGAAGCAGGTCGGGGCTACAGTAAAGGCTTCTTGGACACCAGTCAAGAAGTCGGCGGGGTCACGGATCCACGTCGGCGACAACTCACCACCCAATCGCGGTAATCCGCAACACCGGACGCCGTCGGACTCGGGTGGGTCACAATTGAGCCGGAAGAGACGGTCACGGTTGGGCCGGAGTTGACACGCGAAATCGAGCCAGATTGCTACGCCTCACGAGAAGTCGTTCATGAATGCGATTGTGATGGCGGCGGCACCGGGATGGTGGCGAGCCGATTGCGTGGGTCCAGCACACTCGGCCAGCCATCGACGGGAGCATCACCCCACCATCGCCGGCCATCGGGGTCGGTCCACTCCCAGCGCTCCGGAGGCCCGCCGCCGAGTCTGACGGTGAAAAGTCCGAGGCCTGCTGCGCCGCAGAGCCCGAATCGTGTTCCCGTAGTGTGGGGCTCAGCGGTCCAGTGATCGGTGACACCTCGAGGTGGGCGAACCGGGCCGCAAACCTGCCGGCGGTATTGCTGTAGCGCAGGCACAATGCCAGACCGATGTCGATCCAGCACTCGTTGACCGTGTGCAGTGAGTGCGGCCGACCGGCCAGCCAGACCAGATTCTCGGCGACCGCGACCGCCCATTGACGGTGCGCTTTGGCCACGAGATCGGCGTAGTACGGATTGCGCGGGTGCTCACCCGCTACGGCGGGCGGGGAGTTCTCACCCGCTCCGCCACCGCCTATGTAGTGCTTGTGGCGGGTCATCGAGCACCATGCGGAGCAGCTCGCGTACGCGTCGTACGCGCTCCGGTAGAGGCCAACCGAGTCACGACCACACCGCGACGCCGTGACATCCCTCAAGCGTCCGGCGGGCGGTCGTAGGCGTCGATGGCGGCCTTGGAAGTCGACGGGTCCTGCAACACCAATTCCCACGGACCGGAATTGATTTCGAAACTTTTGCCGAATCCGACCCACTTCCCGGCCATACGGGCACCGGTCAGCTCGATAAGCAGTTGGATAGCCCCGTGGTAGTAGGCGCCACGGTAGTAGCCGTCCTGGGCGGTGTGCTCGCGCCAGGTGCCCGTAGCAACGTGCCCGTCAACGGTCAGGTCCATCTCCATGGCGGACCGCGCGGAGTTCGGCAAGGAGCGCACGGTCAGGCGGCTGTCGTGCTGCAACACCACGACATGGTGCGCGGCCGTGAACGTCGCATCTCGCCCGGACGAGTAGTACTCGTAGCGGGACAGCCAGATTCCCGAGTAATTGCCCGGCGTCCTCGGGCGCCGCGCGGTGGCGAACTGCTCGGACGCGACTTCGCCGATAGCGGAGTCGACCTCGGTGCCGTCCGCGCCGCCCGAAAGACTTCGGCCGGCCATCACGGCACCGAATCCCAACGACTCGATCGGCAGCCGCATCACTTTCTCCAGGGCTCGCGCGTGCGACGGCCGGGGATTGGTGGTGAGTCCTGATTCCCACCGCTGCACAAGGCGTTTGGTGGCGCTGGCGCACCCGGCTTCCCGGAGCGCCCGAGCTAGGTCGTCCTGACTCATCAGACGCGCGTTCCGGGCCGCGCGGAGTGCCGTATTAGGTGCGGAAGCCATGTCGCCACCGTAGCCCTTTGACGCCTAAATGTCGCCCCGAATAGAGGCGCGTTGACACCGGTTACGTCATCGCGCGGACACGGCCTGACAGCCGACTCTGAACGTGGCCCCGGCGTCGGGTCGAGACCCGACCTCCTCGACGCCGGGCGCAGACCAACCACACCACAACACGCGAAGAGGTAACCAGAATGCCCACAGACCTCACGGTCATCCTCATCGTCATGGCCGCCGTCACCGGACTGCTGATACTCGTCTTTTGGGTGCTGCCCTGGTTGATCGACCTCGGCGGCGAGCCGGACGAGTCGGTTCCTGCGCGTGAGATCTTTGCGCGGCTGGAGGACGAGCAGCGATGACGAAGCGGCGCTCCTGGGTGGAGGACTATTGCGAAGACGGCAACATGCCCGTCGATGATGAGCACGCGCGAGGGCTGATGAAGTTGCACGCGAGTTGCGCCCCGCCGTGCCGCGGAAGCTGGTGGCCGAGCGCTACCTCCGTGAGCGCGGCGCGGGAAAAGAGGCCACGACCACGAGGCGCCACGGGTGACTTCACCCGTGCTCGGCACGGCCTCTACCACTGAGCTTCAGACGCGCAGCGGCTGGGAAAGAGCCCCCTGTCAGGATTGAACTGACGACCGCTCGCTTACAAGGCGAGTGCTCTACCACTGAGCTAAGGAGGCGGGAAAGCGGTTGTCATCATAACCGGGCGCGGCGTCTGTGTGACAAACGGAATTCGCGTTCGGCGACGAACGCGACCGTACCGGCCGGACAACCGCTTTCGAGTGAAGCGAGATCGAGCGTTGCTCGTTCGCGGCCCGCTCAGGCCCGAACGACCGGCCCGCCCACGACGAAGTCGTCAGCGGCGGTCGCTCGGACGCGAGACACGACGGAACCACGAACCCGCCGCGCCGGGAGCGCGGCACTCGGCGGACCGATCAGGACTGGGCGCCCTGACGGGCCGCATCGTCGGCGGCCATGGCGTCGCGCAGGCTCTTCGGACGCATGTCGGTCCAGTTCTTCTCCACGTACTCGACACAGGCGGCGCGGCTGTCCTCACCGAACACGACTCGCCATCCGGCTGGAACCTCTGCGAAGGCCGGCCACAGGGAATGCTGTTCCTCGTCGTTGACCAGGACGAAGAAGCGGCCGTCTTCATCATCGAAGGGGTTGGTGCTCAATTTCACCTCACTGGATACTGGCGCTATGTACGGGATCGCTCCTGATTCACACGGTGCCGGGTTGCTGCCAACCCCTGGCGCCGAGAGAACCCGAGCGTTGTTTCGACACTAGCAAGCAAGACGTTACGCCTGGGCGGTTACCTATGCTGTCGCCTCGCCGACGCGCAATCACGCCGCGAAGAAGTCGAGGAGAATTTTGTTGACCGCCTCCGGCCGTTCCAAATATCCGAAATGCCCGGCGTCCGGTACCTCCTGATACCGCGCGCCCGGGATCACCTCGGCGATCTCCCTGGACAGGTACGGCGGAATCATCCGGTCGTCGGCGAAACCGATCGACAGGCAGGGCACCCGGATCGCCCGGTAGGCCTGGACCCGATCGAAATCGTGGTCCATCCGCCGCTGCGCCCGGATGCCGGGCGGGACCGGCCCGCCGGTGAACTCGAACAGGTCGAGCCAGTCGCGCGCGGCGTTCGGCTCGGCCATGGTCGCGGGCGAGAGGTTCATGACCGCGGTGATCGCCGCCTCGTATTTCGGCGGCAGCTTCACCCCGGCGGCGTCGAGTTCGTGCTCGCCGAGCGACAGGGTCTTCTGGAACTGGTCGAGCCGCCCGTGCCCGGCCATGAACACCGCCTTGCGCACCAGCTCGGGGCGGGCCAGCGCCAGCTCCTGCGCCACGCGCGCCCCCATCGAGGTGCCCACCACCAGCGCGGGGCCCTCGTCCAGGACCTCGATCAGGGCGGCGGTGTCGGCGACCAGCTCGTCGATGGTCATGCCGGAGGCCGCCTCGAAGGACGGGGCGATCCCGCGGTTGTCGAATGTGCACACCCGGTAACCGGCCGCGACCAGAGCGGGAACCTGGTGCAGGTCCCACACCCGGCCGGGACTGCCGGTGCCCATGATCATGACGACGAGCGGCGCGGAGCCCTTGGCGCGGTCACCCTTCACCTGGTAGTTGAGGGAAATCCCGTTCACCGTGGCCAGCGGCATGTCGACCCTTTCGTGGAGTTGGTGCTGCTCCCCCACGGTATAGGGACCGCAGGGGCCGACGCACCGACCGGGGTGCCCTGGTGGCGCGTGCCACGCTTCGGCCAACGCCCCGGCGGGCGCACCTTCCAGCGTCGCATACCATTGACTTTTCGCAGGGTAAGAGCGCACAAAGCCGGGAGGACTTGACGATGGCCGCGAAGGGCAGCGCGAACGACATTGCGGACGACGATCTGGAACCGCTCGCCGACGAAACCGCGCGTCAGGCGCAACGGGTGGTCGCGGCTTACGCCGAGGACGCCGATGAATGCCGGATGTTGTTGTCCATGCTGGGTATTGGACCGAACGCTCGAGGCGAATAACCTCGTTCTCGACGCCAACGGCGACGTCGACTACACAACTCCAGCGGGATACAGCGACGCGCAAAGGATGCGTGAGTGGACCAGATGAACCCGTCCGACGACTCCGAGCACGCCAGAGAAACCTCGACTGCCGGCACCGCGGCGGAAACCACCGGCTCCGGCGCGGGCTCCGGTTTCGTCGTCGTCGCCAATCGGCTCCCGGTCGACCTCGAACGCCTGCCCGACGGCAGCACCAGGTGGAAGCGCAGCCCCGGCGGTCTGGTGACCGCCCTGGAATCGGTCCTACGCAACAACAAGGGCGGCTGGGTCGGCTGGGCGGGCGTCCCGGACGTGGACGTCGACCCCATCATCGAGGACGGCCTCGAACTGCATCCGGTCCCGCTGTCGGCGCAAGAGGTGGCCGACTACTACGAGGGCTTCTCCAACGGCACCCTGTGGCCGCTCTACCACGACGTGATCGTGCGGCCGGTCTACGACCGCAAGTGGTGGAGCGCGTACGTCACCGTGAACCGGCGCTTCGCCGAGGCCACCGCCAAGGTCGCCGCCGAGGGCGCGACCGTGTGGGTGCAGGACTACCAGCTGCAACTCGTGCCGAAGATGCTGCGCATGCTGCGCCCGGACTTGACCATCGGGTTCTTCCTGCACATCCCGTTCCCGCCGGTCGAGCTGTTCATGCAGATGCCGTGGCGCACCGAGATCGTGGAGGGCCTGCTCGGCGCCGACCTCATCGGCTTCCACCTGCCCGGCGGCGCGCAGAACTTCCTCTACCTGGCGCGCAGGCTGGCCGGCCAGCCGACTTCGCGCGGCTCGGTCGGCGTGCGCTCCAAGCTCGGCGTCGTCCAGGTCGGCTTCCGCACGGTGCGGGTCGGCGCGTTCCCGATCTCCATCGCCTCCGCAGAGATGGACGAGCACTCCAGGCGCAGGTCGGTGCGCGAACGCGCCGCGAAGATCCGCGCCGAACTGGGCAACCCGAAGACCATCCTGCTCGGCGTGGACCGGCTGGACTACACCAAGGGCATCGACATCCGGCTCAACGCGCTGGAGGAATTGCTGATCGAGGGCCGGGTCGACCCCACCGACACCGTCATGATCCAGCTGGCCACCCCGAGCCGTGAGCGCGTCGAGAGCTACATCCAGATGCGCGGCGACATCGAACGCCAGGTCGGCCGGATCAACGGCGAGTTCGCGCGGGTCGGCTACCCGGTGGTGCACTACCTGCACCGCCCGATCCCGCGCGACGAGCTGATCGCGTTCTTCGTCGCCGCCGACGTCATGCTGGTGACGCCGCTGCGCGACGGCATGAACCTGGTGGCCAAGGAGTACGTCGCCTGTCACAGCGGGCTCAACGGCGCCTTGGTGCTGAGCGAGTTCACCGGCGCCGCGGCCGAGCTGCGGCAGGCGTACCTGTGCAACCCGCACGACCTCGACGACGTGAAGGACGCCATCGTCGCCGCGCTGGAGGACGAGCGCGACGTCAAGCGCAGGCGGATGCGCTCGCTGCGCAGGCAGGTGCTGGCCCACGACGTGGATCGCTGGGCCCGCGCTTTCCTCGACGCCTTGGCGCAGGACCAGGTCGCGGGCAGCGCGCTGCTGACCGACGACGACGTCTACCCCGAGGACCGCGACCCACGCTGAATCGCCCGTTCACAGGAACCACCCAGCTTCGGTCCAGGAACTTCGCAGGCGGATGCCGGACCATGAAGCCATGAGTGGTGGGTCCCTGCAGCAGACGCCCGAAGCCAAGGTCCTGGTGGTGGACGACGAGCCGATGATCGTCGAACTGCTCGCGGTGAGCCTGCGCTACCAGGGCTTCGAGGTGGACAGCGCGGCCGACGGCGCCCAGGCGCTGGACAAGGCGCGCAGCTTCCGTCCCCAGGCCCTCATCGTGGACGTGATGATGCCCGGCATGGACGGCTTCGGCCTGCTGCGCCGGTTGCGCGCCGACGGGGTCGACGCGCCGGTGCTGTTCCTGACCGCGCGCGACGACGTGCAGGACAAGATCACCGGCCTCACCCTCGGGGCCGACGACTATGTCACGAAGCCGTTCAGCTTGGAAGAAGTGGTGGCCCGGCTACGGGTCATCCTGCGGCGTGCGGGTCACGCGCCGGTGCAGCGGGAGAGTTCGCGTCTGCGCTTCGAGGACATCGAGCTCGACGACGACACCCACGAGGTGTGGAAGGCGGGCGAGCCGGTCGCGCTGTCGCCTACCGAGTTCACGCTGCTGCGCTACTTCATGGTCAACGCGGGCACCGTGCTGAGCAAGCCGCGCATCCTCGACCACGTGTGGCGCTACGACTTCGGCGGCGAGGTGGGCGTGGTGGAGACCTACGTCTCCTACCTGCGCAAGAAGGTGGACACCGGGGACACCCGGCTGATCCACACGCTGCGCGGCGTCGGCTACGTGATGCGCGCGCCGCACCGCAAGAGCGGTTCATGAGCCCGAGCCGGCTCGTCACGGCCCGCGCGAAGGTCTCCGGCCTGCTGTCCGCGGTCCCGCTGCGGGTGACGCTGATGGCCCTGCTGGTGCTCACCGCCGGGCTCGGCCTGCTCGTCTCCGGCATGGTGGTCACCTCGGCCCTGGAACAGCAATTGACCGATCGCACCGACCAGCAGTTGCGCCAGGGCGCGATGGAATGGTCGCGGCGCGGACCGCCGCCGCCGTTGCTGCCGCCCGACCCGCGCCACGCCCCGAGCCAGTTCTACGTGCGCTCGGTTCGCACCGAGGGGCGCACGTTCTTCCTCCGCGCATTCGGAGCCGACGCCGAACCCGATATTCCGTCCACACCGCGATCCGGTCCGTACACTGTCGGCTCCGTGGGCGGAGGACCGGTCCAGTGGCGCGCGCTGACCGTGCGCACGCCGGACGGCACCACCACGGTGGCGCTGCCGCTCACCCAGAACACCGACACCGTGCAGCGGCTGGTGATGCTGGAGTTGGTCGTCGGAGCGATCGTGCTGGCTGTGCTGGCGGTGATCGCGTACTTCGTGGTGCGGCGCAGCCTGCGGCCGCTGCGCCGGGTGGAGAGCACCGCCGCGGCCATCGCCCGCGGCGACCTGCACCGCCGAGTGCCGGTACGCGGCACGAACACCGAGGTGGACCGGCTGTCCAGGTCACTGAACGGGATGCTGGCGCAGATCCAGCGCGCGTTCACCACGACCGCCGCGTCCGAGGAGGCGGCCCGCCGGTCCGAGGAGCGCATGCGTCGTTTCATCGCCGACGCCAGTCACGAACTGCGCACCCCGTTGACGACGATTCGCGGGTTCGCCGAACTGTATCGCCAGGGTGCCACGGACGATCCCGCCACGTTCATGGACCGCATCGAGCACGAAGCCCAGCGGATGGGCGTGCTGGTGGAAGACCTGCTGATGCTCGCGCGGCTGGACGCCCAGCGCCCGCTGGAGCTGGGCCCGGTGGACCTCCTCGCCGTCGCCAGCGACGCGGTGCACAACGCGCGGGCCGTGATCGCCGCCGGGCACGCCGACGGCCCCGTCCGCACCGTCGAGCTGAACATCGAGCCGGGCGAGGGCACGCTCGAGGTGAGCGGCGACGAGGCACGGCTGCGCCAAGTCCTGGGCAATCTGCTGAACAACGCCGTCACGCACACCGCGCCCGACGCGAAAGTGACGGTGCGACTGACCCCCGGCCCCGAACACGTCCTGCTGGAAGTGGCCGACACCGGACCGGGACTGCCGCCGGAAGACGCCGAACGCGTCTTCGAGCGGTTCTATCGCGCCGACACTTCCCGCGCGCGAACCAGCGGCGGCACCGGACTCGGTTTGTCCATCGTGCAGGCACTGGTCACCGCGCACGGCGGCGAGGTCGGCGTGCGCAGCTCGACCGAGGCCGGGACGACGTTCACGGTGCGGCTGCCGCGCAGCCCGTCCACGAAGTCCTAGCGTCTCCGCCAGTCCGCTCAGACCGGCGTGACCGACTCCACCAGCCAGCGCGAGTCCGACTTGGTCAAGGCGACGCGCACGCGGCTGCCGGTGGTGGTGCCCTGCGGGGTGTCCTTGCTCGTCATCACCTGGTTGAGGAACAGCAGCACCTGCGCGCGCGAACGATCGGCGGAGATGACGCCGCCCGCCTGGGTGGTAGCGGTGACGGTGAGCTGTTTCTCTTTGGCGCCCGGCGCGATCTGCTTCTCGATCAGCGTCAGGTAGTCCGCGCGGAAGTCGCCGGTGAGGTTGTCGGCGGACTTGGGCAGCTCGGTGTCCACGGTCTGCGGGGTGTAGGTGAACATTGCTTCGACGGTGCGCCCCGCGGTCGCGACCGCGTCCTTGCGCGACTGCTCGGCCTGCCGCGCGTCCCAGTAGCGGTAACCGTTGACACCGCCGATCACCGCTGCCGCGGCGACCACGACCCCGAGCAGCGCGAGCAGGATCTTGCCTCGAATTCCGTTCACGCTGTCTCCTCTCCGGCACGAACGGGGCCTTCCGTGGTCACGCTCCGCTGCCGCCTCCAGGCCTGACCGTTCATGCTCTGCCCCCTCCGGCACGAACGGGGCCTTCCGTGGTCACGCTCCGCTGCCGCCTCCAGGCCTGACCGTTCATGCTCTGCCCTCTCCGGCACGAACGGGGCCTTCCGTGGTCACGCTCCGCTGCCGCCTCCAGGCCTGACCGTTCATGCCACGAACTCCACGTCGGAGACCGTCAGCCCCGAATCCCCGCGCGACACGGTGACCCGGAACCGGTAATACCTGGTCTGCGGCTCGGTCTGGCCCGCGTTGGTCAGCGACTGCTTGGCGGCGATCAGGACCCGGCCGGAGGATTCGTCGTCGCTCTCCAGCGCGGCCTCCACGATCTCGCCGGTGGAGACCACCTTGGCCTGCTGCACGATGCTGGTGAACGGATCGACCCGGCCGTCGAACTCGGTCTTGAACTCACCGGAGGCCAGCGACAGGATCCGGTCGATGTCCTGCTTGGCCGAATCGGCGCGGATCGTGGTCAAGTTGACGATCGCCTGCCGGGCGGTCTCCACGTATTCCGCGCGGCGCTCGTCGCGTTCGTGCGTCGAGCGCATCGCGAGCACCGAGAGCGCCGCGCCGCACACGAGCGCGACGACCAGCAGCGCGGCGGCTGCCGTCGCGAGGATGCGCGGGACGCCACGCCCCTTGCCAGGGGCGGGTTTCTGCTCGGTAGGCGGCGCGTCGGAGGCGGACTCGGCACCGGCTTTCGTCATGGCGACCGTCGCCTTGCCCGCGTCGGCGGTCGCGTCGTCCGTAGCCGGTGCGCCCGGGGTCTTCGACTCGGCGTCGGCAGAACTCGGCTTGTCGTCCGTGACGGCGGTTGCGGTCGCACGGGCAGCGGCGATCGTCGCATCGTCGGCGGTCGAAGACTTCGCGCCGGTACCGGCCGCGATCTCCGCATCATCAGCGGACGGAGACTTCGTGCCGGTGGCAGCCGCAACCTTCGCGTCACTGGCAGCCCCAGCCTTCGCATCACCGGCGACTGCGGCCTTCGCGGTTGTGTCGGTCGCGTTCCTCGCGTCGGCAGAGTTGGCGGTCTTCGCGCCAGTGGCAGCCGCAACCTTCCCGTCACCGGAAGACGCGGCCGCACCGGTGGCAGCCGCAGCCTTCGCATCACCGGCAGACGCGGCCTTCCCGCCGGTGCCAGCCGCGGCCTCCGATTCGTCGACGGCAGCGACCTTCGCGGTTGTGTCGGTCGCGTTCCGCGCGTCGGCGGAGGTCGCGTAGTCCTCGACCGGGGGCGGCCCGGCCGAACGCATCGCACGCCGTCGCGAGCGGTGACCTGCTCCGTTGCTCTCACTCATCGTTGTTGCTCCTCGAGCATCGCCTGCCAGCTCGACGGTACCGTGCCCGAACCGCCCGGTCCGATATCGCCCTGCCGGTATGTCCGCCCGTCGGGGCCGATGTACACGCCGGTGTCCGGGTCGTACGCTCGCGCGGCGGCTGGAGTGCCACCGCCGTAACTCGCCGGTGCGACGGTCGGCGGCTCGTCCAGGGGCGCCGCCGCGGGCGCGACCGGTTGCGGCGGCCCGAACGGCGGGTTGTCGCCTAACGGAACGTATCCGGTCCGGCACAGTTCCGGCGTCGGGGCGCGCACACCGGGCACCTCGGCGCACGGTGTGTTGCGGATGCCGCGCACCGCCTCGGGAGCGTCCTGCGGCACCTTGCAGTACAGGCCCGGTGGGGTATCCGGGGTGTCGTACAAGCTCGGCGAGCGCCGCTGGTCCGGCGGGAGGAAACCGGTGGTGCACGCGGGCGGGTCGTTGACCAACGCCATGAAGTCGACCAGGGCGCCGTATTCGAGTGGCCCGCGAACCGCGGTCAGCAGCGCGGCGACCAGTGGCGGGTAGATCACCAGGATCTGTTCCAGCCCGGCGTTGTAGGTGACCGCGACCTGACCGACACTGACCAGGTTGGACAGCAGCAGCGGCAGCGTCGGACGCAGATCGTCGAACAGGTTGGTCACCCGCTGCATGGCCGACGGGCCCTCGCGCAGCACGCCGCGCAGTGCCGGGTCGTGGCCGCGCAGCTGATCGGTGACGGTGGCCAGATCCGCGGTCCAGGAACGGATCGCGGCATCCGAGCGGGTCTGGGTGTCCAGCAGCGGGCCGATCTGGTCGAGCAGCTCTTTGGTGGGTTCCGCGTTGGCCTGCGCCTCCTGCACGAGCAACGACGCGGAGTCGATGAACCGCTGCAGGTCCGGTCCGGCGCCGTTGAAAGCGAGGAACGCCTCATCGATGACCTGCCGCAGCCTGGTGTCCGCGACGCTCGACAGCAACCGGTCGGCTTGGTCGAGCAGCGTGCCGACGTCTTGCGGCAGCTTGGTGCGCTCCACCGGGATCACGCTGCCGTCGCGCAGATTCCCGCCCGTGCGCTTCTCGGCGGGCACCAGGTCCACGTACTGCTCGCCGACCGCGGAGACGCTGCGCACCCACGCGTCGACGTCGGAGGGGATCTTGTAGTCGCTGCCGATGGACAGTTTCGCGTCGACGCCGACGGGCGTGAGCCGGACCTCCTTCACCACGCCGACATTCGTGCCGCGATAGGTGACGTTGGCCGTCGGGTAGAGCCCCCCGGTCGCGGCCAGCTGCACCGTGACCTCGTAGCGGCCGATGCCGAACATCGCGGGCAGCTTCACATATGTGCCGCCCATGACCACCAGGCCGATCACCGTGAGCACGGAGAAGATGATCAGCTGGGTACGAACGAAACGGGTGAGCGTCACTGTCCCGGACCCCCTTGCGGCGCGGTATTGCCCGGCATGGGCACGGTCAGCCCGGGTATGGCGGGCAGGCCGGGGATCGGCGGCAACCCGGGAATGGTCGGGGCGGGCTGACTCGGCTCCGCAGGCGGCGGCTGCAACGGACCGGTGGCCGGATCTCCGTTCTGCGCGGCCGTGTCCGGCGCGAAGCTGCCGAGCGCGCCTTCCACGCCGCCGAACCGTCCGCCCAGCGGGGTTCCGGTGAGGAAGTTCGAGTCCAGCCTGCGTCCGGTGATGTCCACGGTCATGAACAGATTCAGGTAGTCGCCCTTGATGGCGTGATCCAGGTTCTTCATCGGGAACGGGAAGGTGGCCAGGATCTTCAGCGCCTCGGTGAGGTTGTTGCCGGTGTCCGACAGCGCCTTCAGGGCGGGCACCAGGCTGTCCAGGTTGGCTTTCAGGTCCTCGCCGCTGGCGGCGACGATGCGCCGGACGACGTCGCTGAGTTCGCCCAGCGCAGTGAGCGCCCTGGTGATGTTCGCTCTGCGGTCGGCCAGCACGGTCAGCGCCGGATGGATCTGCTCGATGGCCGCCGCCACCACGTCACGCTGCTCGGCCAGTTGACCGCCGAGCCGGTCCAGCCCGCTCATCGCGGCGATGATGTCAGCGGTCTGGCGGTCCAGGTTGGTGGTGAGTTCGTTCAGCTGCGGCAGCAGATCCCGAATGGCCTCCTCCCGGCCGGTGAGCGCGGAATTCAACTCCCGGGTGATGGTTTCCAGCTGCGCCACGCCGCCGCCGTTGAGCACCACCGACAGCGAGGACAGCACCTGCTCGGTGGTCGGGAAGATCCCCGCTCGTGCCAGCGGGATGACGTCGCCCGCCTTCAGCTCCCCTTCGGGAGCCTGGTCCGCCGGTGCGGCGAGTTCGAGATGGTTGGACCCGAGCAGACTGGTCTGCCCGATCTTGGCGACGGCGTTCGCGGGCAGCCGCACGTCCGGGTTCAGCGTGACGGTGACCAGCGCGTGCCAGTCCTCCACCTCGATCTTCGACACCGTGCCCACGGTCACGTCGTGCACCCGCACCGGTGAATTCCGGGTCAGCGTGGTCACGTTCGGCATCTGGACGCGCACCTGATAGGAGCCGGGCGCGGTCCCCTCGGTGCCGGGCATCGGCAGCGAGTTCAGTCCGTCCCACTGACAGCCGGAGACGCCGAGCGCCACCGCCAGCCCCACCGCGACAACGGCGGTGCGGCGCATCCGCCGCGTCGGCGTCATCGCACTCCTCCCGGGATGGCCAGTCCGGCGATGCCGTCGGGCACGCTCACCGGCGCGGGTTGCGGCTGCGCCGGAGTCTGGTTCGCCACCTGCCCGGCCAGGCTGGGATCGGTGTACACGAGCTGATCGGGGAACGCGGTCACGCCGCTGGCCGGGTTGGTCATGATGGGCACGTAGTTCATGCTCAGGCTGTTGATCACCGGCGCGAGGTACTGCGCGCAGAGGTCGGCGCTGCGATCGGAGTCGTTGGTCTCCAGCGCGCGCACCGACCCACAGAGGAAACCGAGCGGGTCGGCGGGGTTGTTCAGCGCGATCGCGCCGGTGAGGGTGCCTTGGGCCGGTTTGTAGATCTGGTAGAAGTTCACCAGCGCGGTCGGGCCGGAGTGCAGGACTCGTTCCAGTTCGGGCCGCTTGTCGGCCAGCACCTGGGTGGCGTCGGCCAGCCGCTGCACGCCCTCGGTGAGCTCGGCGCCGCTGCCGTCGATGAACCGGCGCACGTCGACGATCGCCGCGTCCAGGTTGTCCAGTCCCGCCCCGAGGTCGTTGGAGACCCCGGCCAGCACCGAGGACACCGACGCCAGCCGTCCGCCGAACTGCACGATCTGCTCGTTGCTGGCCGACAGCACCTCGACGAATTTCTGCAGATTGCGCACGGTGCCGAACAGGTCGGTGCGGCCGTCGGACAGCGTGCTCAGCGTGGCCGACAGCTCCCGCAGGGTGTCGCGGAACCGCTGTCCGTTGCCGTCGAGGTTGTCGGCGGCGGTGTCCACGAAGCGGCCGAACGATCCCTGCTTGTCGTCGCCGACCGGGCCGAGCGCGGTGGCCAGCTTGGACAGTTCCGCCTTGATGTCGTCCCATTCGACCGGCACCGCGGTGTGCTCGAGCGGGATCACGCTGTCGTCGGCCAGTTTCGGGCCGCCGGTGTAGGCGGGCGCGAGCTGGATGAAGCGCGCCGAGACCAGCGAAGGCGAGATGATCACCGCCTTCGGATCGGCGGGCACGTCAATGCCGCGATCGAGGGTCATCGTCACCTTCACCCGGTCGGCGCCGGGTTCGATGTCGTCGATCCGCCCGACCTTGACGCCGAGCACCCGCACGTCGTCGCCCGCGTACAGGCCGGACGTCGACGGGAAATACGCGGTGACCTTGGTGGTTCCGATCCGGGACAGGCCCGTCCACGCGACGGCGACCACGAGGGCCGCGACGACCACTCCGGCCAGGATCAGCGCCCAGCGGGGCAGTTTCCGTATGACGTTCATGCCCGGGCCTCGCTGACGCTGTGCTCCGGCGTGCTCGCGCGGGCGGCTGTGTTGTCGGTTCGCTCGCTCATCGCGGCGGCTCCTGAATCGCGGGTTCGATCGACGGGGGCGGCGTGAGGTAGCTCTGCAGATCGTTCGGCAGGTGCTGCGGCCACACCAGCGCGTCCACCAGCGGTTGCAGCACTTTGGTGCTCGCGTTGATCACGTACGCCTGGAAGTAGGGGCCGCTGCCGACCTGTTCGCCGAGGGCGGCGGCGAACGGACCGAGCCCGTCCAGTGCGTCGGCGATGTTCTGCTTGTTCCGCTGCAACAGCGCCACGACCGAATTCAGCTTGTCCAGCGCCGGTTTCAGCTGGGCCTCGTTGTCGGCGACCAGCCCGGACAGTTGCTGGGCCAGCCCGTTGACGTAGACGATCAGCTGTCCCAGCGCGGTGCGCCTCCGGTCCAGCTCACCGAGCAGCTCGTTGCCGTCCAGCAGCAGCGCGTTGATCTGGTTGCCCCGGTCGGCGAGGATCTTCGTGACGCTCTGCGCCCGCTTCAGCAGATCCGTCAGCGCCTGGTCGCGCGCGTTGATGCTGCGGGAGAGCGCGGTGACGCCGTCCAGCGCCGAGCGCAGCGGCGCCGGTGTGTCGGCGAACGTCTCCGAGAGCACGTCGAGGGTCTGGTCGACCCGGGCCATGTCCAGCTCGTGCACCGTGCCCGCCAGGTCGCTCAATGCCTCGTTGAGCGAATAGGGCGAGGTGGTGCGCTCGAGCGGGATGGTGTCGTCGGTGCGCAGCGCTCCGGGGCCGGACGGCGAGACCTCCAGCGACTTGCGCCCGAGCACCGTGTTCGTCTTGATCGCCGCGGAGGTCTTCTCGCCCAGCACGATCGATTCGGCGAGGGTGAACCGGACGAGCACTTTCGCCCCGTCCAGGCTGACGTTCTCGACTCGCCCGGACCGCACGCCCGCGACCTGGACCGGGTCGCCGGGGAGCAGGCCGCCCGCGTCGGCGAAATAGGCGGTGAACGTCGCGCCGGAGCGGATGAACGGCAGCCGGTCGAATTGCAGTGCCGACAGCGCCACCGCCACCGCGAGCACGAGGCCGACGATGCCGATGGTGATGGCGGGTGATCGCTGCTCGTTCATCGGTTGTCCGCACACCTTCCGGTCGTCTGCGCCCCGGGCATGTTGATCTTCATCGTCTGTCCGTTCGGGCCGTCCACCAGGAAGTTCGTCGAGCAGACGTAGAGCTGGAGGAAGGAACCGTAGGAGCCGATGCGGATCAGCTGGCGATAGGTCGACGGCAGCCGCTCCAGGACCCACTGCACCGTGTCCGACCCGGCGTCGAGATTCGTGGCCAGGCGTCCGGTCTGCTCGATGGTGCCCTGCAGATCGGGGCGGGCCTGGGCGAGCAGGCCGGTGAGGTCGCCGGTGGCCCCGGCGATCCGTGGGATCGCGTCGCCGATCTGGTCCTTGTCGGCGGCCAGACCGCTGATCAGCCGCTGCAACTCGGCGATCGTGGTGGCGAACTGGTCGCCGCGCTGATCGATGGTCTGCAGCACCGCGTTCAGGTTGTCGATCACGCTGCCGATCAGCGCGTCGCGGTCGGCCAGTGTCTTGGCGAAGGACCCGCCGCTGTTGAGCAGCGACACCAGCGTGCCGCCCTGGCCCTGGAAGATCTGCAACAGCGCGTTGGTCAGGTCGTTCACCTGGCCGGGGTCCAGGCCGCGCAGCAGCGGCCGGAAACCGCCGAGCAGCATGTCCAGGTCGAGCGCGGGCGCGGTCTGTTCCTTGACGATGGTGCCGCCGGGCTGCAGCACGCGGTTGGAGCCCGGCCCTTCGGACAGCTCGAGATAGCGGTCGCCGACCAGGTTCTCGTATTTGATCGCCGCACGGGTGCTGGTGAGCAGCCGATACTTGCGGTCGACGTCGAACTCGACGTGCGCCAGGTAGTCCTTGCCCACCTTTACCGAGGTGACCGAGCCGACCGGCACGCCGGCGATGCGCACTTTCGCCCCGGGCAGCACGCCCGACGAGCTGGTGAACACGGCGTGGTAGCCGTTCTCCCGCGCGAAGCGCATCTGGCTGAACACGACCGCCAAGCCGGCGAAGATCAGCGCCATCACGAGGGTGAAGATGGCCAACTTGACGGTGGTCGCGGTGTTCTTCACGGGCGCGGCACCCCCGGCAGTCCGGCGAACAGGATCTGGAAAACCTTAGGCGGGTTGACCGTCAGCGTCGTCGACGGCGTGTACACATGCCCCTCCGAGGTGTCGGTGACGACGTAGTCGGCGTGGCTGCCCGGCACCCGGTCCAGCAGGCCCGCGCATTGCGGGCCGCCGGTCGCGTTGACCTTGGGCAGATCCTCCGGATAGGTGTAGGGCTTCGCGCCGTACATGAAGCCGGTGTTCAGCGCCACGCCTTCCTGCAGGCCGCCGAAGACCGCCTCACCCATCGGCAGCGCCTTGCCCAGGCCGCCGATCAGGCAGTACAGCGCGGGCGCGTACTCCTCGAGCAGCCCCGTGGTCGGGCGCAGCAGATCCAGCGCCGTGCCGAGCTGGTTCTCGTTCTCGCGCAATACCGAACCGGTCGTGTCGGCCAGCCCGATCAGGTTCACCAGGACGTTGTCCAGGCTGTCCTGTTCCTGGTCCAGCGTTTGACTGGTGACGGTGAAGTTGTCCACCGTGCGCAGCAGGTCGTTCACCGTGTCCGCGTACAGGTCGGTGACCGCACCGGTCTTCGCCAGATCCTGTTGCAGCGTGGGCAGATACGGGTTGATGTCGCGCAGGTAGGCGTCGCTCTGCTCCAGCAGTACGCCCAGCTTCTCCCCACGGCCCTGCAGCGCCGTGCCCAGGGCCGACAGCGTCGCGTTCAGCTTCTCCGGCTCGATCTTGGCGAGCACGTCGGACAGATGCTGGAACAGCGTGTTGAACTCGACGGTCACCCGCTGCGCGGTCAGGGTCGCGCCCGGCCGCAGCGGCGTGGACGACGGCTGTGGCGGGACGACGAAGTTGACGTACTTCGCGCCGAACACCGTGGTGGACCTGATGTCCACGTCCGCGTTGGACGGCACCAACCGCAACAGGTCCGGGTCGAGGTCCAGCTTCAGTCTGGCGCCCTCGGCGGTGTGGTCGACGGACGCGACGCGCCCGATCTCCACCCCGCGCACCTTCACCTTGGCGTCCGGGTCGAGGACCAGTCCGCTGCGCGGGGCGTCGACCGTCACGGTCGCCGTCGGCGTGAACCCGCCGACGAACATGATCATCGCGACCGCGACGACGGCGACCATCGCCAGTACCATCGCGGCCCCGGCCAGTTTCAGGCCGAGCCCGCCGTGTAGCGCCTGCGCGAGGCGGTTTTCCGTTTGCTTCGATTCCGCCATGTCGCTTATCCGGAGAGATGGAAGTTGCCGGAGGTGCCGTAGATGGCCAGCGAGACCAGCAGCGTCACCGTGACGACCGCGACCAGCGAGGTCCGCACCGCGTTGCCCACCGCGACACCCACGCCGACCGGTCCGCCCGCGGCGTTGTAGCCGTAGTAGGTGTGGATCATCATGATCGCCAAGGACATGAGGATCGCCTGGGCGAACGACCACAGGATGTCGGTCGGGATGAGGAACGTGGAGAAATAGTGGTCGTAGACGCCCGCCGACTGCCCATAGATCACCACGGTGGCGAACCGGCTGGCCAGGAACGAGGCGATCACCGCCAGCGCGTAGAGCGGGATGATCGCGATCATCCCGGCGAGCACGCGGGTGCCGACCAGGTAGGGCACCGGCCGGATCGCCATCGATTCCAGCGCGTCGATCTCCTCGGCGACCCGCATCGCGCCCAGTTGCGCGGTCGAGCCGGCCCCGATGGTCGCGGCCAGGCCGATGCCGGAGATCACCGGCGCCGCGATGCGCACGTTGATGAACGCCGCGAAGAAGCCGGTCAGCGCCTCGACGCCGATATTGCCCAGCGAACTGTAACCCTGCACCGCGATGGTGCCGCCCGCGAAGAGGGTCAGGAACCCGACGATCACCACCGTGCCGCCGATCACCGCCAGCGCGCCGGTGCCCATGCTGATCTCGGCGATCAGCCGGATGGTCTCGGTGCGATAGTGCAGCAGCGCGCGCGGAAGGGACCCGAGCGCCTGGGCGTAGAACACCGCGTGCTTGCCCACCGAATCGAGCGAGTCCGACATCCGGCGCATTCGCCGGACCGTGCGGGGAAAGCGGGATTCGATTACGAAGGCCATCGCGTCACCGCGCCGTGAACTTGATGCCGACGGCGGTGACCACCACGTTCACGACGAACAGGGCCATAAAAGCGAAGACTACGGTCTGATTCACCGCATCACCGACACTCTTGGGTCCACCTTTGACATTCAGGCCCAGATAGCAGGCGACCAGTCCGGCGATCAGCCCGAACAGCCCGGCTTTCACCTCCGAAATGATCAGCTCGGGCAGATGGGTGAGCAGCGTGATGCCATTGACGAACGCGCCGGGGTTCACGTCCTGCAGATACACCGAGAACAGAAATCCGCCGACTATGCCGATGGTGCACACCAGGCTGTTGAGCATCAGCGCGACGAACATCGAGGCGAGCACTCGGGGCACCACCAGGCGGTGTACCGGATTGATGCCCAGCACCCGCATCGCGTCGATTTCCTCGCGAATGGTGCGCGCGCCCAGATCGGCGCAGATCGCGGTGGCGCCCGCCCCCGCGACGATGAGCACCGTGACGATCGGCCCCACCTGCGTGACCGCGCCGAAAGCCGCGCCCGCGCCGCTGAGGTCGGCCGCGCCGATCTCGCGCAACAGTATGTTCAGCGTGAAGCTCACCAGCACGGTGAACGGAATGGCCACCAGCAATGTCGGCACGATCGAGACCCGCGCGATGAACCAGGACTGGTCGATGAACTCCCGCCATTGAAAGGGCCTGCGCACGCTGGAGCGTGCGACATCGGCGGTGAGTTCGAAGAATCCACCGACGGCCCGCAACGGCACGGCAAGGACCTCGTTCATCCGCGATCCTCCTTGCTCAACCGGCGTACACAGCACACGGCGCGAATCAACCGTGGCCGCACCGCCGGAACGATTAGAACATGTTCACCGTGTGGCCGGTAGCACTTTTCACACATTTGAAGTGCAATTTTTCGAAAGATCGGCGTATAAAAATGGAACCGGTGTCATCGAGTAAAGATCCCACCTTTGTGAGGTGCGACATAACCCGTCCCTATGTCTACCAAGCGCCGATCCCGTGATCAACAGTTGGACAGTTGATCAGTAGCGCATCCGCGGCAAGCCGCCGCCGCTCACCCCAGCTCGATCAGCGAAGATGCCGAGAAGGTCCGCCCGTCCGGACGGTCGGCGAAGTAGCCGCCCAGCGTGTCGGCCAGGTCCTCGGCCGACCACTGCCCCGCGTCCGCGTCGAACCGGCGTTCGACGACCGGCGCCGCCATGAGCGCCACCATCCCCCCGTAGACGATGAACAACTGCCCGTTGACGGCGTCCGCCGCGGGCGAAGCCAGGTAGGCGACCAACCGGGCCACGTGATCGGGCGACAGCGGATCGACCCCGCCCTCCGGAGCGGGGCTGAACACCGCCTCGGTCATCGCGGTACGCGCACGCGGCGCGATCGCGTTGGCGCGCACACCGTATCGGGACAGCGCCCGCGCGGCCGAGAGGGTCAGCGCGGTGATGCCCGCCTTCGCGGCGCCGTAGTTGGCCTGCCCCTCCGGGCCGAGCAGCCCGGCTTCCGACGAGGTGTTGACCAGCCTGCCGTAGACCGGCGCGCCCGCCTGCTTCGACTTGCCGCGCCAATAGGCGGCGGCGTTGCGCGACAACAGGAAATGTCCCCGCAGATGCACCGCGAGCACGGCGTCGAAGTCCTCGTCGGACATGTTGAACAGCATCCGGTCGCGCGTGATGCCCGCGTTGTTGACCACGATGTCGACCGACCCGAAGGACTCCTCCGCGGTGCGGATCAGCGCGTCGGCGGTCGCGCGCTCGGCGATACTGCCCGCGACGAACTCCGCCTTGGCGCCGAGCGTCCGGATCTCACCGAGCGTGTCGGCGACCGCGTCCGACTCCGCGAGGTCGTTGACCACGACCGACGCGCCCGCCCCGGCCAGCGCGAGCGCCTCGGCCCGCCCAAGTCCGGCGCCGCCGCCGGTCACGATCGCTACTCGGCCCGCCAGGCTCAGATCATTGCTCACGCGGCCGACTCTAGAACGTGTTCCAACTTACGGCAAGGGTCGTTCACTGCAACCGCAGCGCCGCCTTGGGGCACTGCGCTACGGCATCCTCGACATCGGCGAGCCGATCGGAGGGCACGTCGGCGTTCGCGATGTGCAGTACGTCCTCGTCATCGAGTTCGAACACGTCGGGGGCGATTCCGACACAGATTCCATTCGCTTCGCACTGGTCCGGATCGACACTGATCTTCATGGCAACTCCTTTACCGCCGCTACGGCCGAAGCCTAACAAGCCGAGCCGCTCCCGCGGAGCGTCATCGGGGGGATTCGGTATCAATACTGGAACATGTTTCAGTCGATATGCAATGATCGGGGGAACCCGATCCACCTGACCATCCCCGATGGAGTTCTGCCATGCGCATTGCGTACACGCCGCAACAGGAGCAGCTGCGCGCGGAGCTGCGCGACTACTTCGCGCGGCTCATCACCCCCGAACGCAGGGAGGCCCTGAGCGCGCAGACGGGCGAGTACGGGCAAGGCAACGTCTACCGCGAGGTAGTCCAGCAGATGGGCCATGACGGGTGGCTCGCGCTGGGCTGGCCCAAGGAGTACGGCGGCCAGGACCGCCCGACCATGGACCAGCTGATCTTCACCGACGAGGCCGCGATCGCGGGCGCGCCGGTGCCGTTCCTGACCATCAACTCGGTCGCGCCCACGATCATGCACTACGGCAGCGAGGAGCAGAAGAAGTTCTTCCTGCCCAAGATCGCGGCCGGTGAACTGCACTTCTCCATCGGTTACTCCGAGCCGGGGGCGGGCACCGACCTGGCCAGCCTGCGCACCACCGCGGTGCGCGACGGCGACGACTACGTGATCAACGGGCAGAAGATGTGGACCAGCCTGATCGCCTACGCCGACTACGTCTGGCTGGCGGTGCGCACCGATCCGACGGCCAAGAAGCACAAGGGCATCAGCATGCTCATCGTGCCGACCACCGCCGACGGCTTCTCCTGGACCCCCGTGCACACCATGGCCGGGCCGGACACCAGCGCCACGTACTACCAGGACGTTCGCGTGCCGGCGAGCGCGCTGGTCGGCCAGGAGAACGGCGGCTGGGCGCTGATCACCAACCAGCTCAACCACGAACGCGTCGCGCTCACTTCGGCCGCGCCGCTGGCGCTGGCGCTGCGCCAGACCGTCGAGTGGGCGAGCGAGACCAAGGCCGGCGACGGCTCCCGCGTGATCGACCGGGAATGGGTGCAGCTCAACCTGGCCAGGGTGCACGCCAAAGTCGAATATCTCAAGCTGCTGAACTGGGAGATCGCCAGCCGGGCCGACGCGGGCGGCGACGCGGCCCCGCGGCCGTGGGACGCCTCGGCGTGCAAGGTGTACGGCACCGAACTGGCCACCGAGGCCTACCGGTTGCTCATGGAGGTGCTCGGCCCGCAGGCGTACCTGCGCCAGGACTCCCCCGGCGCGCAACTGCGCGGACGCCTGGAGCGGATGCACCGCGCCGCGCTCATCCTCACCTTCGGCGGCGGCACCAACGAGGTGCAGCGCGACATCATCGCCATGACCGCCCTCAAGCAGCCTGCCGCGGCGCGCTGATCGAAAGCAGGGATACCACCATGGATTTCACTCCCACCGAAGCCCAACTCGATCTCGGCCGGCTGACCGGCGAGGTGTGCGGAAAACTGGTCACCGCCGACCGGCTGCGCGAACTCGACGGCAGCCGCGGCGAGGCGGGAGCCGACATCGAGCGATTCGACCAGCCGCTGTGGACCTCGCTGGCCGAGACCGGTGTGCTTGCGGCGGCGCTGCCCGAGTCGGTCGGCGGCAGCGACCTCGGCGCGCTCGAGCAGACCGCCATCCTGCGGGAATTGGGCAAGCACCTCGCGGCCGTACCGTACCTGTGGTCGATCGTGCTCGGCGCGGGCGCGCTGGCGCGGTTCGGCGACGCGGCGCAACAGGAGCTGGCCACCCGGGCCGGCGCGGGCAGCGCCATCCTCACCGTCGCGCTGGCCGAGGAGCGCAACTGGGAACCCGCGACGCCCACCACCACCGCCGTCGAGACCGATGACGGCTGGCGGCTGACCGGCGCCAAGACCACCGTGCCCTTCGCGAACCGAGCCGAACGAATCCTGGTGCCCGCCACGGTGTCCGGGACGACCGCGGTGTTCCTGGTCGATCCCGCGGCCGCGACGGTGACCGCGCAGCAGGTCGTCGACCGCAGCCCGGAGTTCGCGGTCGAGTTCACCGATACGCCCGCCGAATTGATCGGCGAACTCGCCGACGGCGCGCGCATCCTGGACTGGCTGCTCACTCGCGCCTGGCTGGGCCTGAGCGCCGCACAGCTCGGCACCCTGGAACGGGCGCTCGAGCTGGTCGCCGAGTACGCCAGGGAGCGTGAGCAGTTCGGTAAGGCGGTCGGCAGTTTCCAAGCCGTCGCACAGCGGCTCGCCGACGCCTACATCGACGTCCAGGGCCTGCGTCTGGCGGTCACCCAGGCGGCGTGGCTGCTGTCGGAGGACCTCCCCGCGGCCGAGGCGGTGCACACCGCCAAGTTCTGGGCCGCCGACGCCGGCCACCGCGTGGCGCACACCGTCGTCCACGTGCACGGCGGCGTCGGCATCGACCGCGACCACATCGCGCACAACTACTTCACCGCCGCCAAGCACAACGAGTTCGCCCTCGGCGCGGGCACCGACCACCTGCGCGCCCTCGGCGCGCTGCTGGCCACGTAGCCGCGCTCGAGCGATTCGGCCCGCACGGCGTCATGCCATGCGGGCCGAATCGCGTTGTGCTCAGGCGAGTCGCCGATTCAGTTCCTCGCTGACCTGCAATACACGGTCGGCCGCGTCGTCGAAGGGTGTGCGGTGCGAGTCGGTCACATCCGCGCCGGAGTCTCGAACGCGCGGCCGGGTGCGGCCGCCTCGTCGCGGCGCGGGACAGCAGGGGTCGAGGTCGGCCATCATTTGAACGTACCGCGATTCATTCGGCCGGAATCGAGGTCAGGTAGCGCTGGAGGGTGGGGCCTACCTCGGCGATGATCTGGTCGCGGGTGAGGGCCACCACCGGGGGCAGGCGCAGGACGTAGCGACACAGGGCCAGACCGAGGATCTGGGTGACGATCAGGCCGCCGCGGCGCGGGGCGTCGGCCTGGTCACCGAAACGTAGGACGGCGGGCAATATCTGCTCGGCGAAGATGGCCCGGATGCGTTCGGCTACGGCCTCGTCGGTGATCGATGAGCGCAGCAGGGTCAACAGCACCTCTTTGTTCGGCTGCTCCTCCCAGACCTCGAAGAAGCGGCGCACCAGCAGCTCACCCAGCGTGTCCGGGTCCGCGGAAGCGAGGTCGGGCAGATCCAGCCGGACGTCGACCGCGGCCGCGAACAGCCCGTCTTTACTGCCGAAGTACCGCATGACCATGGACGGATCGATGTCCGCGTCGGCGGCGATGGCGCGGATGGTCGCCTTGCGGAAACCCTCGGCGGCGAACCGCGCACGGGCCGCCTCGAGAATCGCCGCACGTGTCGCGTCAGAGCGGCGGGCGGGGGCTTGATCAGGCTCGACGGTCATGCCAACAAGTGTATGCCAACAGATGTTGACTTTCCAGGCCGCGTAGCGCTACGGTTGTGCCAACAAACGTTGGCCTACAAGCGTTGAATTTTGAGGAGTTCCGATGAACGCCACGCCGAACCCACTGCCCGCCGCCACCTCCGTCGCGATCGTGGGCGCGGGTCCCGCCGGGCTCACCGCCGCCATCACGCTGGCCGACGCGGGGGTGGATTTCGTCCTGCTGGACCGGCTGAGCGAGGGCGCGAACACCTCGCGCGCCGCGGTCGTCCACGCCAGGACGCTGGAGGTGCTGGAGGGCCTCGGCATCGCGGAGGAGCTGGTCGCCACGGGTGATGTCGTCGCGCGCTTCACCATTCACGACGGCGGCCGCACCCTGGCCACCATCGACTTCGACGGCCTTCCGACGCGGTACCCGTACACCTTGATGACGCCGCAGGACATCACCGAGGCGGTACTGCTGAAGCGGTTGCGCAAGGCGGGTGGCGACGTGCACCGGCCCTACACGGTCAGCCGGGTCACCCAGGAGAACGCGGGCGTCACCGTCGAATACACCGACGCCACGGGCGCGCCCGGCAGCCTCCGCGCCGACTACGTCATCGGGACCGACGGCATGCACAGCGTCGTCCGCGAGCAAGCGGGCATCGGGTTCACCGGCGCCACCTACCCGGAATCCTTCGTGCTGGCCGACGTGCGTATGGACTGGCCGATCGCGCGCGACGAAGTGGCGCTGCACCTTTCACCGGAGGGCGTCACCGTGGTCGCGCCGCTGCCCGACGAGCAGGAGCCGAACCGCTTCCGCGTGGTCGCGACGTTGGATTCGGCGCCCGAGCACTCGACCGTCGAGGACATCCAGGCCCTCTTGGACGCACGCGGCCCCGGCGGCGCGGTGCGGGTGCACGAGGTGCTGTGGAGCTCGCGCTTCCGCGTGCACCACCGGGTCGCCGACCGGTACCGCAGCGGGCGCATCCTGCTCGCCGGCGACGCCGCCCACGTGCACAGCCCCGCGGGCGGCCAGGGCATGAACACCGGCATTCAGGACGCCGCCGCCCTCGGCCCCTTGCTGGTGCGTGTTCTCGCGGGCGAGCCGGACACTCTGCTGGACGACTACGAAGCCACCCGCCGCCCGGTCGCCCTCGGCGTCGTCTCCTTCACCGACCGCATGACCCGGATGGCCACCCTGCGTCAGCGCCCCGCGCGCGCCCTGCGCAACCTGACCCTCACCACCCTGGCCCGCATCCCCGCCTTCCGCCACCGCCTGGCCTACCAACTGGCCGAACTCGCCAACCGCTGATACCCGGCGGCACAACAAGAACTGAACTACTTCAGAACTGGCGTAGGATGGCTATATGACGGCGAAGAGCTTCCCCTTCAGCGACCTGATTCGGAAACAGACCTCGGTGTTCCCCGCCTTGGACGACGCCGACGTCATTTTGGAGCGCCGCGACGCGGAAAACCTGGTGCTGTCGCGATCCGAGCGATTCGAGGCCAAAGAGACGGCGACGCGGCTGCTCGCCCGCACACTCGCCATCATCGCCCGGTCGAACCGGGACTTGGCAGAGGAGGTTTTCGCGGAGGAACTTCCCTGGTTGAAGTGGCTGCCGGAGACCGGTCGCACCGAGGCGGTGCGAGAACTCCTGGACCAACTCATCGCCGGTGCCGACACCGGAC
>NZ_BAFS01000026.1 GCF_000308415.1 Nocardia asiatica NBRC 100129 | reverse complement strand
GCTTACGAGATCGTGCACGACGAGCTGATGCTCGACGGCGTCTCCAGGATGAACCTGGCCACCTTCTGCACCACGTGGGTTGACGACCAGGCGCGCAGGCTGATGTCCGAATGCCTGGACAAGAACATCGTCGACAAGGACGAGTACCCGCAAACGGCCGAATTCGAGCGCCGCGCCGTCCGGATGATCGCCGACCTGTGGCACGCGCCGGACCCGGCCGCCACGCACGGCACCTCGACCATCGGGTCCAGCGAGGCGGCCATGCTCGGCGGCCTCGCGGCGAAGTTCCGCTGGCGCAAGCGCGGCGGGGCCGGGACGCCCAACTTCGTCTGCGGTCCCGTGCAGGTGTGCTGGGAGAAATTCGCGCGCTACTTCGACGTCGAGATCCGGCAGATCCCGCTGCGCGGCGACCGGCTCACCATGCATCCCGACGATCTCGCGCAGCATTGCGACGCGAACACCATGATGGTCGTCCCCACCTTCGGTCAGACCTACACCGGCCTGTTCGAAGACGTCGCGGGCGTCAGCGCGGCGCTCGACGCGCTGGAGCGCGAGAAGGGCTGGGACATCCCGATCCACGTCGACGCCGCCAGCGGCGGCTTCCTCGCCCCCTTCACTGCGCCGGATCTGGTCTGGGACTTCCGGCTGCCACGGGTGAAGTCGATCAACGCCTCGGGTCACAAGACCGGGCTGGCTCCGCTCGGCGCGGGCTGGGCGATCTGGCGCGACGCCGCCGACCTGCCCGAGGAGCTGATCTTCGACGTCGACTACCTCGGCGGCAGCATGCCCACCTTCAACCTGAACTTCTCCCGGCCCGGCGGGCAGGCGATCACCCAGTACTACGAATTCATCCGGTTGGGGCGCGCCGGCTACGCCCGGGTGCAGTCCGCCATCTACCGGGTGGCCCAGCACCTCGCCGCGGGGCTGCGCGGGCTCGACGTGTTCGAGCTGATCCACGACGGTGACCCACAGCGTGGCATCGCCGCGGTGTGCTGGCGGCTGACCGGAGATCCCGGCTTCAACCTCTACGACCTGTCCGACCGGCTGCGCTCCCGAGGATGGCTGATCGCGGCGTATCCGCTGCCCGCCGACCGGGACGACGAGACGGTCATGCGCGCGGTGCTGCGCCACGGCTTCACCGTCGACATGGCCGACCTGCTGATCGCCGATCTCGCCCGCTGCATGCGGCAGCTGCGGCAGCGGCCGTTCTCGACCTCGCTCACGAGGGAGGAGGCGGGCGGATTCACGCACGACGCGACGCCTTCGGTCCCGCAGACGACGATCGCCGCGTCCCGGTCGTGACAGCGCCGCCGCCCGGCTACGCCATTCGCGGGCGGCGGCGCCGATCGGTCGCGCGAAAGCGGTCCCGACCGGCCGCGGGCGACGGTGCCGACCGCACCGCGCGCCGCGGCGTCAGTCATGCGGCCCGAACGGCCGGGAAGGGCTCCCACCGGTAGGTGGTTCCGGCTGCCCCGTGGTACTGCGCGAGGTCGACCGCGTCGAGCATGGCCTGTCTCGGGCCGGAACGGGCCAGCTGGGCCGCGGACACGGCCAGCCGCAGCACCCCGCCACGCCGGGCCGTGCGCGCGGCGCCCATGACCAAGGCCCGGCACCACCACGGCTCCGCGCGGAAACCCTCGCCGATGCCGTACACCCTGGACTTCTGCGCCACATTGCGCTCCAGGTCGATGATCGAGGTCAGGCCGAGCGCCAGCCGGAAACCGACCTCGGGCAGTGCGGCGAGCGCGCCCGCCGAGGCATCCCAGCGCGGAGCGGCGAACAGCCGGGTGCGCAGGTCGACCTGCTCCAGCACCCGATCCGCCGCGGTCAACCGCAGCCGCGCCTCGTGCCTGGGCAGCGCGGCGAATTCGGCGCGCCGCCGCTTGGTGGCCGCCTGGTCGTAGCCGTGCAGCACGATGGCGTCGCCGCGGGCCCGCCGCCCGCGCAGCCAGGCCTGCGTGGCCGGGTCGTCGAGCAACCGGTACTTGCCCTTCAGCCGCGGCGCCACCAGTAGCGAGAGCGGCACGCCGCGCCGATCCATCTGTTCGGCGAACTCCATCGCCGTGTCCCGGGTGGTGTCCCTGATCCCGGAAATCGATACGATCAGCTCAGCGTTCATGAACCTACGGTGCCAGCCGCACATGTCCTCGACGTGCAGGCCGCATGACCAGGTGGCGAACACTCCGTCACGCCTGTGCCGAGCGGCCGCCCCGCGCGCGGCGCGCCGCGGCTACCCGCCCGCCACCGGCGCGACCGGCGGCGATCCGATCCGCTACGCGTCGGCGAGACCGACCGTGTCGAGCACCCACGCGTGCTCGAAGGCCACTTCCCGCCACTTCTCGTAGCGTCCGCTGACCCCGCCGTGGCCTGCGCTCATCTCGGTCTTCAGCAGCAGCGGCGCGTCGCCGGTCGCGGTGGCGCGCAGCTTGGCGATCCACTTCGCGGGCTCGACGTACAGCACGCGGGTGTCGTTCAGGCTGGTGATGGCCAAGATCGCCGGGTAGTCCCTGGCCTGGACGTTCTCGTACGGCGAGTAGGACTTCATGTACTCGTAGACGTCCTTGTCGGCCAGCGGGTTGCCCCACTCGTCCCACTCGATGACGGTCAGCGGGAGCGACGGGTCCAGGATCGAGGTGAGCGGATCGACGAACGGCACGTTGGCCAGGATGCCCGCGAACAGCTCGGGGGCGAGGTTCGCCACCGCGCCGACCAGCAAGCCGCCCGCGCTGCCGCCGTCGGCGATCATCCGGTCCGCGGCGGTGACCCCGGTGTCGATCAGATGCCGAGCGGCGGCCACGAAATCGGTGAAGGTGTTCTTCTTGGTGAGCGTCTTGCCGTGCTCGTACCAGAGCCTGCCCATCTCGCCCCCGCCGCGCACGTGCGCGACCGCGAAGACCATGCCGCGATCCAGCAGCGACAGGCGGGCGACCGAGAAGGCCGGGTCGATGCTCGCCTCGTAGGAGCCGTAGCCGTAGAGCAGCAACGGTTTCGGCGCGTCGGCGGCCGTCGTCTTCTTGCGCACCAGCGAGATCGGAATCCGGGTGCCGTCCTCGGCGACCGCCCAGTCCCGGTGCTGCTCGTAGTCGTTCGCGTCGTAGCCGCCGAGCACGGGCTGCTCCTTGCGCAACAGCAGCTCGCCGGTGGCCGGGACGTGGTCGAACACCTGCATGGGCGTGATGAACGAGGTCAGCCCGATGCGCAGGGTCGGCTGGGCCCACTCCGGATTGGAACCGACGCCGACGGCGAACAGTTCCAAGCCGAAGTCGAGTTCGCGCCGCTCCCCGTAGCCCGACTCGGTCAGCGGCCACACCGCGATCCGGGTGAGCGCCTCGCGCCGATAGCTGAGCACCAAGTGGTCGCGGAACGCGTCGATGTCCTCGAGCCGCACGTCGTCGCGGTGCCCGATCAGCTGGGTCAGGTTCGACGGGTCGTCGACCGGAGCCTCGGCGAGCACGAAGTTCTCCGCCTTGACCCCGTCGACCACGTCGTTGTGCAGGATCAGGAACCGGTCCGCGCCGCCGATCACGGCGTGTTCGGCGGAGTACTCGACGCCCTCGCGGCGCGGCAGCAGCACGCGGAACTCGCCCTCGGGATCGTCGGACTCCAGCACCCAGCCCTCGCTGGTGATCTTGGAACCGACCCAGATCATCAGGTATTTCTCCGAGCGGGTCGCGCCGACGCTCACCCAGTAGCGCTCGTCCGGCTCGTGGAACACCTTGACGTCGGGATCGGTGCTGCCCAGCCGGTGCCGCCACACCGTGTCGGGCCGCCAGGACTCGTCGACGGTCTGATAGAAGACGTGGCTGCCGTCCAACGACCAGGTCGCGCCGGGAGCGGTGCCCGCGATCTCGTCGCCGAGCAGTTCCCCGGTGCGCAGGTCCTTGAAGCGCAGCACGTATCGCTCGTCACCGGCGTTGTCCACCGAGTAGGCGAGCAGGTTGCCGTCATGGCTGATCGAGAACGCGCCGAGCGCGAAGAAATCGTGGCCCTCGGCCAGCTCGTTGCTGTCGAGCAGCACTTCCTCGCCGGGGACCTCGGTCTCGGCGTCGAGCTGGGGCGGCGTCCAGGCGTCGATGCCCGCGGCGCCCGCGGTGATCGGGCACCGGCAGTGCACGCCGTACTGCTTGCCCTCGAAGCTGCGCGAGTAGTACCAGTAGTCGCCGAGCCGGGTGGGCACCGAGAGGTCGGTCTCCTGGGTGCGCGCCTTGATCTCGTCGAAGATCGTCTCGCGCAACGGGGCCAGGTGCTCGGTCTGCGCCTCGGTGTAGGCGTTCTCCGCCTCCAGATAGGCGATGACGTCGGGATTCTCCTTCTCCCGCAGCCACTCGTACTCGTCGACGAAGACGTCGCCGTGGTGCACGCGCTCGCTGGGCACCGTCTTGGCGACCGGCGGCGCCACCGCGCCGCTACCGGGTTCGGAGATCGTTGAGCTGTCGAGAGCCATGGCGTCCACCCTACTGTTCGGCGGGCGCGCCGCCCGCAGCTCGGATGATGCCGTCGAGCACGTCGCCGGTCCGGCGCAGATCGCGCATCGCCTGGTCGATCCTGGCGCGTTCCTCGGTGAGCTTGTCCACCAGGAACGGCGTCGCGCGGGCGTTGGGGGTGCCGTCGACGTCGTGGATGCACGGCAGCAGCTCGCCGATGGTGTCGCTGCGCAGGCCCGCCGCGAACATCTCCTGGATGCGCCGGACCCGGTCGACCGCCGCCTCCGGATACTCCCGCTGACCGCCGGAGGTCCGCCGCGCGGCCAGCAGACCTTTCGCCTCGTAGTACCGCAGCGACCGGACGCTCACGCCGGTTCGCTCGGCCAGTTCACCGATCCGCACACTCGCTCCTTGACCTAACATCAATGTCAGGTTTTACGGTACAGCCATGCTGCTGACCGAATACCGCAACCATCCGCTCGACCTGCCCAACCGGATCGTCATGGCGCCGATGACCCGGTTGCGCTCGCTGCCCGACGGCTCGCCGACCGGCGACGTCGCCGACTACTACGCCCAGCGCGCGACGGCGGGGCTGATCGTCACCGAGGGCATCTGGCCGCATTCGACCGGGCAGAGCGAAGCGTGGGTGCCCGGATTGCAGACGCCCGCGCACGTGGCCGCGTGGCGCCGGGTCACCGAGGCCGTGCACGCGCGCGGCGGGCGGGTCTTCGCGCAACTCATGCACGGCGGACGCAAAGGCCACCCGCTCGCGCGGATCGACGGGTCCTGGCCCGCCGGGCCGTCGCCGGTGCTGGACGACGACCGGGTGCATCTCATCGCAGGCGGCAAGGCCGATCCGATCACGCCCGCCGCGCTCGACCGCGCCGGTATCGCCGCCGCCGTCCGGCATTACGCCGACGCCGCGCGCAACGCCGTGGCCGCGGGCTTCGACGGGGTGGAGCTACACGGCGCCAACAGCTATCTGCTGCACCAGTTCCTCGCCGACAACACCAACCTGCGCGACGACGAGTACGGCGGTTCCGTCGCCAACCGCATGCGGCTGCCGTTGGCGGTGGTGGACGCGGTGACCGACGCGATCGGCGCGGAACGCACCGCGATCCGGCTGTCGCCGGGCAATCCGCAGTTCAACATGTTCGAAGCCGACCCGGCCCCGCTCTACCGCGCACTCGTCGCCGAACTCGACCGGCGCGACCTCGCCTACCTGCACCTCACCGACAACGACCGCTACCGGGCGCTGCACGACCTGCGGCCGCGCTGGCACGGCACGCTCATCGCGAACATCGGCGAGAACCGCGCGCCGACCACGGCGGCGGGTGCGGAGGAGGTCGTGCGAGCCGGGCTCGCGGACTTGGTCTCCTTCGGCAGGGCGTTCATCGCCAACCCGGATCTCGTGCACCGCATCCGGTACGACCTGCCGCTGGCGCCCATCCGCGAAGAGTTCCTGTACGGCCGTACCGCCGAGGGTTACAGCGACTACCCGAACTGGACGGCGGCCGAATTGGTGCGCGACTAGATGGTCGCGGCTCGGCGATCTCCTGTACCGTCACCGCCGTCTCCGGGGGTGACGTGCGCGTGGCCCGGATCGGTTTCGTCGCCGCGCTGAGGTGTGCCCACGACATGTCGATCGTCCACGGGCCGGGTGCTCGGCTTTCCAGGTGCCCGGCCCGGCGGTTCGCCGCCGCGAGTGCGACGCGAGCAAGGCACGTGGCGGCTGGCAGACGTGCCGCTCGCCCGTGCGAAGACGGTGCGGAACGCAGCGATACGGACTCAATCCTTCAGCGCGCCCCGGATCGATCCGGCGAGGTAGTCCAGATCCTCCCGCCGCGGACTGGTCGGACGCCCGCGCAGACCGAACCCGTCCCCCGGCGTACGCGGAATCACGTGCAGGTGCACGTGGAAGACTTCCTGTCCCGCCGTCACCCCGTCCGCCAGAAAGAAATTGACCCCGTCGCACCCCACCTCGCTGGCCCGCAACGCCGCCGCCAGCCGCTGCCCCACCTGGAACAACTTCCCCCCGACGACCGGATCGAGTTCCGCCAGGCTCCGCGCCGCCACCTTCGGCACCACCAACAGGTGCCCCGGCGTCATCGGCCGAATATCCATGAACGCCATCACATCGTCGTCCTCGTAGACCTTGCTCGACGGCGCCCGCCCAGCGACGATATCGGCGAAAATCGTGTACGGATTCACGACCCGCAGTTTATTGAGGCGATTGCCTCTGCCGTCGCGCGCGGGCAGTCAGCCGATCGACCGGCGCGTCATCCCTGGGACTTGTCGCGCCATCGGTCCAGCGCGGCCCCGACCAGCGCACGGGCAGCCTTGCCGGTTACCGACTGCGCGGCGAGTGTTTCGAACGCGCGGGCGCACAAGGCAATCTCCCTCGGCTGAGTGATCGGGTGGCGGTCACGGCGATTGGTCGGCAGGCCGACTCACGCAACTCGCGCCATCCCCAGCAACGATCTCGACGCAGCCCGGAACCGGATGGTCACGTCCCTCGGAATCTGACGAAACCACCAGCTGGTCGTTCTCGTCCCCGCTACAAGATCGGCGACGGCGTGTAGCGTGCCGCGTCCGGATGCCGGTCGACCAGTTTCTGCACCTGGCCGATGACGTCGGCCACCTGGGCGTCGGCGGCGCCGACGAAAGCGGACTTGTCGGCGAGCGCGGCGTCGAGGGCGGCGCGGTCGAGCGGGAGGCGCGCGTCGGCGGCGAGACGATCCAGGAGGTCGGGTTCGCGGCCCTGCTCGCGCATGGCCAGGGCGACCGCGACGGCGTGCTCCTTGATGACCTCGTGCGCGGTCTCCCGGCCGACGCCGGCGCGGACCGCCGCCATGAGGATGCGCGTGGTGGCGAGGAAGGGCAGGTAGCGGTCCAGTTCGCGGGCGATCACGGCCGGGTAGGCGCCGAACTCGGCCAGGACGGTGAGGAAGGTCTCCATCATCCCGTCGATGGCGAAGAACGCGTCCGGCAGCGCGACGCGGCGGACCACCGAGCAGAACACGTCGCCCTCGTTCCACTGGGCGCCCGCCAGCTCGGCCGCCATCGAGGCGTAACCGCGCAGCACCACCTGCAAGCCGTTGACCCGTTCACAGGAGCGGGTGTTCATCTTGTGCGGCATCGCCGAGCTACCCACCTGCCCGGGCTGGAAGCCCTCGGTGACCAGCTCGTGCCCCGCCATCAGCCGGATGGTGTGCGCGAACGACGACGGGCCCGCGCCCACCTGCACCAAGGCGGAGAGCACGTCGTGGTCCAGCGAGCGCGGATAGACCTGGCCGACGCTGGCGAGCACGGTCGCGAAGCCCAGATGCCCGGCCACCTGCTGCTCCAGGCGGGCGAGCTTGGCCGGGTCGCCGCCGAGCAGGTCGAGCATGTCCTGCGCGGTACCCATCGGCCCCTTGATCCCGCGCAGCGGATAACGATCGATGAGTTCGCGCAGCCGGGACAGGGCGATCAGCAATTCGTCGGCCGCGGAGGCGAACCGCTTGCCGAGCGTGGTGGCCTGCGCCGCGACGTTGTGCGAGCGGCCCGCCATCACGAGCGTCCGGTACTCGGCGGCCCGCTCGGCCAGCCGCGCGGCGATCGCGACGCCGTGCGCGTGCACGTGCTCGAGCGAGAGCCGGATCTGCAACTGCTCCACGTTCTCGGTGAGGTCGCGGCTGGTCATGCCCTTGTGCACGTGCTCGTGCCCGGCCAGCGCGTTGAACTCCTCGATCCGCGCCTTCACGTCGTGCCGGGTGACCCGCTCGCGTTCGGCGATCGACGCGAGGTCCACCTCGTCGAGCACCCGCTCGTAGTCCGCGACGACGCCGTCGGGCACCGCTACGCCCAGCTGTGCCTGCGCCCGCAACACCTCCAGCCACAGCCGCCGCTCCAGCACGACCTTGTGCTCCGGCGACCACAGGTGCACCAGCTCGGGGCTGGCGTAACGGGTGGCGAGGACATTGGGGACAAGACTCACGTCGGGTCAGTCTAGTGCCCGGTAGCGATCCACTTGCCCAGGCGTGGCGCGCACGGGGCCGTCCGTGGTCGAGTACGCCGCCTGCTCGGGGCCGGACCCGCGCGCCGGGGGCGCGACGATGTCGATCACTTCCAGCAGCGCGCCGCGGGCCATCCGCCGCGGTTCCGGGTCCATCTCGGTGAGCGCGGCGACCACCGCTCCGTCCACCACGGCGACCAGCCTGCGCAGTTGTTCGGGCCGCACCATGCGGTCCGACCGGCGCAGCACGTCGGCCAGCAGCTCGTCCAGCTGGGCGCGCAGCCGCAACTGGACCTCGCGCAGTTCCGGGTGCCGTGCCGAGGCGACCGAACGCTCGTAGCGGGCGATCAGCTGCCCGCGCGCGCCCTCGTCGGCGCCGTCGGCGCCCACCAGCAGGTCGAGCACCAGGTCTACGGTGGCCTCCGCCCCGCGGCGGCGGTGGCTCACCTCGCCGACCCGCCTGCGCATCGCGTCCAGCTCGGCGTTGCCGCTGAACTCGACCGCCCGCGCGATCAGGTCGTCGAGGGATTCGAAATAGTAGGTGGTCGACGCCAGGGGCAGATCGGCGCGGGTCGCGACCGAACGATGCCGCACCGCCTCGAATCCGCCTTCGAGCAGGAGTTCGGCAGCGGCGGCTATCAAAGCCTGGCGACGCCGTTCGCCTTTCGGGGTCGTCGCGGTGATCACCGTGCCATCGTGCCAGTCGTCATCAGTTCTTCCAGGGGAAATCAGCGAGGAAAAGCAACCATCGTTGTTTTACCGCATCCGCGCGGCCAGGGTGCCGAACTGCGGAAAGTTCTTGCCCGGCACGGGTTTCAATCAGCTAGATAGTGCCCTAGACGCAGCAGCGCCGCCTCGATGTCGGCGGTGGCTCCGGCGAACGAGAAACGAACCGTGCGGTGCCCGTTGACGGTGTCGAAATCCACCCCGGGGGCGAGCGCGACGCCCGTGTGGTTCAGCACGTCGGCGCACCAGGCCCGGGAGTCGTCGGTGAGATGGCCGATGTCGGCGTAGGCGTAGAAGGCGCCGTCGGCCGGGGCGAGGTCGGCGATGCCCAGTTTCGGCAGCCCGTCGAGCAGCAACCGCCGGTTCACCGCGTACCGCCGGACGTGCCCGTCGAGTTCTTCCTTGGCCTCCGCCCCGAACGCGTGCAGCGCGGCGTACTGCGAAATGGCGGGTGGGCACACGGTCAGGTTCGAGGCCAGTCGCTGCAGCGCGGGCCGCAGGTCCGTCGGCACCAGCATCCAGCCCAGCCGCCAGCCGGTCATGGAGAAGTACTTGGAGACCGAGCCGATCACCACCGATTCCCGCGAGGTCTCCCACGCCGAGGAGGTCGCGCTGTCGGCGCCCGCGCTGTCGTAGGTGATGCCGTGGTAGATCTCGTCGGAGATCAGCAGCGTGCCGTGTTCCTCGCACCAGCGGGCCAGTGCGGCGAGCTCGGCCGGCGCGATCATGGTGCCGGTGGGGTTGGCCGGGCTGGCCACGACCAGACCGGCGGGCGGTTCGGGGAGCGCGTCGAGCATGGCGACGGTGGGCTGGAACCGGGTGGCCGCGCCGCAGTCCAGCTCCAGCACCCGGCAGCCGAGCGCGGCGAGCGTGTTGCGATAGGCCGGATAGCCGGGGCGGGCGACCACGACGGTGTCGCCCGGGTCGAAGGCGGCCAGGAAGATCAGCGAGAACGCGCCGGAGGAACCGGTCGTCACCACCACGTCGTCCGGTTCGACCTGGTAACCGTAGGTTTCCCGATGGTGTTCGGCGATCGCCTCCCGGATCGCGAGGATACCGAAAGTCTCCGTGTAACCGAGCAATTCGGCATCGATCGCCAGCCGGGTCGCGCGCAGGACCGGCGCGGGCGCGGGCGTCGAGGGCTGCCCCGCGGCGAGAACGAGCACATCTCCGTGCGTCCGGGCGCGTTCCGCGGCGGCTTTCCAGACGTCCATCACGTAGAAAGGTGGAATGGTCGACCGGCGAGATTCTCTGGACACTCGACAGACGGTAGAGCACGCGCAACCGCACGGCCGCGGTTACGGTCTGCCCTGATGCTCGACAAGTCTCGACGAGACGGGCTCGACCGGGTGCGCGGGGTCGGCGGTATCGGCGTCATCCCGCGCGATTGGCGCACGCGCTCGCCCCGGCGCGCCGAGCGGCGCGCGCTCCGGCGTGGCGGCAAGCTCGATCCGCGCGTGCTGTGGGCGCGCCGCCGTCACCTGCGCGCCTGGTGGTTGCGCAAGTCCAGCCCCCGCGATCTGTGGCGGCGGAAACCCACCGGTGCGGAGTTGCTCGCGCTGGCGCGCAAACACCAGGTGCTCTTGGCCGGGATGACCG
>NZ_BAFS01000027.1 GCF_000308415.1 Nocardia asiatica NBRC 100129 | reverse complement strand
ATATCTCCGGTCGGATCGGACGATCCCACCGGGACAGGCGATCAGCGACTCCGCGTTCAGGGTCGGCTCAGCGCGCTGGCATTGGCGTTGTCGCTCAGCAACGCCGCCTCGGACTGGCCGGTGAGCATGCCCTCGAGCACGTTCTTGCCGATCGCGGCCTCGGTGGGCAGCGGGATCGGGTAGTTGCCGTCGAAGCACGCGCAGCACAGCCGCGAGCGCGGCTGTTCGGTGGCGGCGACCATGCCGTCCAGGGAGATGTAGCCGAGGGTGTCGGCGCCGATCGAGCGGCGCACGCCCTCGACCATGTCCGCGACGTCGCCTTCGGCACCCGCGCCGTTGGCGATCAGCTCCGCCCGCGAAGCGAAGTCGATGCCGTAGAAGCACGGCCACTTCACCGGCGGCGAGGCGATCCGCACGTGGATCTCCAGCGCGCCCGCCTCACGCAGCATCCGGATCAGCGCGCGCTGGGTGTTGCCGCGCACGATCGAGTCGTCCACGACGATCAGGCGCTTGCCCCGGATGACCTCGCGCAGCGGATTGAGCTTGAGCCGGATGCCCAGCTGCCGGATGGTCTGGCTGGGCTGGATGAACGTGCGCCCGACGTAGGCGTTCTTCATCAGACCCTGTCCGTAGGGCACCCCCGAACCCTGCGCGTAGCCGACGGCGGCGGGCGTGCCCGACTCGGGTACCGGAATCACCAGGTCGGCTTCGACCGGATGCTCCTTCGCCAGGCGACGGCCGATCTCCACCCGGGTGGCGTGCACCGACCGGCCCGCGATGGTGCTGTCCGGCCGGGCCAGGTACACGTACTCGAAGACGCAGCCTTTGGGCTCGGGGTTGGCGAAACGCATCGAGCGCACACCGTCGGCGTCGATCGCCAGCAATTCGCCGGGCTCGATCTCCCGGACGAACGCCGCGCCGACGATGTCCAGCGCCGCGGTCTCGCTGGCAACGACCCAGCCACGCTCCAGCCTGCCCAGGCACAGCGGGCGCACCCCGTGCGGGTCACGCGCGGCGTAGAGGGTGTGCTCGTCCATGAAGGTCAGGCAGAACGCGCCCTTCAGGGTGGGCAGCAACTCCATGGCAGCCTGCTCGATACTGGAATCGGCGGAGGCGTGCGCGAGCAGCGCGGTGACCACGTCGGAGTCGGAGGTGGCCGCGGCGGGCTGCGGACGCCCGCTGCGGATCGACGCGCCGAGCAGGCCGAGTTCGCGCGCGCGGCCCGCCAATTCGGCGGTGTTGACCAGATTGCCGTTGTGCCCCAGGGCGAGGCCGGAACCGACGGCGGTTGTGCGGAAGATGGGCTGGGCGTTCTCCCAGGTGACGCCACCGGTGGTGGAGTAACGACAGTGACCGACGGCGATGTGCCCCGGCATGGCCGCCAGCGTCTGCTCGTCGAACACCTGGCTGACCAAACCCAGATCCTTGAAGACGAGGATCTGGGAACCGTCCGACACCGCGATGCCCGCCGCCTCCTGCCCACGGTGTTGCAGGGCATAGAGACCGTAATACGTGAGCTTCGCCACTTCTTCGCTCGGCGCCCAGACTCCGAACACTCCGCACTCCTCGCGCGGCTCGTTCTCGTCGACGTCCGGGGCGGGACAGGAGGTGGCGGAAATGCTGTCGACCGGCAGTTCGGCGTTGGTCACCGTTTGCTCCCTGTTCGGGCGGGCTGGGGGCAGATTTCATTCTACGGGTGGACAGCGGCGCACTCGCACGCCGCCGCATCCGGGCAGCAATCCGGGGTGGGCGAACCCGGATATTTCCGGCGTCCGCAGCTGTTACGGTGCGCACCGTGACGACCACCGACGAGACGAGCGAGACCGAGCCGGGCGCGGGGCGCAGGCCATGGCCGCGGATGGTGCTCTTCCCGCTGGCCGTGCTGAGTCTGCTCACCGTGCTGCTGGGCATCATGTACCTCGACTACGTCGTCGATCCGGAGCAGAACCTGCACGATTTCCCGATCGCCCTGGTCAACCAGGACGTGGGCGACACCATCGGCAGCGGGGACAGCAGGCAGCAGGTCAATTTCGGCGATCGGATCACCGAAGCGCTCGTCGCCGGGGTTCCCTCGGACAAAGTCGACCTGCGCGTGCTCGGCATCAGCGAGGCCGAGCGGCAGATGCAGTCCGGGCAGGTGTACGGCGCGATCGTCATCCCGGGCGATTTCAGCAAGGGGCTCGGCAATCTGGGTGTGGGCAGTGTCATACCGGGCGATATCCAGCGGCCGATCATCACAGTGCAGACCAACCCGCGCACCGGCGCGTTCGGCACCCAGATCGTGCTCCGGGTCGGCGACCGAGCGCTGACCGAGGTGAACAAGCAGGTCGGCAAGCAGTTGCTGGACCAGGTGACCGCGCAGCTGGCTCCGCCGCCCGGCGGCCCGCCCGCGCCCGAGCTGACCGGCGCGACGAAGGTGGCGCTGGCGTCGCCGATCCAGGTGGTCGAACAGCAGTACCACCCGCTGCCGCACGGCAGCGGCCAGGGCCTGACCGCGTTCTTCTACGCCCTGTTGCTGCTGCTGGCCGGGGTGGTCGGCGCGATGGTCATCCACACCATGATCGACGCGCAGCTCGGCTTCGTGCCCACCGAGTACGGCCCGTGGTACGTGCACTACCCGCCCACGCCGATTTCGCGGTTCAAGACGCTGCTGATCAAGTGGGGCGTGTTGGCGCTGGCGGCGAACATCGTCGCCGCGGTGTTCCTGGTCGTCGGCAAGCTGCTGGAGATGCCGATCGGCAATCCGCTCGCCCTGTACCTCTACAGCGCGCTCGCACTGACCGCCGTCGGCGTGACCGGACTGTCGATGCTGGCCGCGATCGGCTCGGCGGGCCTGCTGGTGAACCTGATCCTGTTCGTCATCCTGGGCCTGCCGTCCTCCGGCGGCACCGTGCCGATCGAGGCGACGCCTCGGTACTTCGGCTGGCTCGCCTCCTTCGAACCCATGCACCAGGTGTTCCTGGGTGTGCGGGCGATTCTGTACTTCGACGCGAAGTTCGAGGCCGGACTCACCCGCGGCGTGTGGATGGCGGTCCTCGGGCTGGCGATCGGGCTGGTCTTCGGTGCGGTGGTCACCCGTTTCTACGACCGCAAGGGGCTCGAGCGCCGCAATATCGTCAAGGCGTGAGCCGCCTGCCCGCCGCACACCGATGCGGATTTCGCCCGCGTCATCGAAGTCGTTCCGACCCGGCACAGTTCGGCCACGTCGTCCGGCTGCGCGCGGCGTCAGCCGGTCGTGGCCCGGACGATCGGCAGCCAATGGGCGATCTCGGCCGCCCGGCTGCCGGAGGCGCTCACCGCGCCCGACGCGAGGGCCGCGTCGAATTCGAGCAGGCCGGTGGCCAGCAGCAACCAGGTGCGCGGGTCGGTCTCGACGACGTTCGGCGGGGTGCCCCTGGTGTGCCGCGGACCCTCGACGCACTGGACCGCGACGAACGGCGGCACCCGTACCTCGACCGAATGCCCCGGCGCGGAGGCGGCCAGCGACCGCGCCGTCGTCCGCACCGCCGCCGCGAGTTCGGCCCGCGCGGGGGCATCGACCGACTCGTCGTGCAACCACTGGCTCACCACCGCCACCGCCGCCCGCGTCTGCGCCGGGTCGACCGTCCCTCGTCCTGCCACGTTCCCGACCCTACTTCCCCGTTCGGCGCGCTCGGCCGGGTCGCCCGGCGTTCCCTCGACGGCGCGAGATCCGGGCGGCGCCGAATTCATCATTCGCGGCGAGAGCGCAACGCCGTGTAGAGACCGAGGACGGCGACGACCACCACGCCGTTGCTCCGAAGCCCGCGGTGACGGCCGTTCCCCACAGCATGATGAACGGCCCGTACTCCGCCACGCGGGCCCAGTATCCGCAGGGACCCACATCTTGCGGGATGGTCGCGCATTCAGGGTGACCGATGGCCGCGAAAGCAAGTGTCGCGAGCATCGGAATGGCAAGAGCCACACCGAGTACGATCGCCAGGCTTTTGAGCGGGCGGACGAGGACGGTCACACGGTCAGACCTTACGGACACCGGTCTTCGAGCGCGGCGCGCCGTCTCGGCGCGCGGGAACCTGGAAACGGCGGGCCAGGCGCGGCGCGATCGCCCCACCGGCGTTGATCGCCAGGTGCAACAGCGCGGGGGCGACCACGCCCAGGGTGCGGCGGCGCAGCCAACCGAACACCAGGCCGCCCGCGGTGGTCACCGCGACGGTGGCGGGCACGCTGTCACCTACCGCGCGCGCGGGGGCCACGTGCCAGAGGCCGAAGGTCACCGCGCCGAGCCAGGCTCCCGTTCGCGGGCCGAAAACGGTGTCCAGCAGCGGGTCCAGCGTGCCGCGGAAGACGAGTTCCTCGGTGTAGGCGGTGCCGACGGGAATGTGCACCGCCACCCATTCCGCGGCCGACACCTCGGGCCCGCGATCGGCGAGCTCGGCCAGCTGCCACCGCGGCGACGGAACGGCGAGGGCCACCCCGTAACCGGTCACGACGACCGAGGCCGCGAGCAGCCCGTAGCGCACCCCGCGCACCGAGCATCGGCCCGGATCGGCGCGCAGCGCGAGCGCGTACGCGGTGGCGAAACCGGCGTTGGCGGCGGTCCGGCCGCGCACGCCGAGACCCAGGCGGGGCAGCGCCGCATTGCTCCAGAGCAGCGGAAATACAACGGCGGCAATGGTTCTCGCGGCGTGTCCCGGACTCACTTGGTGGTCCGCTCGTAATCCTCCGCGGCCTCCACTTCGAGGCGGATCCGCTCGGAACGCTCCGCGGTCCAGTCCGGCGGGGCCGCGATGGCCGCCCAGCCGTCCAGCACCAGGCTGCCGTAGCGGTGCCCGTGCCCGTCGGTGACGGCTTGCGCGTTGGTCAGGTCGGCGGCCACCTGCCAGAAGGTGACGAACGGCCACCAGCGCATCTGGGAGGAGACGTCCGAGCCGCGCGACTCCGACAGCCAATCCGGCTGCGAGAAGATCAGATCCGGCGACCACCAGACGATCGGGTCGGACGCGTGCTGCAGATAGGCGATGCGCGGGGACCGCCACTCCGTCGAAGGCCGCGCCAGATCGGCGCTGTCGGAGGCGAACCGGACCACCAGTCCGTCCGCGTACAGCGGCTCGACCTCACGGGAACCCGGATCGCGGCGCGCGACGAACTGCTGCCAGAGCCGGTTCGAGTTGGGCGGACCGACCCACAGCGCGCCGTCGACCTTGGCCCGCAGGTCGGCGAGACCGTCGAAAGCGGCCTCGGAGCCTTGCGAGCCGAGGCTCTCCCCGTACACCAGCAGCTTGGGACGGACCTCCGGCGGGCGCGCGGTCCAGTGCTCGTACACGGCGTCGAACAGGTCCTTGCCCGCCGCGGCGGCCTTGCCGCGGTCGGCCAGGAACGACAGCACGCTCGGCAAGTAGGAGTACTGGGTGGCGACGATCGCGGTGTCACCGTCGTACATGTACTCGATCGCGGCCGCGGCCAGCGAGTTCACCCAACCCGTCCCGGTGGTGGTGACCACGACGACGGCCTTGCGGTCGAATGCCCCGGTGCGCTCCAGCTCGGACACCGCCAGCTCGGCCGGCTTCTGGTCACCTTCGACCGATTCCAAGCCGACATAGGCGCGGATGGGCTCCTTGGCCGGACGACCGGTGAGGGCGCTGATCCGGCTCGCCGTAGGGCCGTGCGAGACGAACCAGCGCCCTTCGAATCCGAGGGTCTCCCATTTCGCCAGCGACGTGGGACTGCCGGAACGCTCCGGTTGCTGCGGCTGGACGGCGTTCACCGAGGTGTGGTCGTTGCGAACACTGAATGCGGAGTTGGCAACGGCGAAGAACGCCCGCGTGGCGACGCCGTTGAAGATCGTCACCGCCAGCACCACCAGCACCAGGAACCCGGCGGCCGGCGCCAGCTCGCGCGGCACGCGCACCCACCGGTTGAGCAGGCGGGCCAGGAACAGGATGATCTCGCGCACCGTCCGGTACACCGCGACCGCCGCGGCGCCGACGGCCAAGCTGAGCAGGCCGGTGCGCAGATAGGCCGGCGTGGTGGTGCCTTCCATGCCCATCAACGCCGTGATCTCGCGCTGCCAGCGCGCCGACTGCACCAGCATCAGGGCGGCGCTGAGCGCGGCCGTGAAAAGCACCGCGGACTTGACCGCGTAACGCACCCAGACGGGCGGGGAGGCGATCTTCAGCCGTGGCCGCACCCAGAGCCGGAACAGCCACTCCAGCAGACAACCGACGCCGTACCCGAGCGCGGCGTTGATCCCGCTGATCAACCCCTGGAACAGCCAGTCGCGCGGCAGCAGCGACGGCGTCACCGACAGGGCGAAGAACACGGTGGCGACCACCAGGCCGACGTAGTTGAGATCGATGACGTCCTCGACGCGCCGGGTCACCGCGACCGCGCGTCCGCGCAGCCGCCGCATGGCACCGGCGGTCTCCAACATTCGACCAGTATGGCGGGCACCCCCGACGATCCGGCGCGTCGCCCGGCGTGACGCGGGGGCGGTCGACGCAGACCACACCGCCCGGCGGCCGAAGCCCGGTAATCGAACGCCCCCTCGCGGATGGCAACTACCCATTCCGCTCGAGTAGTTGTACCGGGGTGCGGGGGCCGCGCCGCCCGGAAACTTTCTGTCCATGAGCACATCGACCGCCCGCACGAAGGCCACCGCCGCTTACGTCGCGCAGGCCGCGATCGCCTTCGGCATCAGCTTCGCCGGAGCGGGCATCGGAATCTACGCGCTACCGCTGGACATCTGGCAACGCGGATTCCTCGGGATGTCGATGCTCTTCCTGGTCACGAGCACGTTCACGCTGGCGAAAGTGGTGCGCGATCAGCACGAGGCGGCGACCATCCACGGTCGCATCGACCAGGCGCGGATGGACAAGTTGCTCGCCGAGCACGATCCGTTCAATTCCGTCGCCTGATCACGCGCACCTGGGCGGGCCCGGCAACGAGGGGTCCAGGCCCGCCCAGGTGGGCGTTCGGTTCAGACCGCGCCCGCGCCGAAGAGTTTGGGCAGCGTGCCCTCGTGCGCGGCGCGCAACTCGTCCAGGGTGATCGAGAACTGGCCCTGCACCTCGACCGAATCCGCGCCTTGGTCGACCACGCCGATGCGCACCCACGGCAGTTCGCGGGCGGTGCACATACGGGTGAACCTGGTCTCCTCCGAGCGCGGAACGGCGACCAGCACCCGGCCCGCCGACTCGGAGAACAGCGTGACGAACGGGTCCGCGTCCTCGGGGAGCAGGATGCGGCAGCCGGTCTCACCGGCGAGCGCGGCCTCGACCACAGCCTGCGCGAGACCGCCCTCGCTGAGGTCGTGCGCGGCGCTGATCATGCCGTCGCGCGAACCGGCGGTCAGCACGTCGGCGAGCAACTGCTCGCGGGCGAAGTCGACCTTCGGGGGAACGCCGCCGAGATGGTCGTGCGCCACCTGGGACCAGATCGAGCCGCCGAACTCGTCGCGGGTATCACCGAGCAGGATCAGCGTCTCGCCCGGCTCCAGGCCGATCCCGGTCGGAATGCGGCGGTGCACGTCATCGATCACGCCGAGCACGCCGACCACCGGGGTCGGCAGGATCGCGGTCTGGCCGGTCTGGTTGTAGAAGCTGACGTTGCCGCCGGTGACCGGGATGCCCAGCGCCACGCAGCCGTCCGCCAAGCCACGCACCGCCTGCTGGAACTGCCACATCACACCGGGGTCCTCCGGCGAGCCGAAGTTCAGGCAGTTGGTGACCGCCTTCGGCGTCGCGCCGGTGGTGGCCACGTTGCGGTAGGCCTCGGCCAGCGCCAGTTGCGCACCGGCGTACGGGTCCAGCTTGGTGTAGCGGCCGGACGCGTCGGTGGCCAGCGCGATGCCGCGGCCGGTCTGCTCGTCGATCCGGATGACGCCCGCGTCGGCCTGGTCGGCGAGCACGGTGTTGCCGCGCACGTAGCGGTCGTACTGCTCGGTGATCCACTTGCGGCTGCACAGCTGCGGGCTGGAGATCATCCGCAGCAGTGTGGCGCGCAGCTCGTCCGCGGTCTTCGGCCTGGTCAACCTGTCCGGAGTGTCCGCGATCAGCGCGTCCTGCTCGTCGGGGCGCGCGACCGGGCGCTCGTAGACCGGACCCTCGTGCGCGACGGTGCGCGGCGGCACGTCCACCACGGTGTCGCCGTGCCAGGTGACGACCAGCCGGTCACCGTCGGTGACCTCGCCGATCACCGTGGCCAGCACGTCCCACTTGCGGCACACGGCCATGAAAGCGTCCACGTTCTCGGGGGTGACCACCGCGCACATGCGCTCCTGCGACTCGCTGGAGAGCACCTCGGCGGGCGTCATGCCTGCCGCGCGCAGCGGCACCTTGTCCAGCTCGATGCGCATGCCGCCGTCCCCGGCGGCCGCGAGTTCGGAAGTGGCACAGGACAATCCGGCGCCGCCGAGGTCCTGGATGCCGACCACCAGCTTCGCCGCGTACAGCTCGAGACAGCACTCGATGAGCACCTTCTCGGTGAACGGGTCGCCGACCTGCACCGAGGGCAGCTTCTTGCGGCCCGCGCCGGACTCGTCACCGGAGAAGGTGTCCGAGGCCAGCACCGAGACGCCGCCGATGCCGTCCAGGCCGGTGCGCGCGCCGAACAGCACGATCTTGTTGCCGGTGCCGGAGGCGAACGCCAGGTGCAGGTCCTCGACCCGCATCACGCCGGCACAAAGCGCGTTCACCAGCGGGTTGCCCTGATAGGAGGAGTCGAACACGGTCTCGCCGCCGACGTTCGGCAGGCCGAGCGAGTTGCCGTACCCGCCGACGCCGCGCACCACGCCGTCCACCACGCGACGGGTGTCGGCCGCGTCCGCCGCGCCGAAGCGCAACTGGTCCATCACCGCGATCGGGCGCGCGCCCATCGCCATGATGTCGCGCACGATGCCGCCGACGCCGGTGGCCGCGCCCTGGTACGGCTCGACGTAGGAGGGGTGGTTGTGGCTTTCCACCTTGAAGGTGACCGCCCAGCCGTCGCCGATGTCGACGACGCCCGCGTTCTCGCCGATGCCCGCGAGCATCGACTCGCGCATCTCGTCGGTGGTGGTCTGGCCGAAGTAGCGCAGGTGCACCTTCGAGGACTTGTAGGAGCAGTGCTCGCTCCACATCACCGAGTACATCGCCAGCTCGGCGTCGGTCGGCCTGCGCCCGAGGATCTCCTTGATGCGGGCGTACTCGTCGTCTTTGAGGCCGAGTTCTTTGTAGGGTTGCGGCACGTCGGGGTTTGCTGCGGCTGCGCTGACGGTGTCGACCTGCGGAGTCACGGAGTACCAGGGTCCTTTCGGCCGGGCATTGTGAAGCGACGAGCGTTGTCACTGGGTGGCGGCGAGATGCCTGGTGCAAGTCTAGAGGCAGTGGGTACCGGCCCTGCGCACCGGCTACTCTGAGCCGGTGAACGAAGGATCGGGAGCCGCGACTCCGGGTGGCGGATCGATCACCACGGACACGGCGTCGACCCGGATCGGGGAATCGGGAACCGCCTCCGATGTCGCGTCGCCGAACCCGTGGACGCCGCAAGTGCGCTGGCTGGTTGCTGCGATCGCGTTGTTCGCGGTGTCTGCACTCGTTTCGCTGCTGGTGCACTGGTGGCACGGCTACATCGACCTGCAGGTCTATCGCAACGGCGCCCGGGTGTGGTTGGACGGCGGCGACCTGTACGGTCCGATGCCGCCGGTCGAGGGGATCGGGCTGCCGTTCACCTATCCGCCGTTGGCCGCCTTGTTCTTCGCGCCGCTGGCCATGATGCCGCTGCTGCTCGCCGAGGTGCTGGTGGTCGTCACCTCCGTGGCGAGCCTGGGCATCTCGCTGTGGCTGGTGCTGGCGCGCCTGCGCCCCGAGCTGTCCCGCCCGGCCGTGCTCACCCTGGTGATCGCCGCGGTCGCGGTGGCGCAGTTCTTCGAACCGATCCGCCAGACCTTCGGTTTCGGCCAGATCAACCTGGTGCTGATGGCCGCGATCACGCTGGACTGCCTGGTGCGCAAGCCGTTCTGGCCGCGCGGCATGCTGATCGGCATCGCCGTGTCGGTGAAACTCATCCCGGCCGGTTACCTGCTGTACTTCGTGCTGCGCAAGGACTGGAAGGCCGCGGGCACGCTGGTGGTCTCCGCGATCGCTGCGGTGGGGCTGGGATTCTTGCTGTTCCCGGGCGATTCCGTGGACTACTGGTTCCACACCCTGGCCGACACCGGGCGCATCGGACCGCCCTACTTCGCGGGCAACCAATCCATCAAGGGCATGGCGTTCCGCTTGGGCGTCGGCGACACGGCGGCCACCCTGCTGTGGATCACGCTGTCGGTGCTGGCCGTCGCGCTCGCCGCGGTGTGGATGCGCAGGCTGATCGACGCGGGCGCGACCGTGGCGGCGCTGCTGGTGAACGCCGCGGCGGTGCTGCTGGTCTCGCCGGTGTCCTGGTCGCATCACTGGGTGTGGATCGCGCCCGCCCTGGTGGTCACCGCCGACCTGATGGTGCGCGGCGCGCGCCGCCCGCGCGTGATCGGCGCGGTCGCGGCGGGCTGCGTGCTGTTCCTGATCGGTCCGCACTGGCTGCTGCCGCACTCGCGCGACCGCGAACTGGACTGGGCCTGGTGGCAGCAGATCATCGGTAGCGGTTACGTGCTGGTCACTCTCGCGGTGTTCGTCGTCGCGGTGGTTACCTACCGCCCGGTGATCTCGGGTGTGAGGAAGGCCGCCAGCGCCGCCGCGTAGGCCGGGACGTCGGACGCGCCCATCAACTCACGCGCCGAATGCATCGCCAACTGCGGCGCGCCCACGTCGACGGTCGGCATGCCGGTCCGCGCCGCGGTCATCGGTCCGATCGTGGAGCCGCAGGGCAGGTCGGCGCGATGCACGTAGCGCTGCAACGGAACCGCGGCCTGCGCGCAGGCCAGCGCGAACGCGCCCGCGCCGGTGGCGTCGGTCGCGTAACGCAGGTTCTGGTTCACCTTCAGCACCGGCCCGCCGTTGACCTCGATGCGGTGCGCGGGCTCGTGCCGCTCCGGATAGTTCGGGTGCGTGGCGTGCGCCATGTCACCCGACGCGCACACCGAGCCGGCGAGCGCGGCAAGGTAATCGGCGCGACCGCCGCCACGCGCGAGCACGATGCGCTCCAGCACCGCGGGCAGCAGATCCGACTGCGCGCCACGGTCGGACTGGCTGCCGACCTCCTCGTGGTCGAACATGGCCAGCACCGGCGTCGCCGCGCCGGGCTCGTCGAGCGCGGCGAGGAACGCCTGCAGGCCCGCGTAGCAGGTGCCCTGGTTGTCCAGGCGGGGCGCGCTGACCAGGTCCCGATCCCGGCCGGCCAGCCCGCTCGGCGTCAGATCGTGGGTCATCAGTTCCCAGCCGAGCACGTCACCCGGGTCGACTTCGGCCCGGTCGGCCACGAAATCGACGAACGCGCCCGCTTCGTACCCCACACCCCAGACCGCGTTGACGTGCCGTTGCGGATCCAGGGTGACGCCCCTGCGGTCCTCGGACAGATGGATGGCCAGCTGTGGCACGCGCAGGATCGGCTCATCGATGCGGATCACGTGCTCGCGCACCGCGTTTCCGTCACGCACGCTCAGTCGCCCGGAGACGCCGAGCTCTCGATCCAGCCAGGAGTTCAGCCACGCGCCGCCGTACGGCTCCAGGCCGACCAACTGCCACCCTGCCGAGGTCAGGTCGGGGTGCTGCTTCACCCGCAGATTGGGACTGTCGGTGTGCGCTCCGACGACGCGGAACGGGGTCGCGCTCGCGTTCTCACCGGTTGCCCAGGCGACCAGCGATCCCCCGCGGATCACGTAGTGCCCGCCCGCGCTTTCCACGGGCCAGGGCTGCGCCTCGGCGAGCCGGGTGAATCCGCGCGCGTCCAATTCCGCGGCGACCGTGCGGCAGACGTGGAACGGTGACGGAGACGCATCGATGAACGCGCACAACCCGGCGGCCGTGGCTGCGGTGGTGGAGACGGGCATGCCTGCGATCCTAGGCAAGCCGACCGCGACCGGTCTGGCGCGGTCGAGTAGCCACGCGCGACGAATACCGACCGGGAGGTGTGACCTCGATCCGTAATCGCGGAGAATCCACCCTCCGAGATCCATCCGCGGCACGCACCGATTCCGCCGGCGACATAACGCCGAGAATGGTTTGCCGAATGATCACGAATCGGATGTTCGGGGCATTCATCGGACGAATGTCCGTACTTCGGGTATTTACTCCGAGGCGATGGAAACCAAGTCGAGCAATCGCATGAGTTCGGTATATCGGCGGGCTCCGATGCGCCCGCGCAACTCTTGTTCGGCGCGCGCCTCCTCCGTGCGCACCTCGGCGACCAAGTCCGCCCCGAGCCTGCTGAGACCGATCAGGATGCGCCGCCGATCGTCCTGCGCGGCGAGCCGGAAGATCAGGCCGCGCTCGGCCAGGTAGTCGGCGTGCCTGGTGGCCGAGGACGGCGCGAGCTGCGATCTGGCCGCCAGCTCGGTCATCGTGATCCCCGCGTCCCCGCACAGATTCGACAGCATCGACCACTGATCCGGCGAGAGTTGCCTGGCGCACAGTGCCGCGTCCAAGTGCCGCACCCACCCGCGCTCAGCGGCACGCAGCGCGCCATGCAGCGTCGAATTTCCGCTTACAATGGACGTCATCATTTCCCTGCCTGCCGTGAAATTCACTCGAACGAGAAGAAGAGTACCGAATGCCGACGTCGATCGAGAGCCCCGACGGCACGATCGAGATCCTCAACATAGTTCCCCGGCAGGGGCCCGGCGGTATCGTCGCACCGTCCTGCGATGCGGCGACAACGCTGGCGGTGGAGGAAATCAACCGGAGCGCGGGAATTCTGGGGCGGGAAATTCGTACTACGAATATCGATGGCGGACGGCCGCCGCAGGAGGTCGCCGCCGAGGTCTCCGCGCTGCTGTCCACCGGCATGGTGCACGCCATCACCGGCTGGCACACCTCCGCGGTCCGCCGGGCCGTCGCGCGCGCCTGCGCCAGCCGGGTGCCCTATCTGTACGCCACCAGTCACGAGGGGCTGACCGACGAGCTACCCGGTGTGCTGATGCTCGGCGAGCATCCGGCCGGGCAGACCGTGCCCGCGGTGCACTGGCTCGAACGCGAGTACGGCGTGCGGCGCTGGGCCGTCATCGGCAACGACTACATCTGGCCGCGCCGGTCCGCCAAGGTGATTCGCGCTAGTCTGGCCGATCCGGCCGCGATCGTGCTGGAGCAGTTCGTCCCGCTGGGATGCGCGGACTTCTCCGGCTTCCTCACCCATCCGGCACTCGACCTGGCCGACGGCGTGGTGATCCTGATGGTCGGCGCGGACGTCGCCCGCTTCAACCGGCAGTACGCGGCCACCGGCCGCGCGGCGAGCCAACTGCGGGTCAGCCCGTCCGCCGACGAGAACGTGCTGCTGGCGGGGGGCCCGGAGGCCAACAAAGACTTCTTCGTGGCGTCCAGCTTCTTCCTCGACGGACGCACGGCCGACGGACGCGACCGCCTGACCCGCTACCACGCACGGCACGGCGCGTTCGCCCCCGCGCTGACCAGTTTCGGCAACGCCACCTACGAAGCCGTCCACACGCTCGGCGCGCTCGCACGGACGGTCGGGTCACTGGGAGTGCCCGAGATCCTCGACGCCCTCGATCACGGCCTGACCCTCGAGACGCCTTCGGGCGCCCGCGGTTTCCGAGGCAACCAGGCGCTTCAGCACGGCTACCTCGCCCGCGCGCAAGGCGTGGACTTCCACATCATCGACCGCATCAGCTGAACCGATACCGCCCGCGTGTGCCCCTACACCCCTACCAAAGTGTCCAGTACCGAGAGGAACAGGCCGAGGCCGTCGTCGCTGGGGCCGGTCAAGGGCTCGGTGGCGTGCTCGGGGTGCGGCATCAGGCCGACGACGCGGCCGTTGGCCGAGGCGATGCCCGCGATACCGCGCTGTGAGCCGTTCGGGTTGCCGCTCGCGTAGCGGAAGACCACCCGGCCCTCGCCCTCGAGTTCGTCCAGCACGGCCTCCGACGCCTGGTAGCGCCCCTCACCGGACTTGAGCGGGACGAGTATCTGCGCGCCCGGTTCGAAGCGGGAGGTCCACGCCGTCGACACCGATTCCACGGTGAGCCACTCGTCACGGCAGATGAAGTGCAGGCCCTCGTTACGGGTCAGCGCGCCGGGGAGCAACCCGGCCTCGCACAGCACTTGGAAGCCGTTGCAGATGCCCAGCACCGGCAGTCCGCCGCCCGCCGCGCGCACGACCTCGTCCATCACCGGGGCGAACCGGGCGATGGCTCCGGCACGCAGGTAGTCGCCGTAGGAGAAGCCGCCGGGCACGATCACCGCGTCGACACTCTTCAGATCGGCGTCGGCATGCCACAGGCTGACCGCCTCGGCGCCGGCCAAGCGCACCGCCCTGGCGGCGTCGACGTCGTCGAGCGTGCCGGGAAACGTGATGACCCCGATCCGGGCGGTCATGAGACGCGAACCACCTTCCACTCCTCGATCACCGTGTTGCACAGCAGCGATTCGGCGATCCGCTCGAGTGCCGCGTCGTCGACGCTGTCGTCGACGTCGAGTTCGAATCGCTTGCCCTGCCGCACGTCCGAGACGCCCTCGAATCCCAGGCGCGGGAGTGCGCCGACAATGGCCTGCCCCTGCGGATCCAGGATCTCGGCCTTCGGCATCACCTCGACCACGACTCGTGCCACGCGTTGCTCCTCATGTGGTTGTGGGGTTACCTCAGCAGCGTAGTTGTGCTGGTCGGACACGGCATCCGCGGGGTCGCCGAGACATCGGCGCAGTCGGGGAGAACACACCTGGCGTGGCTAGCATGGCGGCATGCGCATAGCCCACTTCGGTCACTCCTGCCTCCTCGTCGAGTTGCACGGCAAGAAGATCCTGTTCGACCCGGGCACCTTCTCGCACGGCTTCGAGGGCCTCACCGGCCTGGACGCGATCGCCGTCACCCACCAGCATCCCGACCACATCGACCCGAACCGGATCGAGGCGCTCATCGAGGCCAACCCCGGCGCACGGCTGCTGTCGGATCCGCAGACCGCCCAGCAGCGTGACGAGCCGTGGGAGGCGGTGCGGGCGGGCAACGTGCTGACCATCGACGGTCTGCAGATCACCGGCGGCGGGGGCAGGCATGCCGTCATCCATCCGGAGATCCCCGTGATCGATAACACCGTCTTCCTGCTCGGCACCCCGGGCGACCCGGCCCAGCTCGTCCACCCGGGTGACTCGCTGTGGGTGCCGCCGGTCCCGGTCGGCGTGCTGGCCGCCCCGGCCGCGGCTCCTTGGATGCGGATCAGCGAGGCGGTGGACTACCTCCGGGCGGTCGCCCCGCGGGTCGCGCTGCCGATCCATTTCGGCATCATCCAGCGCGAAGCGCAGGGCATCTATTTCGGGCGCCTCACCGAGATGGCCCCGGAGGAAACCGAATTCCGAGTGCTCGAGCCGGAGGACGCGACCGAACTCTAGGGCGCTATCCGGTATACGTCGCGAGGAACAGCGCCTCGGCCAGCGCCATGTGCTCGATCTCCGTCGGATCGACGCTCTCGTTGGGCGCGTGGATGAGGGATTTCGGTTCCTCGACTCCGAGCAACATGATCTCCGCGTCCGGGTAGGTGGTGGCGAAGACGTTGCACAGCGGGATCGAGCCACCCTGCCCCTGAGTGGTCGCCGGGCGGCCGTAGGACGCGGCCAGAGCGGCCTCCATCGCGGCGCGCGCCGGGCCGCCGGTGGGGGAACGGAAGGGTGCGCCGGTCCCTTCCAGTTCGACGGTCAGCGTCGCGTGCCACGGCGTGTGCGCCTCCAGATGCGCGACGAGCGCCCGATGTGCCCGCTCCGGATCGGTGCCCGGCGGAATGCGCAGGTTGAGACGGGCCCGCGCGATCGGCGGGATCGCGGCGGCGGAGCCGACCACCGGGGGCGCGTCGATGCCGAGCACCGTCAGCGCCGGTCGCGCCCACAGCATGTCGGCGACGGTGCCGTCCCCGACGAGGTCGACGCCGCGCAGGACGCGCGCGTCGGCGTGGAACTGCTCGCTCGGATATTGCACACCCGTCCACACCTGATCGTTGGGCAGCCCGTCGATGGTGGTGTTGCCGCGCTCGTCACGCAACGAGGCCAGCAGCCGGATCAGCGCGGCAAGGGCGTCGGGCGCCGGACCGCCGAACATGCCGGAATGCAGTGGACCCGCGAGAGTTTCGACGGTGACCACCACGTTCACCCCGCCGCGCAACGTCTGCGTCAGCGTCGGCACGCCCGCGGCGAAATTGCCGCAGTCACCGATCACGATCGCGTCCGCGCGCAGCAGGTCCGGGTTGGCTTCGACGAATCGCTCCAGTCCCCCGGTGCTCTGTTCCTCGGAGCCCTCCGCGACGACGGTGACGCCCAGCGGCAGGTCCGGCCCGAGTGCGCGCAGCGCCGTCAGGTGCATGACGATGTTGCCCTTGCAGTCCGCGCTGCCGCGGCCGTACCAGCGCCCGTCCCGTTCCGTCAGCTGCCACGGCGGGGTGCGCCATGCCGCCTCGTCCATCGGCGGTTGGACGTCATAGTGACAGTAGAGCAACACTGTCGGCGCGCCAGCGGGAGCCGGCCGCGACGCGACGACGGCCTTGGTGCCGTCCGGCGTCTCGTGCAGACCCACCGTGGTCAGTCCGGCGGCGACGAACGCGTCGGCCACCCACTGCGCCGCCATATCGCACTCCTCCAGCGGATACTGCCGTGGATCGGCCACCGACCGAAACGAAACAAG
>NZ_BAFS01000028.1 GCF_000308415.1 Nocardia asiatica NBRC 100129 | reverse complement strand
CCAGCTCCTGGTAGATCAGCAGCGGCAGCGACGCCATATTGCCGTCGAAGATGTTCGTGTTGATCGACTTGCTGTAGCCGACCAGCACCAGCACGGGAGCGGTCTCACCCATCACCCTGGCGATGGCCAGCAGGATACCGCTGATCATGCCGGGCAGCGCGGTCGGCACCACGATCCGCACGATGGTCTTCCACTTCGGGATGCCCAGCGCGTAGGACGCCTCGCGTAGTTCGTCGGGCACCAGTTTGAGCATTTCCTCGGTGCTGCGGACCACCACCGGCAACATCAGCAACACCAGCGCCAGCGACACCGCGAGCGAACTCTGCGGGAAGCCGAGGGTCGCGATCCACAGCGCGAAGATGAACAGCGCCGCGACGATCGACGGCACGCCTGCCAGGATGTCGACCATGAAGGTGGTGGTCTTGGCCAGCACGCCGCGGCCGTACTCGACCAGATACACCGCGGCCATGATGCCCAGCGGCACGGCGATCACCGTCGCGACCAGCGACTGCGCGATGGTGCCGTAGATGGCGTGGTAGACGCCGCCCGCGACCTGATTCGGCAGCACGCCCTTCAGGGAGTTCTGCCACCAGTCCACCCGGACCACGGCGGCGATGCCCTTGCTGATCACCATGATCAGCACCCAGGCCAGCGGTACGAGCGCGATGCCGAACGCCAGCCAGACCAAGCCGGTCGCGAGGTTGTTGCGCACCTTGCGCGACAAGCTCACATCCCGGAAGGTGGGCGGCTTGATCGGCCGGTCCAGAGTCGAGCTGGTCATCACCCGTTCACCCTTCCGCCGGCGGCGAGACGAGCCAGCGCGTTCACGACGAAGGTCAGCGCGAACAGCACGAAGCCTGCCGCGATGTACGCGCCGGTCGGCAGCGGGTCGCTGAATTCCGCTGCGGCCGAAGCGATTTTGGAGGCGAAGGTGTAGCCGCCGTCGAACACCGACCACTGTCCCGGCTGCGCGGCCGTCTTCAGCACGATGAGCACGGCGATCGTCTCGCCGAGCGCGCGGCCGAGGCCGAGCATGGCGCCGGCGATCATGCCGCTGCGGCCGTAGGGCAGCACCGTCATCCGCACGACTTCCCATTTCGTCGCGCCGAGCGCCTGCGCCGCCTCGATGTGCGCGCGGGGAGTGAGGTTGAACACCTCACGGCTGACCGACGTGATGATCGGCAGGATCATCACCGCGAGCACGACGCCCGCGGTGAAGATCGTGCCGCCGCTGGCCAGCGGGATGTTGCCGTCCGAGAACAGGAACAGCCATTTGAGGTTGTCGTTCAGGAAGGTCTGGATCGGCTCCAATTGCGGAGCCAGCACCAGGATTCCCCACAGACCGAACACGATCGAGGGCACCGCCGCGAGTAGATCGACGACTACCGAGAACGGCCGCGCCAGCGTCTTGGGCGCGTAGTGCGTCAAGAACAGCGCGATGCCGATGCCGATCGGAACGGCGAGCACCAGAGCGAAGATCGAACTCAGCACCGTCACCATGAACAGATCGCGGATGCCGAACCGGAGGTTGTTGGCATCCGAGGTGTTGAAGTCGGTACTGGTGAAGAAGTTCGCCTCGTTCGCCAGTACCGACGGCACCGCTCGGATCAGCAGGAACAGTGCGATCAGCGCGATGGCCGCGACGATGATCGCACCCGCGGTCGTCGCCAGCGAGCGGAAGATGATCTCCGCTCGGGGGCTGTGCGGGCGACCGCTCCTGGCGGTCGGTCCGTTGCTCTGCTTGCTCGGCATGAGCGCAGTATCTCCGCCTGCTCGCTGGTCGGTCGAATTCGACTGACCAGCGGCGGCGACCTCGTCGTGCACGGTCATATGGGGGCTGCTATCAGGAGATGGCGTTGATGGCGGTGGTCAGCTTGGTCTTGAACTGCTCCGGGATCGGGATGTACCCGGCCTCGTCCAGACCCTGCTGACCATTGGTGACCGCGGAGGTGAGGAAGGCCTTCACCGCCGTGGCCGTGTTCGCGTCGGCGTACTTCGAGCACACGATCTCGTAGGTCGGCATCACGATCGGGTACGCGCCCGCCACCGACGGCTTGTAGAACGAGGAGGTGTCGATGATCAGGTCATTGCCCTGGCCCGAGATCTTCGCGGACTCGATCGCCTTGCCCGCCGACTCGACGCTGAGCGTCACCGGGTCCTTGCTCGCCGAGGTGATGACGCGCGCGATCGACAGGTTCTGCGCCTTCGCGAACGACCACTCGTTGTAGGTGATCGCGTTCTTGGTGGTCTTCACCGCGGCCGAGGTGCCCTCGTTGCCCTTCGAGCCCGCGCCGACGCCGCCGTTGAAGGCCTTGCCCGCGCCCTTGCCCCAGGCGCCGTCGGAGGCGGCGTCGAGGTAGAGCTGGAAGTTGTCCGTGGTGCCCGACTCGTCGCTGCGGAAGATCACCGCGATCGGCTCGGACGGCAGCTTGGCGTTCGGGTTCAACGCCTTGATCTCGGGAGCGTCCCAGGTGGTCACGGCGCCGTTGAAGATCTTGGCGGCGGTCGGGCCGTCCAGCGCGAGGTCGGTCACGCCGTCGATGTTGTAGGTGATCGCGACCGGGCCGAAAACGGTCGGCAGGTTCCACGCCGGCGAGGCGCAGCGATCGGCGGCCTTCTTCGGCTCGTCCTTCTTCGAGCTCAGCGGCGAGTCGGAGCCACCGAAATCGGTCTGTCCGCCGATGAATTCGCTCACACCGGCGCCCGAGCCGCTGGAGGTGTAGTTCAGCGTCGCGCCGTCGCAGTTCTTCTCGTACGCGGCGATGAAGCGCTCCATCGCGTTCTTCTGCGCCGAGGAGCCACTGGCCTTGAGCGCCTCCTTGCCGCCACAGGCGACGTCGACCTTGGCCACGTTGCCCGTGTCGGAAGAGGTGTTGTCGTCACTGCCACAGGCGGCCAGCGTCATCGCGCCGACGGCCAGCACACCGACCAGGGCGCTGCTGCGCTTGAAATTCACGTATTCCTCCGGAATGGCGTCCTACTCGTCCGGTCCCTCACCGGCCCGGACGGGTGTTGTGGTGCTGTTCGCGGGGAACTTGCGCACCAGGCAGCAGTGTGCTGCCCTCACACAACCTAAGGTCACGTGGTTGACAGTTGGACGGACCTGAGTGAACGGAGAGTGAACAGCCCGGCGCGATTGCACCCGGTGCATGTGACGTTTGCCCTAGTTTTACTCGGCGATAGCCGGTCTGCCGCTTGTTATTCAGCCGCGGCGTAGGCGACGTCCACATGGGCGGGCGCAAATCCGAGACGGGTATACGTGCGCACCGCGGCGACGTTGTCCGCCTCGGTGTAGAGCAACACCTCGGACAACCCGCGATCCCGCAGGTGGCGCAAGCCGGCGAGGGTGAGCAGACGACCGAGGCCACGCCCCTGCGCAGCGGGGTCGATACCGACCACGTACACCTCCCCGAGCGGCGGATCGTCCGCGTAATGCACCTTGGTCCAGTGAAACCCGAGCAGCCGGTCGGGCACGTCGGCATCGAAGGCGAGAAACAGGCCGGCCGGGTCGAACCACGACTCGGCCCGGCGGATCTCGATGTCGCGTGCGGTCCAGCCGCCCTGTTCCGGATGCCAGGCGAAGGCGGCGCCGTTCACCCGCACCAGTTCCGCGTCGTCGGCGGCGCCGGCATAGGTGCGCACCGTGAGGCCCTCCGGCACCGCCAACTCCGGTAGCTCTGGAGTTGCCAGAGAGCGCCGCATCTGCCACAGCTCGCGCGCCGTACGCAGCCCCAGCCGAGCCGCGACGGCTTTCGCCGCCGGCCGGTCGCCGTGCGCCCACACCCGCGCGCCCGGGCCGCCCGCGGCGAGGGCGGCCGCGACCAGATCGGTCCCCAGGCCGTGGCCGCGCTGGGACGGGTCCACCGCCACCTCGGCCATCGCCGGGTGTTCGCCGTGGGCAGGCACCAGATTCGCGTAACCGGCGATCGTGCCGTCGCGTCGGGCGAGCAGATGACGCGCCGCGACGCCGTCGTCCGAAGTCAGCGAAAACACCGCTTGCTCCGAGACGGGGGCGACCCCGTCGGCGGCGCCGGCGCGCGCCAGCAGATCGGTGATCGCCCGGGCCGTGTCCGCGTCGGGACGGTCGGTCCACTGTGTCGTCACGCCGCTCATCGGCCTCCGTTCATCGAGCCAGCGGGTCCCGCGGGGCCCGCTCCTGGCAACGTCGCGCGAGCCCGCGGCATTTCGGCCGGTGCCGAGGTCCACACCAGCGGGACTCCGGCCGCCGACCGCGCGAATTCACTGTGCGGAGCCGTTGACCGGCGTGAGCGGGGAATCGTCGGTGCCCTCGTTCTCGTCGTCCGGAAAGCTCACCGGCTCGCCCTTGGCCGCCGCGCGTGACGGGCGCACAGCCTTGTAGCCGACATTGCGCACCGTGCCGATCAGCGACTCGTACTCGCTGCCGAGCTTGGCGCGCAACCGCCGCACGTGCACGTCGACGGTGCGGGTGCCGCCGAAGAAGTCGTAGCCCCAGACCTCTTGCAGCAGCTGCGCGCGGGTGAACACCCGGCCCGCGTGCTGCGCGAGGTACTTCAGCAGCTCGAACTCCTTGTAGGTGAGGTCGAGCGGGCGGCCACGCAACCGCGCGGTATAGGTGCCCTCATCGATCACCAGCTCACCGAGGGTGATCTTGCCGGTGTTCTCCGGGCTGGCCACGCCGCCGTTGCGCCCCACCAGCAGCCGCAGCCTGGCGTCGAGTTCGGCGGGACCGGTGCCGGGCAGCAGGATGTCGTCGAGTCCCCAGTCCGCGTTCACCGCGACCAAGCCCCCCTCGGTGAGCACCGCGACGACCGGCACGGAGGACCCTGTGCTGCCCAGCAGGCGGCACAGGCCGCGAGCGGCGGCCAGGTCGGTCCGGGCGTCCACCAGGGCGACGTCCGCGGTGCCTGCCTCGAGCAGGGATGCCACCTCGGTGGGCGCGGGCCGCACATTGTGGGCCAGCAACGCCAGCGAGGGCAACACCGACTCGGGGTTGGGGTCGGAGGTAAGCAGGAGCAGCTCCACAGGCCCTCCTCCCATCTCGTAGCCACGCGGATGCGGCAGCACCGCCGCGGCCGCGTCGCTAATCACAGGTAATCGGATGCAAGATTAGCGCGTAACAAGGCATGACCACGCATTCCGGGTGCGCGGGCGTACCCGTCGACACCTGACAGCCCGGCTCGGGCCAACCGATATGGTGCCTACATGGGTTATGTATCGGGCAGTCCCGCCACGGGCGGGACGCCCGGCGCGGCACCACGACGTGCGCCGCGCGGCGTCCAGCCGCCGCGGCCCGAGACCCGGAGAGACGGGGGACCATGCGCAAGCTGATCATCGGCCTGCTGTGTCTGGCGGGATTCGCCGTCGTCGCCGACTTCAGCACCGCCGCCTATTCCGAGTACCGGATGTCCCGAGCGCTGCGCGACGGCGCCGATCTCACGGCCGATCCCGAAGTGACCATCCACGGTTTCCCGTTCTTCGGCCAGGCCTGGGACAGCCGCTACGACCACGTGGAGATCCGGGCACGCGCCAAGCGCGCGGACATCCCCGGCGAGACCGCACTGGAAGCGACGCTGACCGGGGTGCGGCTGCCGGTCGGCGAGCTGGTCGACGGCAGCCTGCGCGCCGTCCCCGTGGAGCGGGTGGACAGCCGGTTGCGCGTGGAACCCACCGAATTGGGCCGGCTGTTCACCATCCCCGATCTGCAGGTGCACTCGCGCCCCGCGGACAAGTCCGACGGGACCGGCGGATCGGGCGGCTCCGGTATGACCACCACGGGCGCCCTGGTGCTCACCGGCACCCTGCCGGAAACCCCCGGCACACAGTACGGCGGCGAGAAGGTCAGCGTGCAGGCCGAACTGTTCCTCGAAGACGACCAAGTGAAGATCGTCGCGACCGGCTTCTATCGCGGCCCGCCGGGCACCGAGACCATGCCTGTGGCGGTGATCACCGAGGCCGATCGCCCCGCGGTGCTCGCCCGGTTCACCCGTACCATCGACACTAAAGAGTTGCCGTTCGGTGTCCGGCCCACCAAGGTCTCCGCACAGGGCGGTCAGATCGTCGTGGAGGGCAAGGGCGTGAACGTCACGATCGACCTCGACCGATTGCAGCGACCATGATCCAGATCACCATTTTGGCAGCGGTACTGCTCGCCGCGCTCGCGGTGGGCATCCTGCTGCGCAGGCGCGACGGCAAGGTCCGCGCGGGCGCGGGCATCGGCGCGACCGAGTCGGCTCGCGCCGAACTGCTGGCAGCCGTCGGCGTGACCGGAACCGGGCCGACCGTGCTGCATTTCTCCGCCGAATGGTGCGGCCCGTGCGCCGCGGTTCGCCGAGTAGTTGCCAATGTCACCGGTCAGCTGGCCGGATCACCGCAACCGCCGCAGGACATCGAGGTGGACATCGACGCCGAGCCCGCGCTCGCACGGGAGTTGAACGTGCTCTCGTTGCCCACCACGTTCGTCTTCGACACCGCGGGCAGGGAGCGGTTCCGGATCTCCGGCGTGCCCAAGGACAGGGATCTGCACTCCGCCCTCGAGCCGCTCACCTCCGCTGCCTGAGCTGCGACGACAAGACCCCTGGACGGATGTGATCCACCCCGGGTCCAATTCTCCCGCCGAATTGGGTAAACTGCTTGGCGTGCTTTCCAACCACGAGCTGATGCTCACCCGACGCCGCACAGTGGATCTGTGTCGGCTCGGTGGTTGTTGCTGCCTGTGCCGCTGATCGGTCGGCTTCCCCGGATTTCCTGACGCCGACCTTTGTCCGCCGCGCGAGTGATCTCACGATCCCCCGGCGAATTGGCAAATATTCAGTCATCGGACTTATTCAGCGCAGGAGTACGCACCATGTCCACCGAGATCCGTAACATTTCCGGACCCCTTCCCACTACCACCGACCAGGTCGATGTCCGCGGACCGCGTTTCGTCGCCTGGGTCACCACCGGCGTGCTGGTCCTCGTCCTGCTCACCGCCGCGCTCGCTCCGGCCGCCGCGGCGATCCTGATCGCCCTGCAAGCGGTCGTCTTCGCCCTCGGCGCCGCCCTCGGTCCGCGCCGCCACCCGTACGGGCGGATCTACGCGGCTTTCGTCGCGCCGCGTCTCGCGCCGGCCGACGCGACCGAGCCGACGGCTCCGCTGCGGTTCGCGCAGCTGCTCGGTTTCGTCTTCGCGGCCGTCAGCCTGCTGGGCTTCGCGCTCGGCTCCACAGTCGTCGGCGCGGTGTTCGCCGGCTTCGCCCTGTTCGCGGCGTTCCTGAACGCTGCGTTCGGGATCTGCCTGGGTTGCCGGATCTATCCGCTGGCAGCCCGCCTCCGCCGGAGCCCGTCACCGGCATCGAACTGACCCTGCACGTCATCTCTGAAAGGAAAACAATGGCTCGCTCCGATGTCCTGGTCTCCGTTGACTGGGCCGAAGAGAACCTCAACGCCCCCGGCGTCGTCTTCGTCGAGGTCGACGAGGACACCTCCGCCTACGACGGTGGTCACATCGAGGGTGCCGTCCGGCTCGACTGGAAGAAGGACCTGCAGGACCAGGTTCGTCGCGACTTCGTGAACCAGGAGCAGTTCTCCGATCTGCTCTCGGCGCGCGGCATCTCCAACGACGACGAGGTCATCCTGTACGGCGGCAACAACAACTGGTTCGCCGCGTACGCCTACTGGTACTTCAAGCTGTACGGCCACAACAACGTCAAGCTGCTCGACGGTGGCCGTAAGAAGTGGGAGCTGGACGGCCGTCCGCTGTCCACCGAGCCGGTGAACCGCCCCGCCACCCAGTACAAGGCCTCCGCGCCCGACCTGTCCATCCGCGCCTTCCGCGACGAGGTCATCGCCGCCATCGGCACGAAGAACCTGGTCGACGTGCGTTCCCCCGACGAGTTCACCGGCAAGATCCTGGCGCCCGCGCACCTGCCGCAGGAGCAGAGCCAGCGTCCGGGCCACATCCCCGGTGCCATCAACGTGCCGTGGAGCAAGGCCGCGAACGAGGACGGCACCTTCAAGTCCGACGCCGAGCTGACCGAGATCTACCAGGAAGCCGGCCTGGACGGCGAGAAGGAGACCATCGCGTACTGCCGGATCGGCGAGCGCTCCTCGCACACGTGGTTCGTGCTGCAGGAACTGCTCGGCCACCAGAACGTCAAGAACTACGACGGGAGCTGGACCGAATACGGCTCCCTCGTCGGCGCTCCGATCGAGTTGGGAGAGTAATCGACATGTGTGCAGCACCTACTCAGGGTCAGGCCATCCCGGCCGGGGTCGACGTGGAGAAGGAGACGGTCATCACCGGCCGGGTCCTGAGCACCGACGGCCAGCCGGTGGGCGGGGCGTTCGTGCGCCTGCTCGACGGCAACGGCGACTTCACCGCCGAGGTGGTCGCCTCGGGCACCGGTGACTTCCGGTTCTTCGCGGCTCCCGGCTCGTGGACCGTTCGCGCGCTGTCCTCGGCGGGCAACGGCTCCGCCGAGGTGCGCCCCGAAGGCGCGGGCATCCATTCGGTGGACGTCGCGGTCGCCAAGTAAGACCGCCTACTCGCGAACGGCCCCGGTCGCTTTCCGCTCCGCGGAAGCACCGGGGCCGTTTGCGTGCCGCCGCACGAGGGTCGTTAGACTCGGATCGTGGTCCTCTTCTTCGAGATTCTGCTGGTGGCCGTGGCCGTGCTGATCGGCTGGTTCGGCCTCTACGTCTTCTACCGGCTGTTCACCGAATCATGAGCGAACTCGCGAGCGAAGGTTCCAACCCGGCCGAGCGAGCGAGTGAACAACTGAACGGTAACGCTCCGGCCGACTCCGCCGGTCGCCGCAGCGGTGACCAGGCCGTAGCCGACGCCGCCGAACGGGCGAAATCGACCGGCGCCCGCAACATCCCGGTCCTGCCGGATCTTCCGCTGCCCGACGACACCGCCAATCTGCGGCTCGGCCCGGATCTGAGCGCCTCGATGCTCGCGCTGCTCCCCCTGGTGGGCGTGTGGCGCGGTGAGGGCGAGGGCAACGACCCCGAGCGCGGCGACTACCGGTTCGGCCAGCAGATCGTCGTCTCGCACGACGGCGGCGACTACCTGGCCTGGGAGTCCCGGTCCTGGGTTATCGACGCCGAGGGCGGCTACGACGGCCCCGACCTGCGCGAGAGCGGTTTCTGGCGGGTCGGCATCGACGGCGACGACGAGGTCATCGAATTGCTGCTGGCGCACAACGGCGGCATCGTGGAGCTGTTCTACGGGCAGGCGCTGACCCAGTCGTCCTGGGAACTGGCCACCGACGTGGTGATCCGCAGCCAGTCCGGCGTCGTCGTGGGCGGCGCCAAACGCCTCTACGGCATCGTCGAAGGCGGCGACCTGGCCTACGTCGAGGAGCGCGTGGTAGCCGACGGCCCCCTCGAACCCCGCCTCTCCGCCCGCTTGCAGCGCTACATCGGCTGAGCCGAGCTGCCCGCATCGCCGCGGGCAAGAGGGAACTCACTCGTGCCGGTTCGACCGGCACGAGCAGCGGCGAGGTCAAGCGACGGCGGTCCCCTCGAGTTCGACCATCTGGCCGGGGATCGCCAGCCGTGTCACACCCAGCATCGTGGTGGCCGGCGCCACCCCGGCGGCGCCCAACCGCGATGCCAGCACGCCGTAGTGCGGGAACAGCAGATCCACGTCGGTGGTGTAGACGTTGAGCCGAACGAGATTCGCCAGGGACATGCCGGCCTCGCCGAGGACGGCCTCCAGGTTGTCGAGGCTCAACGCCAACTGGGCCGCCATGTCACCGTCGTACTGGGGCTTGCCATCACCGCTCATCGCGGTCTGCCCCGAGCAGTAGAGGGTCCGGGTCTGCCCGGAGACGATCTCACCCTGGTTGAATCCCATCTCCGCCGCCCACGTCACGGGGTTGACCGCCGTTCGTCGCAGAACCACATCAGCTCCAATTCATCGAGTGTCCTTACGTCCATGAGCCTGCCAACAAAACACGACATCCTCGGTCAGGTATTTCGGTAGATTTTCCGTATGCGCGCCGACCGATTGGTCTCGCTGGTGCTGTTGCTACGTCAGCGCGGTCGGTTGACCGCGGACACGCTCGCCCGCGAACTGGAGGTATCCACGCGCACCGTGCTGCGCGACATCGAAGCCCTCTCCGCGGCGGGCGTCCCGGTCTACGCCGAACGCGGCAGGCACGGCGGTTTCGAATTGCTGCCCGGTTTCCAGACCGAACTCACCGGACTCAACCACGACGAAGCACTCGCCCTGCTGGTCGCCGGATCACGGCGCGGCGCGCAAGTCTTCGGCCTCGGCTCGGCGCTCGCGTCGGCCATGCTCAAAGTGGTGGACGCGCTGCCGGAAAGCTATCGGGCCACCGCCGGCGACGCGGCCCGGCGATTGCTCATCGAACCCGAGACCGACCTCCTCTCGCGACGGCTGGTTGCCGAGGAAGTGCCCGACACCATCGTGACCGAGGTGCGGCGCGCGGTGTTCGCCGGACACAAGCTGCGCATCCGCTACGCGGCGGCCGACCAGACCCCGAAGTGGCGCACGGTGGATCCGATCGGCCTGGTCACCGTGCGCGGCCAGGGCTATCTGCTGGCTACGAGATCGGGCGCGGACCGCACCTACCGGCTGTCGCGGGTGTCGGCCGCCGAGGAACTTCCGGAACCCGCGGAGCGACCGGACCGGGTCGATCTGGACCGGGCCTGGCAGGAGCGCAGCACACGGTTCCGGACCGGCGGCGACCAAGTCGCCGTGGAGGTACGGGTGCACCCGGCACGGCGAGAAGACTTGGTGAACACCGCCCTCGCCGTCAGCGCCGAAGAGACCGACACCGACGGCTGGCTGCGACTGAAGGTGACCTTCCAAGATCCCAGACATGCCGAGTGGGCACTTTGGCAACTCGTGACCGACGCGGAAGCCCTCGCCCCGCAATGGTTACGCACGAGCCTGCACAACCGCGCCGCCGAAATCGCCGCCTGCTACGCAAAGCCATCCTGAGAGCCAACGCACCCCGCGCGCCTCCGCCAGAAACGACACCTGATCTCGCAAACACAGCACTCCGCGTGCCCCCCCACCAATGCGACACCTGATCTCGAGCACATGGGTAACTCACCGGGCACGCCCAAAACCCAGCCCACCCCCAACGCAAGACCTGTGACCTACCAACCCCCCACCCACTGGTACGGCCTGAATACCCGGAGAGGCGGACCAGAACAGAACAGCCCCCGAGCCATACCGGTGCTTCTTGCGTCGCACGGGTCCGGTCGGACCGACCGGGGCTCGGGGGCCGGGTGACTGCCTGGATTTCGCTCAGCGCTCGCGCGGGCGAATCCACCTGCAGCGGTGGCGCTAGCGGACAGCCACCTCACGTGTCCTATGAATATCCATTCTTCGAACCACCTCCTTCCTCGTGTACGAACGAATCTAGCGATGCGTCAGTAGCTCGGCAACGGAATTTCTCGGTGGGCTGAAACGGTGGCGCGGCACGCTGGTTCCTCGCTCCCGAAAACGGTTGTGACCTCGCCTGATGCGGATATCTGTAGCACCGTGTCGGCCTGATGGTCGCGCGGCAGGTGGTGCGTGACGACGATCACGACGCGATCGGGTGCGACGAGACCGCTATCGGCGTCGAGGAGGTGGCGCAGCAGTCGCGCCCCGGCCTCGGCTTCCAGGTGTTCGGTCGGCTCGTCGAGGAGCAATACCCGTGCCGGTGACACCAGTGCCCGCGCGAGCAGGATCCGGCGACGCTGACCGCCCGACACCGCGGCCGCTCCCCCGGCCAGATCGGTGTGCACTCCCTCCGGCAGCCCGTCCAGCCAGTCGCCGAGACCGGCCGTCCGCAACGCCTTCTCGGCCTGTTCCGCGGTGAGATCGCCGCGCGCGACCCGCAGATTCTCCAGCACGGAGGTGCCGAACAGGTGCGCGTCCTCGGCGAAGAAGGTGACGCCGGGGCGAGGGGCGTCGAACAACCCGGCCCACTGCATCAGCAGAGTCGTCTTGCCCGCGCCGCTGGGGCCGACCACCGCGATGCGCCGTCCTCGCGGCAGTTCCGGCACGCGGACGTTGAGCGTCCGGGCCGAGTGGGCGTCACTCGCCGACCATTCTTGTCCCGGCTCTGATTCGCATCCAAGTCCGGCGTCATATGGGTCGGCCGTCGCGGGGCCGTCATCGAGCCGACACGGGACCAGTGCGGCGACGCTTTCTTTCAAGTCCTCCGGGCGCGCTGGACCGTTGTCGGAATGCCCTTCGGAGGCAGTTTCACGGGGCGCGCCGTTACCGGCCCCGCCGGTCACGAGCGCGGAAGAGGCCGGGAGGACCGGTCGGGCGTCCCCGGTCCGCGCGGCGTCGCCGACCAGGTCGGACGGCGCGACCCCCGTGCGCGGCGGATCGTCCGTCCCGGTTCCGACGCTCGGTATGCGGATGGCGCACGCCGCCGCGTCCCCGGCGGGCAGGGCACGAGCAGTCGCCCAGGGGTCTGCCGACGTGCCGGTGGGCGACTCGGCTTCCAGCCCGTCCATGCGACGCAGCGCCGCACGGGCAGTTGTCAGGGCCTGCGCCGCCGCGGGCAGCGGGCCGACCGCTTCGAAGGCGGAGAGGGGCAGCAGCACCAGGATCACCAGTGCCATGGGTGTCATCGCGCCCGCCGTGCCGCCGTGGGGGCCTAGACGGTGATGCCGATCAGCAGGGCGCCGAGCACAGCTGCTCCGATCGACAGCGGCGTGGCGGCGGCCGACCACGCGCTGCGCGCGGCGGCCCGGTCCTCCGCCGCGACCGCCCGGCGGGAAGCTTCCCCGGCCGCGTCGAGGGCGGCGTCGAGGCGACCGGCCACGCGCAGTTCGGCGGCGTGGTCGAGGACCGTGAGCGCCTGCGCGGTGAACTCCGCCCGGTCGGCGCGCACGGCGCGTTCCGCCTCCGAGGCCGCCTCGGCCGACAACCACGGCGCGACTATCCCCGACAGCACCAGCGCACCCGCGAGAATCGCGGCCGCGTTCGGCGAGATCGTCGCCAGCAGCGCGACGGCGGCGACCGAGAGGACGGCGGCGACCGCGACCGGAACGAACACGCGGACCACCACGGCGCCCAGATCATCGATGTCGCTGCCGATCCGGACCAGGAGATCACCGCGGCGCGGCGGCTTCGTCTCCCGGGGCCACGCGTCCAGCCGGTCGCCGCCGTGCGCGTCGGGTCGGCGCAGCCAATGATTCGAGCGGGCCAGCGTCCGGTAGACCGTGGTTCGCGCCGTGGTCATGGCGCGCAGGGCGACGTCGTGCGTCGCGAGCCGTTCCAGGTACCGGCACAGGCCGCGCGAGATACCGAGCGCGCGCACCGCGACGACGGCGATGCTCAGGTCGAGCACCGGCGGCATCTGCCAGGCCCGCGCGATCAGCCAGGCCGCCAGCGCCGCGAGCCCGAGCCCGCTGCCCAGCGCCAGCACGCCCCAGCCGATCGCCACCGCGACCCGCGGGCGGGACAATTCGAGCAGCTCCCACATTCGCCGCAGATCAGCGAGCACCGCGCGGGTGTCGCGCGAAACGCCCCGCGTCGTCGCGATCGCGAGTCTCGTACGTCCCTCGTGCTGGTGGGCCGAGGCCGGTCCAGCAGCGGCCGGTCCCTGAACGCGCCGCAGGAGCGCATTGCGGACAACCCGACCGCGCCGCGCCGTGCCGATCGCTCCGTCGGCGACCATCGACTGCCGCCGTTTCCTCTCGGGCGTGGGTATCTGCTCGGACAATCGACCGACCATCCCGGCGTTCACCGCAGGACCTCCGCTCGATCGGCGCGAACCTGGACGACGTGGTCGGCGGCGGCCAGAACGGTCGGGCGATGACCGATGACGACGACCGTAGCGCCCGCGCGGGCCCGAGCCTGGAGAGCGGCCAGCACGGTGGCTTCGGCGGCGGCGTCGAGGTGTGCGGTCGGCTCGTCGAGCAGCAGGATCGGGCGGTCGGTGGCCAGCACTCTGGTCAGCGCGAGACGTTGGCGCTGGCCGAGCGACAGGCCGATGCCGCCGGGGCCGACCACAGTGCCCCACCGATCGGGCAGATCATCGAGCACGGCGTCGAAACCGGTGGCGACACAAGCGGCTTCGAGATCGTCGACGACGCGGACGGGGCCGCGCGCGGCGTGGTCCACCGGTCGCGCACCGAGCAGTTCGAGGTTGTCTCGCAGCGTGCCCGGCACCAGCACCGGCCGCTGCGGCAGCCAAGCCACGCGCGCCCACCAGCGGTCCGGGTCCAGTGCACGGACGTCGACACCGTCGACGGTCACGGCGCCTCGGTCGGGCCTGATCAGCCCCAGGATCGCTTGCAGCGCGGTGGATTTGCCGCTGCCGTTGGGTCCGGCGAGCACCGTGAGCGAGCCGGGCCGCAACGTCGCCGACAGGCCCGCGGGCGCGAGCCCGTCCCGCGCTCGGACCGAGAGGTCGCACAGTTCCACCGTGCCGGGACCTGCCGAACTCGCACTCCGTTCCGTCGCGCCGGTCACCTTCGGCGCAGCTGACCGGCCGCTCGCATCCGGAGCCCGCGACTCGTCCGGTGCCACGGCACTCGCGCCGGCCGGAAGGTCGTCTCGCTCCGGAGGCGTGCCGTCGAGAACCGCGAACGCCTTGTCGGCGGCCGCCATACCGTCCTGAGCCGCGTGGAACCGTTCGCCGACCATGCGCAGCGGCAGATACACCTCCGGCGCGAGAACCAGCGCCACCAAGCCCGCGTAGAGACTCATCTCACCGAACACCAACCGCAACCCGATGGACACCGCGATCAAGGCGACGCTCAGCGTGGCGAGCATTTCCAGCACCATCGAGGACAGGAAGGCCATGCGCAGCGCGCGCATGGTGCGCTGCCGCAGCGCGTCACCGAGTTCGCGCACGCGGTGCTGCATGGTGCCCGCGGGCCCCGCGCCCTGCCGTTCGCGGGAAGGGGTTTCCGGTTCGGCGAAGCCCGTTTCCCGGCCTAGTGCCCGCAATGTCGGCATGCCCGCGAACAGGTCGAGCATTTGATCCGACAGCCGGGTGGTTGCCGCGAGCGTGGCCTCCGCCCGCCCCTGGGTCAGCAGACCGATCAGGATCATGAAAATCGGGATGAGCGGCAGAGTGATCACCACGATCACGCCGGAGGTGAGATCGTGCGCGGCGATGACGGCGAGCACGACCGGCGGCACCAGCACAGCCAGCAACAGCGCGGGCACGTAGCCCACGAGATAGCCGCGCAGCCCGGACAATCCCGTGCCGACCACCACCGCCAGCTCCGTGCGGCGCGTGTCGAGTTCGCGGGGGGACAGTCGCGCACCGGCACCGAGCACCGCGCTCTCCAGCTCCGCCACAACGCTCGCGCCCGCCCGGTGGGCCAGCCGGGACTGCCACCAGGTGGCGAGCACGCGCCCCGCGATCGCGAGCGTGAGCACGATCAGTTCGGCCGTCCACGCGCCGAGGGTGCGCAGACCAGGGTCGGTGACCACTCCGGCCAGCACCCGTCCGATCAGCACCGCCGCCACCACGATCGCGGCGGTGACCACGAGCGACAGCGCTACGCTCAGCGCCAGATAACTGCGTGCCGAGCGGGCGTGCCGCCACAGGCGCGGATCGATCGGCGGACGGGCCATGGCATCAATCCTGTCCGTGCCGCAGAGGCAGCCCGACCGAGGCCGGGATCTGCTCGACGGTGATCCGCTTGCGGAACACCCAGTACGTCCAGCCCTGGTACACCAGCACGACCGGCGTGACCAGCGCCGCGGCCCAGCTCATCACCTTCAGCGTGTACGGCGTCGAGGACGCGTTGTGGATCGTCAGGTCGAACGCCGCGTCGATGGTCGAGGGGAGCACGTCGGGGAACAGCGATCCGAACAGCAGCGCCGTGGCCGCCGCGACGGTGAGCGTGGTGCCGGTGAACGCCCACCCGTCACGGTGCGCGAAATCCGCCACGGTCGCCACGACGAGGCCCCCGACGGCCAGCGCCAGCGGAATCCAGGTCCAGCCGGTCCCGTAGGACAGCTGGGTCCACACTCCGAACCCGCCGACCACCAGCACGGCCGGGACCAGCAGCAGCCGGGCGGTGCGCCGCGCGTCCTCGCGCACCTCGCCTGCGGTCTTGAGCACCAAAAACATCGCGCCGTGCAGCGCGAACAGCAGTCCGGTCGCCAACCCGCCGAGCACCGCGTAGGGCCCGAACAGGTCCGCCACCGAGCCCGCGAACTGTTTCTTCTCGTTCAGCGCGACCCCGTGCACCACATTGGCGAACACCCAGCCCCAGGCCAGTGCCGGCACCCAGGAACCGATGCCGATACCGATGTCGCAGCGGGCCCGCCAGCGCGGATCGTCGATCTTGCCGCGGTACTCGATGGCACAGATCCGCAGGATGAGCGCGACCAGCACCAGCAACAACGCCAAGTAGAAGCCGGAGAACAAGCTGGCGTACCACTCCGGGAACGCGGCGAACATCGCGGCGCCCGCGGTGATCAGCCAGACCTCGTTGGCGTCCCACACCGGGCCGATCGTGTTGAGCACCGTGCGCCTGCGCGCGTCGGAGCCCTTGCCGAGGATCGGCATCAGCATGCCGACGCCGAAGTCGAAGCCCTCCAGCACGAAGTAGCCGGTGAACAGCACGCCGATCAAGACGAACCAGAACTCTTGCAAACCCATCGCCGGCTCCTAGTAGGCGAACGAAAGTTGTTCGACGGCGGGCTCTTCGGTGCGACGCCCGCCCGAGGCCGCGTCCGTGTCGCGCGGCCCGGACGCGACAGGCGCGGCCGGATCGGGCCCGTGGATCACGTACCGGCGCATCAGGTAGAACCACACGATCGCGAGCGCGCCGTACAGCAGCGTGAAGACGATCAGCGAGAACAGCACGACGCCCGGCGAATGGTTGGACACGCCCTGCTGCACGGTGAGGCGCAGGTTCGGGTCGCCGGTGGGGTTGGGCACGACGACCCAGGGCTGGCGTCCCATCTCGGTGAACACCCATCCGGCGCTGTTGGCCAGGAACGGCGTCGGGATGACCAGCAGGCTCAGCCAGGAGAACCAGCGCTGGTCCGGCACCCGGCCGCGCCGGGTGAGCCACAGTCCGGCGAGCGCGAGCAGTGCCGAGCCCGCCGACAGGCCGATCATGGCGCGGAACGACCAGTAGGTGACGAACAGGTTCGGCCGGTAGTCACCGACCCCGAATTTCTCGTTGTAGGCCTTCTGCAGGTCGACGACGCCGTCCAGGGTCACGCCGGTGAACTGCCCCTCGGCCAGCCAGGGCAGCACATACGGCACTTCGAGCACGTGCGTCACGCTGTCGCAGTTGTTGTGCGTGCCCACGGTGAGCACGGAGAAGGCGGGGTTGGTCGCGGTGTGGCACAGCGATTCCGCCGAGGCCATCTTCATCGGCTGCTGCTCGAACATCAGTTTGCCCTGTACGTCGCCGGTGTAGACCAGCGCGGCCAGCGAGACGATCATCACGACGATGCCCGCCCGCGCGGCCGGCCGCCACATCTCGCGCGCCTCGGCCGTTTTCGCCTCGTCGCCGCCGCGGGCGTTGCGCACCATCCACCAACCCGCGATGCCCGCGACGAAGGTGCCCGCCGTGAGGAAGGATCCGGCCACCACGTGCGGGAAGGCCGCCAGCAACGTGTTGTTGGTGAGCACCTCCACGATGCTCGTCAACTCCGCGCGACCGGTTTCCGGGTTGTAGCGGGCGCCGACCGGGTGCTGCATGAACGAGTTGGCCGCGACGATGAAATAGGCCGAGGCGTTCACGCCGATAGCGACCATCCAGATCGCACCGAGGTGCAGCAGTTTCGGCAATCGGGTCCAGCCGAAGATCCACAGGCCGAGGAAGGTCGACTCCATGAAGAAGGCGATCAAGCCTTCCAGTGCCAGCGGGGCCCCGAAGACGTCACCGACGAACCTGGAGTACTCGCTCCAGTTCATCCCGAACTGGAACTCCTGCACGATGCCGGTCGCCACGCCGAGCGCGAAGTTGATCAGGAACAGCTTGCCGAAGAACTTGGTCAGCCGCAGCCAGTGCTGTTTGCCGGTGACGACCCACGCCGTCTGCATGGCCGCCACCAGCGGAGCGAGACCGATGGTCAGCGGCACCAGAAGGAAGTGATAGACCGTCGTGATCCCGAACTGCCATCGGGAGATGTCCAGGGCGTTCAAGCCGACCTCCTGTATCTACGACGTGTCGTAGTAAGACTAACGCCGGAGGCAGCTCGCAAAAATGAGTCCTGCGCCACGGCAACCCGGGCATCCCCGCCCTGATCAGCCGTTTCCCGTGCTCACTCCGCCCTCGCCAACCGTCGACTAGGACGGAGATCACGGGCGACGTCGATCAGCACCATCACCGACCGACCCCTGCCGCGCACACGAGTCAACCGACCCCACCAACACGAACACCGCCCACCACCCGACGTGACAACTCGCCCCACCGCCGCCAACCGAGACAACCGGCCCCAGCAACATCCCCACGGCCTCATGTCAACACCACCACCGGCCCCATTGACCTGGCGGCCAGCTCACGCCAAGGCATCAACCGGCCCGACCAGCGTGGCCGCCGCCTCCCCGCCGACACGACCACCGGACCCACCGACAGCGCCACGCCTCACGCCAATCCCACCACCCGGACCCACCGACTTCGCGGCCAGCTCACGCCAACGCATCATCCTGCCCCAGCGTGGCGGCCGCCTCCCCACCCACGAGACCACCGGACCCACCGACCTGGCCGCCAGCTCACCTCAAGGCATCAACCGGCCCGACCAGCGTGGCCACCGCCTCCCCTGCCCCACGCGACCACCAGGCCCACCGACTCGCCGGGCGGCACGCCAACGCCTCAACCGACGGCACCGCCCGCTCCAACGCCGACGCGACAACTGATCTCGCGAGCACATGGGTAAGTCCCGGGGCACGCCCAGAACCCCATCACCCCCAACGCACGACCTGAACGCAAATTCAGCGCCACCCACCAGTACGGCCTCAATACCCGGAGAGGCGGCAGAGCCCGCGTTCTCACCAGTCGCCGATGGCTCCTGCCCGCTCGATGCCGCGATCGACCAGTCCGATGATCTCCGCGGCGTTGTCCGGCGCCGACATCCGCAGTCCGTCCAGCGAATTCACCCGCGCGGCCAGCGAGATGCTCGACAGCATCCAGATGCTGTCGCAGGTGAGCAGGTCGGCGGTGAACAGCGAGTCGTAGCGGCACTGCCAGCCCGCCTTCTCGGCTTCGGCGAACAGCGCGCGCTGGGTGACGCCGGGCAGCACCCCGTTCTTCGCGGGCGGCGTGATCAGCTGCTTGTCGCGGGCGATCACCACGGTGGATCGGGGGCCTTCCAGCACCCGGTTCTCCGTGCTGGTGAAGATCACGTCGTCCGCGCCCATCCGCGCGGCGAATCGCAGGGCGGCCATATTGGTGGCGTAGGACAGGGTCTTGGCCCCGAGCAACTGCCAGGGCGCCGCCTGCGCGAGGTCGACCGAGATGCCGCGTGACAAGCTCACCACGGCGATGCCTTCGGTGCGGGCCTTCTCGACGCGCTCGGGCACCGGCGCAACGAGCACGAAGGCCGTCGGCACCGGCACGGCGGCGGCGAGGTCGCCGGTCTTGACCTTGTCGGCGGTGCCGGCCAGCTCGGAGTCGCGGCCGCGAGTCAGCACCAGCCGCATCACACCTTCGCGGTCGCTGCCCCACTCCTTGGCGGCGGTCTCCACCGCCTCGCGCCATCTGCCCAGCTCCGGCTCGGGCAGATCGAGCGCCTGAGCGGAGCGACGCAGTCTGCCTAGATGAAATTCGATCGCGCACGCGACGCCCGCGCGCACGAGCACCGTCTCGAAAACACCATCGCCACGCAATACGCCGATATCGTCCGCAAACAGCAATGGCGCATCGGCATCCCGCACCGCGCCATCGAGAGTTACCAGAACTCGATCCACCATGCGACGAGCGTAGGCGGTGGGGGCGGACAATGCCTATGTCACGGCCGCTTTCGCAAGACCTTTTGTCAAGGTTCACCGCAGCCCCGGTCGTAATGCTCGCACAATGCCGATCCGCTATGCCGGACTCGGGCGCGGCAGCCCGGTTCTCGCACCGCCCCTCGGCCCCGCCTAGAGTGGGAGAGGTGTCCGTGGTCGTTGCGCCCAGCCCCCTGCTCAGTGTGTCGGGAGCCGTCGCGGGAGCGGCGGGTTCACCCGATGCCGCCGTCGCCTGGCATTACGGCGATCCGTTCGGCGAACAGCGCGCCGCGGTGCAGCGCGCCGCTGTCGTCGATCGCTCGCATCGCTTCGTTCTGCGCATCACCGGCGCGGAGCGGCTCACCTGGCTGCACACCATCTCGAGTCAGCACGTCGCCGCTCTCGGCGACGGGCAGTCCGCGGAGAACCTCGACCTCGATCTGAACGGCCGGGTGCAGCATCACTTCGTGCTCACCGAACTGGACGGCACCGTCTGGATCGATACCGAGGCCGAGCGTGGACCGGATCTGCTCGCGTTCCTGCAAAGGATGGTCTTCTGGGCCGACGCCAAGCCGGTCGAAGCCGACGACCACGCGGTGCTGAGCCTGCTGGGGCCGGGTGTCGCCGGACTGACCGAAACCCTCGGCATCGCCGCTCTGCCCGCCGTGTACGAGGCGGCGCCGCTGCCCGGCGGCGGTTTCCTGCGCCGGATGCCGTGGCCGACGGCCGACTCCTTCGACTTGGTCGTTCCCCGCGATCAGCTCGCCGATCGGTGGGCCCGGCTCACCGCGGCGGGCGCCGTGCCCGCCGGGATGTGGGCGTTCGAGGCGCTGCGCGTGGCGGCGGTCCGCCCGCGGATCGGCCTGGACACCGACGAGCGGACCATCCCGCACGAGGCCCGCTGGATCGGCGGCGTGACCGAGCACGGTGCGGTTCACCTGGACAAAGGCTGCTATCGCGGTCAGGAGACGGTGGCCAGGGTGCACAATCTCGGCAAGCCGCCGCGCCACCTGCTGCTGCTGCACCTGGACGGCTCGGCCGACGAACGCCCCGCCACCGGTGACGATGTCACCGCGGGCGGTCGCGCGGTGGGCAGGCTCGGCACGGTCGTGGACCATTACGAACTCGGCCCGATCGCCCTGGCGCTGGTCAAGCGCGCGGTCCCGGCCGAGACCGCGCTGGTCGCGGGCCCGGTCGCGGCGTCCATCGATCCCGATTCGGTGCCCGCGGACGACGAGCCGCAGGCCGGCCGGATCGCGGTCGACCGGCTGCGCGGGCGCTGACCCGTTGACGAACCACCTTCCGGCATGGGACGTTCCCTGGCCGACAGCCCACCCTTGCTCAGTGCCGAGCTCCCCATTCGTGACGAGAGGAGCGCTGCCCATGCGCGTCGGTGATTCCGGCGAGGTCCTCGCCGCCTGCGTCGTGCACGCCGATCTCGAGGTGCCGGGGCGGGTCGGCCGTACCGCCATCGACAAGCGACCGGTGGCGGGGCGGGTCGCGGTGCGCGCGCTCGGTTTGGCCGGCGACCACGTCTGCGACACCAAGCACCACGGCGGCGTGCATCAGGCGGTCTACGCCTACGCCGACGAGGACGCCCGCCGCTGGGGCGCGGAACTCGGCCGCGAACTGCCCGCCGGGTGGTTCGGTGAAAACCTGCGTGTCAGTGGACTTCCGATCAGCGACTCGGTGATCGGCGCACGCTGGTCGGTCGGCGAGACTCTGCTCGAGGTGACCGCGCCGCGCGTGCCGTGCGCGACGTTCCAGCACTGGAGCGGTGAGCGCCAATGGGTGAAGCGGTTCGCGCTGCGCAGCGACACCGGCGCCTACCTGCGGGTGCTCACCGAGGGAACGATCGGGGCGGGCGACCAGGTCTCGGTGGTGCACGTCCCCGAGCACGGCATCACCGTTCGCGACGTGTTCACCGGCGCCGATCCGGACCTGCTGGCCATCCTGCTCGCCGACGAGCCGACCATCTCCGACGACGTGCGCATGCAGATCGAACGACACGCGCGCCGACATGGCAACGCCGCCCGCGCCGCCGCGAACCGGGACGCTGCTGAGTCCGCCACCGACCGGCACGCGGACCCGGCCGCCGCAAACCGGAACGCTACTGAATCTGCCACCGACCGGCACGCGGACCCGGCCGCCGCAAACCGGAACGCTACTGAATCTGCCACCGACCGGCACGCGGACCCGGCCGCCGCAAACCGGAACGCTACTGAATCTGCCACCGACCGGCACGCGGACCCGGCCGCCGCAAACCGGAACGCTACTGAGTCCGCCACCGACCGGCACGGGAGCGCGGCCGCCGCTAACGGGAACGTGACGGCCGACACCGGCGAACTCGGCACGGGGGCGCGACTGTGAGTGTGGAACTGGTCGAAGTCGTCCGCTCGGGCTTCCGCGAATGCGTGCACCGCGGCTCGGTGGTGATGCTCGACGCCACCGGTGAGCCGACCCGCGAACTCGGCGAAGTGCACCTGCCGATCTTCCCGCGCTCGACGAACAAACCGATGCAGGCGATCACGCTGCTGCGCAATGGTTTCGAGCCCATCGATGACGCCGAGCTGGCCGTCGCCACCGCCTCGCACTACGGCGAACCGGACCACATCGCACTGGTACGCAGGCTGCTGGACCGCTTCGGGTTCGCCGATTCGGCCCTGGCCTGCCCGGCCGATCTGCCCTACGACGAGCGCGCCCGCGCCGCCCTGCTCGCCGGCGGGCAGCCGCCGCACCCGCTCTACATGAACTGTTCGGGCAAACACGCGGCGATGCTCGCGACCTGCGCGGTCAACGGCTGGCCCACCGAGGGCTACCAGGAGCAGTCGCATCCGCTGCAGCGCGCGGTGCTCGCCACGGTGGCCGAGCTGACCGGCGAGCCGGAGGCCGACCTGGGCATCGACGGCTGTGGACTGCCGATCATCCCGGTCTCGCTGGTCAACCTCGCACGGGTGTTCTCGACCATGGCGACGGCCGCGCCCGGCACTCCCGAACGCCGGGTCGCCGACGCGATCCGCGCCCATCCGCGAGTGATTTCCGGCACGAACGCACCCGATCTGCTCGTCATGCTGGCCACCCCCGGCCTGGTCTGCAAGATCGGCGCCGACGGCGTGCACGCCGGTGCGCTGCCGGATGGATCGGCTTTCGCGTACAAGATCGAAGACGGCCACGATCGTGCGCGAATGCCGCTGACGCTGGCGATTCTGCATCGGATGGGGATCGAGTGGACCGATGCGCACGCGGAGCTGGCGGCCCCCGCGGTGCTCGGCGGCGGCGCCCGGGTGGGTGTGATTCGCGCGATACCCGGGGTCGTCTAGCTATTCCACGCCGGGGCGACAAGCGGGCAAACGGCCCACTTCCGGAGTTCTTCCCCCACTCCTGGAAGCGAGACCGCCGGACACACGCTAAAGTGTCTGTCAGGAAGAGTATTAATTCGAACGGGGCCGCCACCAAACCCCAGGCCGCCCCGCTGTGACGCGAGGGGGTCAGCCATGGGCCGTGGCCGGGCTAAGGCAAAGCAGACCAAGGTCGCACGCGAGCTCAAGTACAGCTCGCCGTCGACCGACTTCGCGAGCCTTCAGCGCGAGCTTTCGGGAAGCCCCAACTCCCAGCGGAGTGGTGGTGTGCTGTCCGATGAGCACGACGCGGACGACTCCTTGTCTCGCTGGGACGAGGACGACTACGACGACTGGCGCCGCTGACTCGGATTCACGTCTGAAGGGGGAGGCCGACGGGCCTCCCCCTTCGATCGTTGTCGCGGGTTGACGTCACAGGCGCCGAAAAGGCTTGCAACACACCAGAGTCCCGCATCGAACGAGGATGCGGGACTCTGACGTGTCTTCGCCGCGATCAGAACCGCGGATGGTCACCGACCAGCACGGCGCGCACCGCGTCGGCGTCCTTCGCCTTCTTGACCGTGCCCAGCGTCCAGCACTCGATGTGCCGTGCGGTGAGCACCGCCAGTGCCCGGTCCACATCCTCCGGAGCGACGACGGCGACCATGCCGATGCCCATGTTGAACGTCTTCTCCATCTCGGCCCGCTCCACCCGGCCGCGCTGGGCGATCATCTTGAACACCGGCGCCGGGTTCCACGTGCCGCGATCCAGCTCGGCCACCATGCCCGCGGGCAGCACCCGGGCCAGATTGGCGGCCAGACCACCGCCGGTGACGTGGGCGAAGGTGCGCACGTCGGTCTCCGCGATCAGCGCGAGGCAGTCCTTGGCGTAGATCCGGGTCGGTTCGAGCAGTTCCTCGCCCAAGGTGCGGCCGAACTCCTCGACGTGCCCGGTGAGCGACATGCGGTCGATGTCGAGCAGCACCTTGCGGGCCAGGCTGTAGCCGTTGGAGTGCAGACCGGAGGACCCCATGGCGATCACCACGTCGCCGGGACGGACCCGGTCCGGTCCCAGCACCGCGTCGGCCTCGACCACGCCGATGCCGGTCGCGGACAGGTCGTAGTCGTCCGGGTCCATCAGTCCGGGATGCTCGGCGGTCTCGCCGCCGAGCAGCGCGCAACCGGCGCGCACACAGCCCTCCGCGATACCGGAGACGAGCTCGGCGACCTTCTCCGGGACGACCTTGCCGATGGCGATGTAATCCTGCAGGAACAGCGGCTCCGCGCCGCAGACCACGAGGTCGTCCACCACCATCGCGACCAGGTCGAGGCCGACGGTGTCGTGCTTGTCCATCGCCTGCGCGACCGCGATCTTGGTGCCGACGCCGTCGGTGGAGGCCGCCAGCAGCGGTTCCCGGTAGCCGCCCTTCAGTGCGAACAGTCCGGCGAAGCCGCCGAGGCCACCTTGCACCTCGGGCCGGGTCGCCTTCTTCGCCAATGGCCCGAACAACTCGACTGCGCGGTCACCTGCCTCGATGTCCACGCCTGCCGCGGCGTACGAAGCACCACCACTGGGGGTCTGTTCAGTCATTTTCGGGGAAAGCTCCAAACCGAATCGGCGGATAGATGCCTGCTCACGCTACCGGAGCCGGATAACGACCCCGCACCGGTGTTGGCTCGCCCTCTTGACAATAGGGCAGCGCGGCCCGTACAGGGGGACCATCAGTCCATCTCGTTCCCATCGAACATCCCCGCCGCCAGCGCCCGGCGGTGGCGCTGCCGCACCGGGTCGGGCACCGGAACCGCCGCGACCAGACGCCGCGTGTACTCCTCGCGCGGCGCGCGCAGGATGCGATCACGATCACCCTGCTCGACCACCGCTCCGTCGCGCAACACCACGATCCGGTCGGCGAGCTGATCCACCACCGCCAGGTCGTGGCTGATGAACAGGCACGCCCAGCCGCATTCGCGCTGCAACTGACCGAACATCTCCAGCACCGCCGCCTGTACCGAGACGTCCAGCGCGCTGGTCGGCTCGTCGGCGACCAGCAGGTCCGGGTCGAGCACCAAGGCCCGGGCCAGGCTGGCGCGCTGACGCTGCCCGCCGGACAGCTCGTGCGGATACCGGCGTTCGACGCCTGCGGGCAGCCGCACGTCGTCGAGCAGGCCGCGCACTTTGGCGCGGATTCGGTCGGAACTGCCCGCCCGGTGCACGATCAGCGGTTCGGCGACGCACTCGCCCACGGTGAGCCGGGGGTTCAGTGAACTGGCCGGGTCCTGGAAGACGAACCCGAAGCGCCGCCGGATCGGGCGCAGCTTGCGCGGCGACAGCCCCGCGATGTCCTGGCCGCGCACCAGCACCGCCCCGGAGGTCGGCCGTTGCAGCGCCGCGACGCATCGGCCGATGGTGGACTTGCCCGAGCCGGACTCGCCGACCAGACCGAGGGTCTCACCGCGCCCGATGCGCAGGTTCACACCGTCCACCGCGCGCAACCGCGGCCGGCCGAACGGGCCGGGAAATTCGACCACCAGGTCACGGACCTCCAGCACCGGATCGCCCTCGGCGCGGGCGGCCGGGCGGTGCTCGAGCTGCTCGGTGCCCAGATGCGGCACCGCGGCCAGCAGAGCGCGGGTGTAATCCGTGGCGGGGCGCGCGAAAAGCTCCTCCACCGGCGCCTGCTCGACCACCGCGCCGTCCCGCAGAACCACCACACGGTCGGCGATGTCGGCGACCACGCCCATGTTGTGCGTGATCAGGACGATCGCGCTGCCGGTCCGGTCGCGCAGCTGCCGCAGCAGGGCGAGGATCTCGGCCTGCACGGTGACGTCCAGCGCCGTGGTCGGCTCGTCGGCGATGATCACCTTCGGCTCACAGGCGATGGCGATGGCGATCATCACGCGTTGTTTCTGCCCGCCGGAGAGCTGGTGCGGGTAGTAGTCCACCCGCTGCTCGGGATCGGGCAACCCGACCTGGCGCAGCAGTTCCACCGCCCGCGCCTTAGCGGCCTTCTTGCCCAGGTTCGTGTGCGCCCGCAGCGCCTCGACGATCTGGAACCCGACGGTGAACAACGGGTCGAGCGCCAGTCCGGGCTCCTGGAACACCATCGAGATCGCGCCGCCGCGCAGTGCGGTGAGCTGCTTCTCGCTCATCGCGGTGACTTGCTCGCCGCCCAAGGTGACCAGGCCGCGCACCGTCGCGGTTCCCGGCAACAACCCTATCGCCGTGCGTGAACTCACCGACTTGCCCGAACCGGATTCGCCGACGACGGCCAGCACTTCCCCGGGATAGACCTCGTAGGAGACGCTGGACACCGCGTGCACAGGTCCGGCGTCGGTGGCGAAGGTGACCGACAGCGATTCGATGGACAGGGCGGGGCGAGGTCGATCCGGTGCGGTGGGCTCAGACATCGGTCGCGTCCTTCCCGCGGGCGTCCACGGCGTCCTGCTCGCCGGGGACGCCTTCGGAGCCGGCCGTCGCGGGCACCGCGGCTCGACGGGTGCGCAGGATCGGGTTGAGCACTTCGTTCAGGCTTTCGCCGACCAGGGTCATGCCGAGCACCACGAGCACGATGGCGCTGCCGGGGAACACGCCGGTCCACCAGATGCCGTTGGAGACGTCCGACAGCGCCTTGTTCAGGTCGAAGCCCCACTCCGCGGCCTGCGTCGGTTCGATACCGAAACCGAGGAAGCCGAGCCCCGCCAGGGTGAGGATGGCCTCCGAACCATTGAGCGTGACGATCACCGGCAGCGACTGGGTGACGTTGGCGAGGATGTGCCGGAACAGGATTCGCGTGGTCGACGCGCCGGTCACGCGGGCGGCGTCGACGTAGGGCTCCTGCTTGACCGCCACGGTCGCGTTGCGCACCACCCGGAAGTACTGCGGCACGAAGACCGCCGTGATGGCCACCGCCGCCGACAGCACACCGCCCAGGCTGGTCGAGCGGCCGCCCGCGACCACGATGGACACCACGATCGCCAGCAGCAGCGTCGGGAACGCGTACATCGCGTCCATGACCAGCACGAGCACGCGGTCCGGCCACCGGCCGAGGTAGCCGGACAGCAGCCCGAGCGGCACCCCGATCAGCAGCGAGAGCGCCAGCGAGAGCGTGATCACCCACAGGGCGGTCCGCGCGCCGTAGATCACCCGGGAGAACACGTCTTCGCCACGCACCGAGGTGCCGAACCAGTGCTCGGCCGACGGCGCCTGCTGACGGACGAAATCGACCCCGTCGGCGGCGCTCTGGGCGAACCCGTACGGCGCGATCAGCGGGGCGAAGACGGCGGCCACCACGAACACGCCGACCAGGCTCAGTCCGAGAATCAACGTCGCGCGCTGCAAGCCCGCGGTCATGCCGAACAGCCGCAGGCCCGGCACACCCCGCCGTGCCGCGGGCGGCGTGACCAGTGGTTCGTTCAGCAGCTCCGGAGCGGTCATCAGAACCTCACCCTCGGATCGATCAGCGCCACCAGCAGGTCCACCACGAAACTCAGCACCGCCACGATGAACGCGATGAACGCGACGATGCCCTGCACGGCGATGAAGTCGCGCGCCGACAGGTACTGCGCGAACTGGTAGCCGAGGCCCTTCCACTCGAACGTGGTCTCGGTGAGCACCGAGGCTCCGAGCATCATGGCGATCTGCATGCCCATCACCGTGACGATCGGGATCATCGCGTTGCGGAAGGCGTGCCGCCCGGTCACCACGCGCCGGGACAGCCCGCGCGCCCGGGCCGCCTCCACGTAGTCGGCGCGCAGGGTCTGGATCAGATTGATTCGCACCAGCCGTAGGAAGATGCCCGCGGTGAGCAGGCCGAGCGCGATGGCCGGGAGCACGGCGTGCCTCAGCACGTCGAGCAGATATCCGCTGTCGCCGTACAGGATCGCGTCGATCACCAGGATGTTCGTCTTCGGTGAAACGTGCTGCAGCCGCAATTCCACGTTGGTGCTGGCGCGCCCTGCCACCGGCAGCCAGCCCAGCCGCACGGCGAACACCAGTTTCAACAGCAGGCCGACGAAGAACACCGGCGCGGCGTAGCAGAGGATGGCCAGCAATCGCAGCGTGGTATCGGCGGCCGAATCCCGGTGCGTGGCGGCGTATCTGCCCAGCGGGATACCAATCGCGAACGCGACGACCAGCGCCCAGCACACCAGCTCCAGCGAGGCCGCGCCGTAGGTGAGCACCACCTCGCTGATCTCCCGGTTGTCCTGCGAGCGCCCGAGGTCCCCGTGCAGCAACCCGGTGAGGTAGTCGCGGTACTGGACCAGAACCGGCCGGTTGAGCCCGGCAGCTTCCTTGCGCGCTTCGATCTGTTCCTGGGTCATGCGCCCGCCCATCGCCGCGCTGATCGGGTCGCCGACCACGCGCATCAGGAAGAACACGACCGTCACCAGGATCCAGGCGGTCACCGGGATCAGCAGCAGACGCACGCCCAGGTAGCGCAGCAGCGCCGAGTGCCGGGGCTCGTCGCCGCCCCGGCGCGGCAGGCCGAAGCGCCGGGCGGGAATCGACGTGCGCTCGATCCGCGGCGCGATCGTCGTCCTGGACCCGGCGGTGTCGCCGGAGCTCACTTGCTCAGCACCGTATAGCGGAACTTGAACGACGAATCGAGCGTCTGCTCCACGCCTCGCACGCCCGCGGCCGCGACCGCGATCTGCTTGCCGGACAGCAGCGGGACGATCGGCAGGAAGTTCTGCGCGAGGTCACGCTGCACCTGCCCGATCTGCGCGAGCCGCTTGTCCTTGTCCGGCTGGGTCGCCTGAGCGATCAACTGCACGGAGATGCCGGGGTCCTCGAAGTGCGATTGCAGGAAGTTGTTCGGGCCGAAGAAGGGCGAGAGGTAGTTGTCCGGGTCCGGGAAGTCCGGGAACCAGCCGAACTGGTAGAGCGGGTAGCCGTCGCGAGCTCGTTCGCGCTGGTAGGTCACCCACTCGGTGGATTGCAGGTCGACTCGGAACAAGCCCGTGGCCTCCAGTTGCGATTTGATCGCCGCGTACTCCTCGGAACTGCTGGAACCGTAGTGATCGGGGTTGTACTGGAGTTTCAGCTCGACCGGCGTCGCGACTCCGGCATCGGCGAGGAACTTCGCCGCCTGGTCCTTGTTCGGCTGGGCTCCGTAGATGTCCTTGAACGGCTCGATGGCGCCCGGCATGCCCTGCGGCACGGACGAATACGCGGGCAAATACGTCTTCTTGTAGACGCCCTCGGCCAGTGTGGCCCGATCCACGCTGGAGGCGACGGCCTTGCGCACGGCCAATTTCCGCTCCGGCGTGCCGCCCGGCATGGTGTTCAGGTTGAACACGAGATAGCGCAGCTCCCCGCCGGGGCCCTCGTGCACGGCGACTCGGCCGTCGTCGCGCAGCGATTCGATGTCGGTGGGCGTGAACGACCGGTATCCGACGTCCAGCGCCCCGTTCTGCAGGTCGAGCTTCATGTTGTCGGTGGTGGCGTAGTACTTCGTCGACACGGTCTTCGTCTTCGGGGTGCCGAGGATGCCGTTGTAGTCGGCGAACGCCTGGTACTCGACCAGCTTGTTCTTGTCGTAACTGGCGATGGTGTACGGGCCGGAGTAGCCCTTCGCCCGCACCACGTCCTCGTCCGGCATCACCCGGTCCGGGGCGTACACCCGCTCGTCGACGATCGGGCCCGCCTGGGTGGGCAGGATCGCGGGGAAGGTCTGGTCGTCGGCCACCTTCAAGGTGAACGCTACGGTGCGCGCGTCCACCACGTCGGTCTTCTCCAGGTTGCCGAGCAGGGCCGCGGGGCCGTTCGGATCGTTGATCCGCAGCATCCGGTCGAAGGAGAACTTCACGCTGGTCGCGGTGAGCGGGTTGCCGTTGGCGAACTTCAGGCCGTCCTTCAACGTGCAGGTGTACACCGTGGGCGCGGTGAACTCGCACTTCTGCGCCGCATCCGGCCGAGGCGTCGCGTCGCCGGGCGCGAAGTTGAGCAGGTACTGGTAGATCTGCGTCTCGGCGACCAGCGACCCGTTGTCGTAGGCGGCCGCCGGATCGAGCGCGAAGATCTTGTCGGTGGTGCCCGCCACCAATCCGGCGCCGTCACCGCCCTCGCCGGTTCGTCCGGACCCGCAGCCCGCCAGCACCGACGCCACCAGCGCCGACAGGCAGGCGACCGCGACGGCTCGCCTCCCGACCCTCGAATTCCTCATCACGGCCCCACTTCTCGAGCGCCGCACCGCGTTCGCCTGGATCGCGGGCCCGGTGCGGACACGGGCGAACTTCCGATCTGATCGGCACCGTACCTACGAAGCATTTTCGGCACGTTACGTTTCCGAAGAAAACTCGCGGCGTCCCCAGCAGGCGTTATGCGCTCAGCCTACGAGGCGTAGAAAGACCCGGTCGTACGTCCAGGATTGGCGGGCGTCATGTCTCGAGCACGCCAGATCTCATTGCGGGACAACGCATCACGGTACCCCCAACGGCACCGGACGAAACCATCACGCGCCGCGGCGCGAGCGATATCT
>NZ_BAFS01000029.1 GCF_000308415.1 Nocardia asiatica NBRC 100129 | reverse complement strand
GGCCGCCCAGCGTTCCCCGGAGGCCGCCAACGGCCGCGGCGCCGCCGCAGGCCCACGCCGCGCGCCCGATTCCCCGCCGCCGCGCCAAGCGGGCGGCTCGCCGGTAGTCCAGGACATCGCGGGCGATCACGCCGCACCGGCCGCTCGCACCGCGAGCCGCCGCACCGTCGAGCGCGCGGCCGCCGCCGCGCCCGTCGCCCGACCGGAGCCAGAACAGGCCGAAGAGGTCACCGACGTCCTTCCACCGCTCGAAGAGCAGACGCGCGCCAAGCGCAAGGGCGTGGGCTGGCCGACCAAGGACGGCAAGGGCGCCGAGCCGAAGGCGGTCGGGACCTCCGCGCAAACCCGCCTGCAAGCTTCCCGGGAGCGCCGCAACAAGCGGCTGCGCGCCGCGGGACGCGCCGGGATGACCGTGTGCGCCGTACTCGTCCTGTTGACCACCGGCGGCGGCTGGAGCTATCTGCGGTCGACCAGCGACAGTTTCACCCAGGTCTCCGCCCTCGACGAGAACTCGGAGGACATCGTCGATTCCAATGCCCAGCTCGGCGACGAGAACTATCTGCTCGTCGGCACCGACACCCGGGCAGGCGCCAACGGCAAGCTCGGCGCGGGCACGCTGGACGACGCCGAGGGGTCCCGCGCCGACACCACGATGCTGGTGCACCTCCCCAAGGACCGGAGTCGGGTCGTCATCATGTCCTTCCCCCGCGACTTGGACGTGACCAGGCCGCAGTGCAACGGGTGGGACGGCGAACGGTCCTACACCAAGGAGAAGTTCCCCTCCGCGATCGGCGACAAGCTCAATGCCGTCTACAACCTCGGCGGCCCGATGTGCCTTGTCTCCACGATCCAGCGCCTCACGGGCGCCTCGATCAATCACTTCATCGCCATCGACTTCGCCGGCTTCGAGACGATGGTCGACAAGATCGATGGCGTCGAGGTCTGCGCGACCAAACCGCTCATCGACGATGTCCTCGGCACCATCCTCGCGCAGCCGGGCAAACAACGCATCAACGGCGAGACCGCGCTGAACTACGTGCGTGCCAGGCACGTCTACGGCGAGGAGCGCAGCGACTACGACCGCATCAACCGACAGCAGCGCTTCCTCGCTTCGCTGCTGCGCGGAGCACTGGCGAGCAAGGTGCTCTTCGATCTGGGCAAACTGAACGGTTTCATCAAAGAGTTCACCGAGCACACCTTGGTCGACGAGAAGACCAGGCCCGAGGATCTGCTGAGGCTGGGCCGCTCGCTGCAGAATCTCGACGCGGGCACGGTCACCTTCCTCACCGTCCCGACCGCGGGCACCAATGCCTACGGCAACGAGATCCCCCGCGAATCCGACATCAAAGCGATCTTCAAGGCGATCCGCGACGACCAGCCACTGCCGGGAGAGAAGCCGAGTGTGCGGGACGACGCATCCGCCCCCGCTCCTGCCGCGCCGACACCGACGAAGTACCGGGCGGTAGATCCCTCCACGGTCTCACTGCTGGTATCCAACGGCTCCGGTTACGAAGGTCTCGCGCGCACGGCCGCCACGAAACTCGACAACCAGGGCTTCACGATCTACAACACCACCAATTACGCCAACGGCAAATCCGCGACTACCAAGGTGCGCTACGCGGCGGGCCTGGAAGCCGAGGCCGCCACGGTGGCCACCGCGATCCCCGGCGCGACGATCGAGCCGGCCGACGATCTGGGCGGCATCGTGGAGGTCGTCATCGGAGCCGACTCGGCGAACGGCGTCACCGTGAAGGCCCCGACGCCGGTCGGTGACGAGATCACCAACGTTGTGACGAGCACCCCGACGGATTCGACGCCCGCCGTGCTGCCTTCGGATCTGGAACACGTCAACGCGGCCGAGGAGATCTGCAAGTAGGCGGTCCGGGTGCACCGGCCAGCACCCTGGCTCTGCCCGCCTCGAGCTGGCGCGACCCTGAGGTATCGCAACACATGGTGCGATACAGATCACATATTGCCGCTCGGCGCACGCGGCTCCAGCGGTCGGCCCCGGCCGTCGACCCGGCCAGCGGCAACCTCCACGCTAATGATGCACACCGGCCATTCACTCGGTGTTGGTGACTTGGTCAGCGCGGCGAACTAGTGTCAGGTTCCATGCGTGTCATCTACAACGAGCAAATGGCCGAACTCGCCCACCTGCTGGGCGAGATGGCCGGCTTGGCCGGCTCGGCCATGGAGCGGGCTACCCAGTCGCTGCTCCAAGCGGACCTCGCCCTGGCGGAGCAGGTGATCGGTGAATCCGACCGGATCGCCGAGCTGATCCAGGACGCCGAGGAGAAGGCCTTCGCTCTGCTCGCGCTGCAGGCGCCGGTGGCCGGCGATTTGCGGCAAGTGGTGAGCACCATCCAGATCGTCGGTGACGTGAACCGGATGGGGGCGCTCGCACTGCACGTGGCCAAGGTCGCTCGCAGGCGTCATCCGAACCACGCGCTACCCGAAGCCGTCAACGGCTACTTCGCCGAGATGGGGCGCATCGCGGTGAACATGGGCTCCGGCGCTCGCGAGGTGCTCGAGACCCGCGACCCCGAGCGCGCCGCGCAGTTGAACGAGGACGACGAGGCGATGGACGATCTGCACCGTCACCTCTTCACCCTGCTCATGGACCGGGACTGGAAGTACGGCGTGGCCGCCGCCGTGGACGTCACGCTGCTCGGCCGCTACTACGAGCGCTTCGCCGATCACGCGGTCGAAATCGGCCGCCGGGTCATCTTCCTGGTCACCGGCATCCTCCCGCCCGACCCGGATGCCGAGGGGTAGCCGAAGGGCTTGCCGGGCTTGACGTTTCGCAGGCGGCGAATGATAGATTGAGCCGCGCCGGGGTGGGATTGCCCGGGTATAGCGTTACACCGGACGGGGATCCGGTACGAAGGGGGGCGTTATGAACGTCGATCCAGCAGAACTGCGGGCGCTGGCTGCGTCAATGGACAAAATCGGCGGAGATATAGGCGCTTTGACCGTGCGCGCCACCACAGACGCGCTCGGCGGCGTTCTACCGGGTTCGTCGCTGAGCGATGTGTGCTCGGCGGCCGGCACGAATCTCGAAGACGCGTGGCAGCGAATGGCCATGCGATGCAAGCGAGTCTCGAATATCGCGAAGGGCGGCGCCGCGAATTACGAGGTGTCCGACCAAGAGTTTCGCGACGGGCTCGACGCGATGGGTGCGCACCTGTGAGGACCACGAATGCGACGCCCACGCTGAGCCAGGTGCGTTCGGAATGGCAGCCATGGAAATTGAGCGAAGCCGGATCGGAAATACGCACTCGCAACGGCGAATTCGTCACCCTGATCGATGAGACGGTAACGCAGATCCGAGCAGCGGGCGCGCATTGGAGCGGCGACGCCTACTACGCCGCCTACGACCGGATCGCCGGAGATCGCGACGCCGCGAACAAAGTGGCGCTGGATACCGAGGAACTCGCGCAGACATTGATCGACAGCGGCACCAGTCTGGCAGGTTTTCGCCAGGCGTTGCTGGACAAGGTCGACCAGGCCGTAGCGGCCGGATTCACCGTCTCCGAGGACTGGCAGGTCACTCCGGGGCCCGGCGGCTCGGACGCGGACGGCGAATCGCAGTACACCCATCAGACCGCCATCACCACCGCGCTGAACGAATTGCTCGGCACCCAGTCGGATCTCGCCACCAAGATCGAGCAGGCAAGCGGGGACGTCCGTGCCCGCAGCGAGCAGCTCGGGGACGGCGACCCGCTCGACAGCGGCCAGACGCCGGAGGGTGACCCCATCCTCGCGGTGTACAGCCAACCATCCGGCACGCCTACCGACGAACAGCCGTCGGACCAGTCGAAGCAGGAGGACGAGGCGGCCGCGCCGACCACGCCGGCGGGTACGCCTCAGGCGAGTCCCATCGCCGCTGAACAACCCGGAAAGCAGGAAGGAACCGATCAATCCGGGAAACAAGAAGGAGCCGATCCGTCCGGGCAAAAGGATGAAACCGATCAATCCGGTAAGCAGAACGAGAAGAGCGGCGACGGTACGGACGCGCCCAAATCCGATCAAGCCGCTTCCACCGGCGCGGCCAGCGACCCGAATTCTTGGAAGCCGTCGGACGTTACGACTCTCATTTCCACGATCGGCCAGATCACCGGAAACGTTCCCACGCTGATCGAGTCCGTCAGCAAGCTGGACGACAATCTCGCCGACATCATCAAAGCGGGGGGCGAGGCGGGCAAGAACCTGATCGACTCCGCCGGTACAGCCGCGGAGAAGTTCGCGAACGCGACCGACACGGTGAGCACCAGCGCCGACCGTGCGGCCGATGGCACTCAAGCGGCTTCCCCGGCCACCGGCGATCCGGCCAAGACCGAAACGCAGGCGCCTACCCAGCCGGGCACCGATCCCGCCACAGACCCGAACGCGAAAGCCACCGATCCGAAGACGGACAACTCGGCGGCGGACAATTCGGCGAGCCAACCAGCCTCTGTCCGGACAGCGAGCTACACCGGCATCGACTCCACCAGCCCCGGCAGTACTCCCGCGCCAGGTTCCCCGTCGACCGCTCCGGCGAGCACCGGTCTGCTCGGTGCACCGGCGGCGAGCAGACAGTCGGATACCGAGCACACGCGTCGAGTGCAAGCAGAGCCGACGCCACTGTTCGAGACCCCCTACGCCAACGAGTAGCGGCATCGCTTTCCCGGCCCCGGACATGGCGAAGGCCCTGGTCAGCTAGTAGCCGACCAGGGCCTTCGTTTCGCTGAACCCGCGTGGTGACGCGATCGGCGCCGAATCAGCCGAAGCGGCCGGAGATGTAATCCTCCGTGGCCTTCTGCGACGGGTTGGAGAAGATCTTCTCGGTGTCGTCGATCTCGATCAGCTTGCCCGGCTTGCCCTGGGCCTCCAGGTTGAAGAAGCCGGTCTGGTCACTCACACGCGCGGCCTGCTGCATATTGTGCGTGACGATGACGATGGTGAATTCCTTCTTCAGTTCGGTGATCAGGTCCTCGATCGCCAGGGTGGAAATCGGGTCCAGCGCCGAACACGGCTCGTCCATGAGCAGCACGTCGGGCGACACGGCGATGGCGCGCGCGATGCACAGACGCTGCTGCTGACCGCCGGAGAGGCCGCCGCCCGGCTTGTCCAGGCGGTCCTTCACCTCGTTCCACAGGTTGGCGCCGCGCAGCGAGCGCTCGGCCACCTCGTCCAGTTCCTTCTTGTTGCGCACGCCCTGCAGCTTGAGGCCCGCGACCACATTGTCCTTGATGGACATGGTGGGGAACGGGTTCGGCCGCTGGAAGACCATGCCGATGGTGCGGCGCACGCCCACCGGGTCGACCTGGGTGCCGTAGATGTCCTCGCCGTCCAGCAGCACCGCGCCCTCGACCCTGGCGTTCGGGGTTACCTCGTGCATTCGGTTGAGCGAACGCAGCACGGTGGACTTGCCACAGCCCGAGGGACCGATGAAAGCGGTCACGCTGCGCGGCAGCACGGTCAGCGAGACATCGGACACGGCATGGAACTTGCCGTAGTAGATGTTCAGATCTTTGACGTCGATCCGCTTGGCCATTTTGGGTAATCCGTTCCGCTTCTATCGGTTCCGGGTGAGCAGGCGGTTGAGGACCGCAGCCGCCAGGTACAGGAAGGCGATGATGAGAATGAGGGTCAGAGCCGCGCCCCAGACCCGCTCGCGTCCGGCAGCTTCGGGGTTGG
>NZ_BAFS01000030.1 GCF_000308415.1 Nocardia asiatica NBRC 100129 | reverse complement strand
GTGCTCGCGGCACCGGTGGCCGGCGCGCTGGCGCTGCGGTCCATCGCCCCGACCGTCGCCATCGCCCAAGCGCCGCTGGGCGAACTGCTCGAGCAATTGCGAGCGGCCGGTTTCGCGCCCGCAGGTGAGGATTCGGCCGGCGCGATCGTGGATCTGCGTCCCCGGGGGGCGCGGATCGCGGTGCGGCCCGCCGCCCGGCAGCCGTATCGCCCGACACCGCCCAGCACCGAACAACTCGAGTTGCTCGTCACCGAGCTACGCGCGAGCGAACGCGCCGCCAGCGCCCGCTCCGGTCAGGCGGTGCGCCCGGACGGCACCAGGACCAACACCGCCGCGACCCTCGCCCTGCTCCAGCTCGCGGCGCGGGTGCGGCGGTCGGTGAACATCGGCTACGTCGACGCCCAAGGGGTCGCCACGCAGCGTGTGGTGGAACCGTTGAAGGTGGGCAACGGGCAGCTCGACGCGCTGGACCCGGTCACCGGCGCGGTCCGGCACTTCACGCTGCACCGGATCGCGTCGGTTGCCCTGCTGGAATGATCAGCCCTTCGGCTTGCCCGTGCAGAAGGTCACCTTGGGATCGGTTTCGATGAGCCGGAACCCGTCGGCGTTCGCGTCGCACAGCAATTCGTCGGCTTGCCCGTCGATCCGCTTCAACACCTTGAAGGTGGCCTCCGAGGACGCGCAGTCGACGTGCTTGTACCCGGTCGTGCTGCTCTCGTTGTAGCAGCTGCCCTCCTTGAAGTTCGGCGCGAGGCACAGGAACGCGGTGGTTCCGCCGCCCAGGGTCTCCTCGTAGGAGGTGTAGTCGGCGGCGCAGTCGGTCTTCTTGTCGTAGGACTGCGCGATCTTGTACACGGCCTTGTCCGACGAGCAGTCGACCGGCTCGGTCTTGGCGTCGGCCGCCGAGCCCTCGATGACGTTGATGCAGTCGCCGACCTGGGCCTTGGCGGTGTCCGACTTGCCCGCGTCCTCGATCATCGAACAGCCGGCCACCGTGACCACCACCGCGGCCACCGCGACGAGGGCGAGCACAACCCGTGCCAGCAACCTCGCTCCTGGAAACTTCACCTGAAAACCTCTCTCACCGAACACGTTCACGGGCTCGTGAACGCGGTGAGGATACCCGCAGGACCAGGCGGCCGCATCAGCCAACCATCCGGCCCGGAGCGGGCCGGCGCGCTACATGTGCGTGCCGTAGAGGCCCATGAGCGTGTAACCGAGGATGCTGGGGAGCAGACGGCCGAGCAGCAGGAACGCAGAGTAATTCACTAGCAACGCCTTTCGCGGTTTTCGTCCAACTGGACTGATGTCCGGTATGCGGTGTGTGTCGTCGTCCGAGACCGGGTCGTTACGCTTGGTCGGTATGACGGTCGAGGACGTCGCGCACGACCTGTACGGGGTGCCGCCCGCGCAGTTCGTCGCGGCCCGCACGGACCGGGCGGCCGCGGCCCGATCGGCGGGCGACAAGCAGCTCGCGGCGGCCATCGACAAGCTGCGCAAGCCGACCTTGACCGCATGGGCGGCGAACCTGCTGGCCCGCGCGGCGCCCGACGAAGTGGCGGATCTGCTCCGGCTGGGCGCGGCCCTGGCCGCCGCGCAGCGCGAACTCTCGGCCGAGCAGCTGCGCAGCCTCACCGCGCAGCGGCAGCAGCTGGTCAACGCGCTCGCCAAGAAGGCCGGCGCGCTCGCCGCCGAGCAAGGGCATCCGGTCGGCGAGGGCGTCGTGCGGGAAGTGGGCCAGACGTTGACAGCGGCACTCGCCGACTCTGAGGTGGCCGAGCGGCTGCGCGCGGGAACACTCGCCACGGCGGCGAGCTACGAAGGATTCGGGCCGAGCGGACCGACCCTGCTCGCGGTGCCCGAACCGGCGATTCCTCGCAAGCGAGCGGCGTCGCGGCGGCAACCGGACGACAGCGCGCGCCGCGAACTGGCCGAGGCCGAGGACGCGCTCGAATCCGCCCGCGCGGCAACGGACTCGGCGCGATCCGCACTCGAGAACGCGACCGCGGAACTGTCCGGCGTCGAGCAACACCTCGCGACGCTGCGCGACGAACTCGCGCGCGCCGAACAGCAGCGACAGTTCCACAAGGCGGCCGAGCGAGCGGCCAAGGACGACCTCCACGCCGCGCAACGTCAGCTGGACCGGGCCGAACGCACAGTGGCGAAGGCGCGGCAGCGCGTCGAGACCGACTGACGACTCAGCTGCGCAGCGCGCCGGGGAACAGGTACTCCTCCGGCGGCGGCTCGGTGGTGTTCAGCCACGCGTGGAAGAAGCCGCTCAGCTGGATCGGCGTTCTGGACTGCACGAAGGCGCGGAACTCCGGCATCGAGGCGTTGCCGTAGGCGTGCGCGGCCAGGAAGTCCCGGACGGTCGGGAAGAACACCTCGTCGCCGATCTGCTCGCGCAGGGCGTGCAGGAACAGCGGCCCGCGGTAATAGACGGAGGTGAACTCTTTCCCCGCTCCCGGGTTCTCCAATGGGATGTCCCAGAACTTCTGGTTCTCGCGATATTTCTGGATGGTCCGGCGGTAGTCGTCGTCGACGTTCTTGCCCTCGATGCGCTCCGGCCACAAGTAATCGGCGGTGTAGCTGGCGAAGCACTCGTTCAGGCAGATGTCCGACCAGTTGCGCACCGACACCCAGTCGCCCCACCACTGGTGCGCGATCTCGTGCACGACCGTCTGCAGGTCGATCCGCGGTGCGTAGATCGGGCGGGTCTGGGTCTCCAGCGAGAACGTGATGTCGGCGTCCAGATAGATGCCGCCCGCGGCCTCGAACGGGTACGGGCCGTAGAGCTGTTCGGAGAAGTCCAGGATCTCCGGCAGGCGCTGCTCGAGCTCACGGTGGCGTTCGTCCGCGTTCGGCGCGAACGCGCTGATCAGCGGCGTGCCGTTGGCTCTGCGCTGCTCGAGGTAGTCGAACTTGTCGATGGCGACGGTGGTCAGGTAGCCGAGCACCGGCTTGGCGCTGACCCAGCGGACCGTCCGCTTGTCGCTCCGCACCGCGTTGTCGGCTCGCACACCGTTGGAGACCACTTCCCACTCCGCGGGAACGGTGGTGGTCAGGGTGAACGTGGCCTTGTCCAGCGGAGTGTCGTTGAGCGGGTACCAGCTGGTCGCCGAGTGCGGCTCGCCCGCGACGAAGGCGCCGCCGCTGGGCGCGAAGGTCCACCCCTCGCCTTCGGTGTCCACGGCGGGGCCCGCGTAGTCGACGGTGACCGTGAACGGCACCCCGGGCAGCAAGGGAAGCATCGGCGTCACCGTCAGCTCGTGCTCGCCGTTGCGGTCGAACGCGGCGGGGAGGTGGTTCACCGACACCATCCGCACCTCCGGCCCGGCGAAGTCGAGGTTGAACACGCGCAGCGCCTGGGTGGCGGTGGCGTCGATCGTGGCGGTGCCCGCGAGGCGACGGCTCGGCGGGTCGTAGTCGATGCCGATGTCGTAGTGGCGCACGTCGTAGCCGCCGTTGCCGTCCAGCGGGTAGTACGGATCGCCCAGGCCCGGCGCGCCGACGAACGGGTCGGCCGGCGGGTCGGCGTGCGCGGGTGACCATGGCACCGCGACGAACACGCACGCGACCGCGGCGCACATCCGGCCGGACAACCTCATACGAACGACCACCCCTCTCCACCCCGCCTCGTGCCGGTGCCGGCGCACCGACCTCGCTGGATGGTAGCGGCTTCAGTCGCCGCTGCCGGTCAGCGCCACCGACGCGCCGACACCGAAGATCATCGCCCCGCCCGCGCCGCCGACCGCTTCCAGCCTGCGCGGCGACCTGGCGAACCAGGACCGCGCCGAGGCGGCCAGCAGCGCCCACGCGCTGTCGGAGACCAGCGCGATGGCGAGGAAGACCGTGCCGAGCAGCAGGAACTGCCAGGACAGGGCACCCGACGCCGGGTCGGCGAAATGCGGCAGCACCGCGGAGAAGAACACGATCGCTTTGGGATTGGTGACCCCGACGATCGCGCTCTGGCGCAGCACCCGCGCGTTCGGCGTCGGCTCGATCGAGGCGCCCAGCGCCTCGCGCAACGCCGAACGCTGCCGAATCGCCTGAATGCCCAGATACATCAGATACAACGCGCCCGCGAACTTCACCACGGTGAGCGCCAGCGCCGACGCCGTGAGCAAGGCGCCCAGACCGATCGCGACCAGGACCAGGGCGGCGTAGACGCCCGCGGCGTGCCCGAGCACCGAGAGCAGCGCCGCGCGGCGGCCGAGGGTGAGCGCGCGACCGACGGTGAACAACACGCCGGGACCGGGCACGACGATGATGACGACCGCGGCGGCGACGAATGCCAGCAGATTGGACGCTGGAACCATCCCTCGAGTGTAGGCGCCCGCGCGAACGGAAATCTCGCGTTCGCAGCCGGATTCAGGTGCCGAGTTCGCCGGGCAGCTGGTGCGGATCGAGCAGCAGCCGTTTCGCGGTGGTGCGCCGCACTTTCTCGGCGAGCGCGAGATTGTCGGTGAGCAAACGCCACTCGGCCTCGCTGATCGCGGAGCGCGCGCGGGCGATGACCGATCCGTCGGTGGTGCCCCAGGCGATCGGCATGGCGTTCACCGATTGCCAGCGCTCGCCCACCTGTCGCGGCGCCCGATCGGTACGCACCGCGACCGACGGCACGCGCTCCCCCGGCTTGGCCTCGTGGCCGGGCAGGACACTGACTTTCCTGGTCACCAGGGCGTAGCGCCGATCGCCCGCGCCGGGGGTGGACACATCGACCAAGGCGAGCAGTACCACACCGGAAAGGCGCACCTCCGAGACCACCGCGGGCACCAGCTCACCGTCCGCGTAGAGCTTGTCGATGCTGGAATGCCGCGGCGTCCACAGGGCCACCCACAGCGCGGTCACCGCGCCGAGCGCGAACGCGACCGCGAGCAGATATGCCCAGGAGTGGTTCAGCCAGATCAGGAACGCCGTCCCGGCCGCGGCGACCACCGCGGCGGCGATCGCCATCAGGCGCAGGCGGCGCAGGTCGGCGAAGACTTCGTTGACCGCATGGGCATGCCTGCGGTCCACCGCGAATTCGAAGCGTCGCACGCCCTCATTCCTAGCACAGTTTGCGGAGGGCATGCCTCCGCTTATCCGATGGCGGGGCCGAGCAAGTCGTCGGCGTCCGTGATGCGGTAGGCATACCCCTGTTCGGCGAGAAAACGCTGCCGATGCGCGGCGTATTCGGCGTCGAGAGTGTCGCGTGCGACCACGGAGTAGAAATGGGCCTGGCCCCCGTCCTGTTTCGGACGCAGCAGCCGGCCGAGGCGCTGCGCCTCCTCCTGTCGTGAGCCGAAGGTACCCGAAACCTGCACGGCCACGGACGCTTCCGGCAGATCGATGGAGAAGTTCGCCACCTTGCTCACCACGAGCACCGGGATCTCGCCGCGGCGGAACGCGTCGAACAGCTCCTCACGCTCCTTGGTCTTCGTCGAGCCCTGGATCACCGGGGCTTCGAGCGCGGCGCCGAGTTCGTCCAACTGGTCCAGGTAGGCGCCGATGACCAAGGTGGGCGCGTCCCGGTGCTGGGCCAGAATCGACTCGACCACAGCGATTTTGGTGTGCGCGGTGGAGCACAGCTTGTAGCGCTCCTCCGGTTCGGCGGTGGCATACGCCATCCGCTCGGCGTCGGTGAGCGTGACCCGGACCTCGATGCATTCGGCGGGAGCGATCCACCCCTGGGCCTCGATGTCCTTCCACGGGGCGTCATAGCGCTTCGGGCCGATCAGCGAGAACACGTCGCCCTCGCGGCCGTCCTCGCGCACCAGCGTGGCGGTCAGGCCGAGCCTGCGGCGGGATTGCAGATCGGCGGTCATCCGGAAGACCGGTGCGGGCAGCAGGTGCACCTCGTCGTAGATGACCAGTCCCCAGTCCCGGCTGTCGAACAGTTCCAGGTGCTTGTACTCGCCCTTGGTGCGGCGGGTGATCACCTGATAGGTGGCGATGGTGACCGGGCGGATCTCCTTGCGCTCGCCGGAGTACTCGCCGATCTCGTCCTCGGTGAGGGAGGTGCGCGCGAGCAGTTCGCGCCGCCACTGCCTGCCCGCCACCGTATTGGTGACCAGGATCAGCGTGGTGGCCTGAGCCTTGGCCATCGCCGCGGCGCCGACCATCGTCTTGCCCGCGCCGCAGGGCAGCACCACCACCCCGGAGCCGCCCGCCCAGAACGAGTCGGCGGCCATCTGCTGGTAGTCGCGCAGATGCCAGCCGTCGGTCGCGTAGTCGAGTTCGATCGCGTGCGCCTCGCCGTCGACGTAGCCCGCGAGGTCCTCGGCGGGCCAGCCGATCTTCAGCAGCATCTGCTTGATCCGGCCGCGCTCGGAAGGGTGCACCACCACCGTGTCGTCATCGATGCGCGCGCCGAGCATGGGGGCGATCTTCTTGTGCCGGAGCACCTCCTCCAACACCGCGCGATCCAGGCTGACCAGCGTCAACCCGTGCGCGGGATGCTTGACCAGCTGCAACCGGCCGTAGCGGGCCATGGTGTCCACCACGTCCACCAGCAGCGGCTGCGGCACCGCGTACCGGGAGAAACTGACCAGCGCGTCCACCACCTGCTCGGCATCGTGCCCGGCCGCCCGCGCGTTCCACAGGGCCAGCGGCGTCACCCGATAGGTGTGCACGTGTTCCGGCGCCCGCTCCAACTCGGCGAACGGCGCGATCGCCTGCCGCGCCGCGTCGGCCGCCTCGTGGTCGACCTCCAACAGCAGCGTTTTGTCACTCTGCACGATCAGCGGACCGTCGTTCACAGTCCCTCCTCCGATAGATTCCCCGCCATTCTCCCCGACCCCTCCGACAACCCGCAGGTTACCGGCCCTTCCCGCAGGGCGCGGGTACGGCAGCGACCGGATGCAACGCCGGAAGGGCGCGATGTCTTCCCGTCCACCAGCCCGGCCCGCTCAGCGGTGAGCGAGCGCACGTTCGGCGTGCGCGCCGATCACGGGACCGAGGGTCTCGGCGTAACCGATCGTGAGGTGGTTGTCGTCTCGGTAGACGAGGTTGTTCCCGACGATGACGGGGCAGCGAGCCGCGGTGCAGAACAGCGCGGTCAGGTCGGCGTACTGCCCGCCGCCTGCCGTCACCGCCGCGCGCTCGGCCGCGATGCCCGCGTCGTCGACGGCGACCGGCCGGGCGGGGGCGCAGGCGGAGGCGTCGGCGATGTGCTCGGCCACGCACGCGGGCACGGTGGCATGGGGATCGGGTATCCCGCCGAGGACCAGGACAGCCGAGCCGGTCGCGCGCAGTTCGGCGACCAATCGGTGCAGGCTGTCGATCCACGCCTGGTCGTAGGACACGAAGCCGAAGTCGCCGCCGTAGCGCCGCGACATGCTGACCACGATCAGCCGGGGACGCTCGTGGCGCAGGCGCGTCAGCACCTGTTCGCGCCACTGCTCGCATTCGGTGTACGCGCGGCCCAGGTAGGGACTGGTGATCGGCAGGTCGAACAGTGGACAGGTGACTTTGGCCATGGTCTCCAGCCGCCAGTGGCGCGATCCGGCGATCCGCTCGAACGCCGGATGCCACATGGCCGCGTGGGAATCGCCGACCAGAGCCACCGTGGTGGCGGAGTGCCGATCGCCGGAGGCGCACTCGCCTTGGCCGACTTCGTGCCAGGACCGGACGCATCCGTTGTCGAACACCTCCGCCCGGTCGCCGCGCGCGTTCGCGAGCGAGGGAGTGAGGTTCGCGGGCACCTCGCGGGTCTCGGCGGAGGCCGCGACGGCCGACTGGGTCTGCGCCGTCAACTGCTGGATCACGTCGTCATCAGGGTCGGCGACGGCCGTAGCCGGTGTGGTGAGCGTGAGACTCGCCGCCGCCGCGCCACGACCGACCGGAGCGGGCACCGCCGTGAGCAGGGCCAGCGCTACACAGATCGCGATCGCGGTGCTCACGCCGCCGCACGCGAGACTGATCCGGGCCGAACGTCGCAACCGGGCGGCGAAGCGAACCCGGTCCTCGACCAACCGCTGGGTGAGCATGGCGAGCCCGCAGGCCGTGGCGACCGCGCCCGATGCGCCCACCGGCCCGAGCGGGCCGCCGAGCACCTGCGGCGCCAGCACCAGTACCGGCCAGTGCCAGAGGTACCAGGCGTAGGACACTCTGCCGATCGCTCGCAGCTCGTGCGCCGCCAGAATGCGGCCGACACCGAATCGCGCTCGGGCGCAGCCCGACCCGATCACCAAGACCGTGCCCAGCACGGGCAGCAGCGCCGCGACGCCGGGATAGGGCACGTTCTCGTCCAGGCGGACGCAGGCCGCGACGATCAGACCCGCCCCGGCCCACCCCGCGACGGCGGCGACCGCCTCCGGCAGCCGGGACCACACGGCGGCCGTCAGCGCCACCGAGCCGCCTGTCGCCAGTTCCCAGGCCCGGGTAGGCAGCGAGAAGAACGCCCACGGCGGCAGCGTCGCGGTCCAGACCACCGAGATCGCGAACGAGATCGCGGCGACCGTCCCGAGGACAGCCAGGTACGGCAGTTGCCCGGCCGAACCGCTGCGCCGCCGCACAAGCCAGGCTGTCGCGATCACCAGCGCGGGCCAGATCAGGTAGAACTGTTCCTCCACGCCGAGCGACCAGAAGTGCTGCAACGGCGAGGGCTGCGCATCGGCGGCCAGGTAGTCGGCGCCGTGCAGCGCGAACCGGTAATTCCCGGCGTACAGCGCGCAGGCGATCGCATCGGCGATGACTTCGCGCGCCCGCAGCGGCGGCAGCAGCGCGGCCGCGGCGATCGCCGTGGCGACCAGCACGACGCCCGCGGCGGGCAGTAGTCGGCGTGCCCGCGCGCCGTAGAACCGCGCCAGCCCGACGGTGCCGGTAGCCATCGCTTCACGGCAGAGCATTCCGGTGATGAGAAAGCCGGAAATGACGAAGAAGACGTCCACGCCGATGAAGCCACCGCCGATTCCGGGCACACCCGCGTGAAAAAGCACGACAGCCGAAACGGCGACCGCTCGCATTCCCTCGATATCCGGCCGGAATCCCTCCTTGCCCGACGCGCCGCCCACCCCGTTCGCCCGCCGATTTCGCAACTCGCCGACCGTGGCCGTCATGCCGAGTATTGTCATCCGATCCGCCGCCCGTGTTGCGGCGACTCGCCGCCGCCATGCACCCTGGCCAGGATCTTTCCGGACCGGACGCCTTCGGGCCGCGGTCTGCGCGGCGGCCGAGAAGGTGGCCTTCACGGCTTCCAATTCGCGGATTCGCCACCGTCGGTCACTTACTTGTGGCCCCGATTTCCGCACTGTCCCGGATTTCGCAGTCGCGGGAAATTCGACCGCTGACCTCGATTGCCGAAGAGCAATTCCGATGCTCCGCGCGAGGCATTACTCGCCGTGGTAACCGATCGCCTACGGATATCCGGCTGTTCGAGCCGCCCCGTCCAGCGAGTGCCAAGTGGACCGCGACAGGAGGCGCGGGGCGGGTGAGGATCGGGGAATGATCGAAATGGCGGCGGTGGCGGGGGTTGCGGCGGCGGCGTTGGGGATGGTTCTCACGCCGGGGCCCAACATGATGTATCTGGTTTCGCGGACGGTCTCGCAGGGGCGGCGGGCCGGGTTGGTGTCGTTGGCGGGGGTGGCGGCTGGATTCGGGGTGTATCTGGCGGCGGCGACGGCGGGGATCACGGCGGTGTTCGCGGTGGTCCCCGGGCTGTATCTGGCGGTGAAGCTGGCGGGCGCCGCCTACCTGGGGTGGCTGGCCTGGCAGGCGGTCCGCCCCGGCGGTGTCTCGGTGTTCACGCCCACGGCGCTGTCCGCCGATCCCACGCGACGGCTGTTGACGATGGGGTTGGTCACCAATCTGCTGAACCCGAAGATCGCGATCATGTACATGGCGCTGATCCCGCAGTTCGTCACGCCGGAGCACGGCAGGGTCTGGCTGCAGAGTCTGTGCCTGGGCGCGGTGCAGATCGCGGTGGCGCTCACCGTGAACGGTTTGATCGTCGTGGGCGCGGGCGGTCTCGCGACGTTCCTCACCGCCCTCCCCCGATGGCTGCGCATCCAGCGCTACGTCACCGGCACGATGCTCGGCACGATCGCCGCTCTGCTCGCCACCGATCGCACCCGCCCCGTCCCGGCCTGAGCCGGTGCGGGGCGGCGCGGGCCCGGCTCAGCCCTGCTCGGCCGGGCTGCTCAGGCGATAGTGCAGTTCGGCGAACTGACCGGCCTGCGTGATGCCGACGAGTCGCATCCGGCTGGACAGGATGCGCCGCGGCAGCAGCGGCGCGCCCGCGCCCAGGGTCACCGGAACCACGCTCACCACGACGTCGTCCAGCAGACCCGCGTCGGCGAATTGTCCGGCCAGGTCACCGCCACCCATGATCCAGATGTTGCGCTCACCGGCCGCGTCGGCCATCTCTCGGTGCACCGGCTCGACCCCGCCTGCGACGAACCGGACATTCGCGCCGGGTATCACCGGGAGATCCCGGTGGGTGAAAACCCAGCACGGGAGGTCACCGTAATTCCGGTGCCAGCTCTCCGGCGACTCGTTGGCCGCGATCCACTCGTAGGTGGTCGCGCCCATGCACATGGCGCCGACCTGCGCGAGGAAGCCAGCGATGCCGGTCTCTGCCTCGTCCGCTCCTTCCACCTCGAAAAGCCAGGTCAGCGAGTTGTCCGAATCGGCGAGGTATCCGTCGAGACTGGTTGCCGTGTAGTACTGGGTTGTCATGTCACGCAAGGTTGCCAGCGAAACCTGACAGTTCACGGCAAGGTTTACGACTCAGCCGAGACGTAACCGGCGCACGCCCTCCGCCAGCGTCTCGTCTCGTTTGCAGAAGGTGAACCGCACCAGGTGGTTCCACGCGGCGGTGTCGTCGGCGAACACGCTGACCGGCACCGCCGCCACGCCGACACGCTTCGGTAGTTCCCGGCAGAACGCCAAGCCATCGGCCATGCCGAGCGGGGTGATATCGGCGACGACGAAGTAGCCGCCCGCGCTCGGATACACCCGCAGCCCGGTGTCGGCGAGCGCCGCGGAGAGGCGAAGCCGCTTCTCGGACAACGCCTGCCGCAGCTGACCGACCCACTCCAGCTCGTGGTCGATCGCATGCGCGACAGCGGGCTGGAACGGTCCGCCCGCCACGAAAGTCAGGAATTGCTTCGCCGCGAGCACCCCCTCGATCAGGTCGGCGGGGCCGCACGCCCACCCGGTCTTCCACCCGGTGACGCTGAACGTCTTGGCCGCGCTCGACACCACGATCGTCCGCTCGGCCATCCCCGGCAGGGTGGCCAGGCTGACGTGTTCGGCGCCGTCGTAGACCAGGTGCTCGTAGACCTCGTCGGTGAGCACCAGGAGATCGTGCTCGCAGGCGATTTCCGCGATCGCCCGCAGGTCCGAGCGCCCCAGCACCGTGCCGGTCGGATTGTGCGGCGAGTTGACGATCAGCATCCGGGTCGCCGGAGTGATCGCGGCGCGCAGACTGTCCAGGTCCAGCACGAAGCGGTCGCCGTCGGCCACCAGCCGCGCCGTGCGCCGCCGAGCGCCGGCCAGCGCCACCGCCGCGGCGTACGAGTCGTAGTACGGCTCGATCAGCACCACCTCTTCGCCGGGCTCGACCAGGCCGAGCACCGCCGCGCTGATCGCCTCGGTCGCGCCCACCGTCACGAGCACCTGCGCGTCCGGGTCGTACTCGGTTCCGTAGCGCCGGGCGCGGTCGTCGGCCACGGCCCGGCGCAGCACCGGCATGCCACGACCGGGCGGATACTGGTTGAGGCCGTCCGCGATGGCGCGCCGCGCGACTTCGAGCATGCTCGCGGGCCCGTCGGTGTCGGGGAACCCTTGTCCCAGGTTGACCGCGTCGTGCCGGACGGCGAGCTCGGTCATCTCGGCGAAGATCGTGGAGGCGAAGGGACGCAGGCGGGCAACGGTCTGGTGTCGCGAGGGCATAACCGGAGACTAGTCGAGGGCCGGAAGCTGTTGCTCAAAGATAGCGAGCATGCGCATTTCACATCTATTTCAGGGCCTTCACCTGCTAAGTTACCAACTTCAGTACCGAAGGCCAGATCCCCGCCTGCTGCCGAACAAGCCCGTCATGGCGGAAACGGCGGGCACGCGCACCCCCCAAGCAGGGACTCACCCCAGCCGGACTCCGCCCAACTTGGCCGGATTCGCCAAATCGTAAGTACCCCAAACCAATCCGTCACGTACGGTGAATCCGACGATCCGCATCGGATAACCTGCCCGGCCCTCCACCGCCGGACGCGCCGCGACTCCGAGGCCCAATTGCCCGTTCACCGAGACGAATTCGTAGATCGACGACGCGTCCTGCAGCCCGTACTTGCGCACCAAGCCCAGATAGAAGCGAGCGATGCGATCCGCGCCGTGCAAGACGTTGATCGCGGTGGCGGTGGTGCCGTTGGCATCGCCGATCATCACCGCGTCCGGATGCAGCGCAGCCGCGACGGCGGCCACGTCACCGGAGCTCAGCGCGGTGAGGAAACGTACGACCGCGGCCTCGTGCTCGGCATCGGGCACCGGCTGCGGCGTCTGCGTCACCGCCTTGCGGGCGCGCACCGCCAGCTGCCGCGCGGCATCCGCCGAAACACCCAGGATGTCGGCGATCTCGTCGAACGGCACCGACAGCCCGTCATGCAGCACGAAGGCGACGCGTTGCGGCGGTGTCAGGGTGTCCAGCACGATCAGCGCGGCGAACCGGCACTCCTGCTTGCGCACCACGGCTTCCAGTGGATCCGGAGCACTCGACGGCGTCCGCGCGGTGACCACGGGTTCGGGCAACCACTGCCCCACGTAGCTTTCCCGCCGCGCCGCCGCACTCCGCAACCGGTCCAGGCAGATACGCGTCACCACGGTGGTCAGCCAGGCCCGCAGATCCTCGATCTCGGACTGGTGCGCGCCCGCCAACCGCAGCCAGCTCTCCTGCACCGCGTCCTCGGCATCGCCGACACTGCCCGTCAGCCGATAGGCGACCGAGAGCAGATGCGCCCGATGGGACTCGAACAGGTCGGAAAGCAGCGCGGCAACCATCGAGGGAAAGTCTACGATCCGGGTCTGAAACGTTCCCGCGCAGTATCCGCCGCCGGTGCGCGGCAAACCGGATGATCCGCCGCCCCCATCCGTGGCAGCATGACGCGATGGACCAGCAAGTGCTGTCGAGCGGAACGATCTGGCTGTCGGCCCCGACGACGGACGATATCGACACCATCACCGAATGCTGCCAGGATCCGGACATCGCGGAGTGGGTGACCATCCCGGTGCCTTACGTGCGCGACAGCGCCGTGACCTTCCTCGAGGAGATGGTGGGCCCGGGATGGGCGGCGCGCAGCCCCACCTGGGCCGTGCGGCTGCGTGCCGACGGGCCGGTCGTCGGCATGATCGGCCTCGGCCAACGCGACGAGAGCGCGGCCGAGATCGGTTTCTGGCTCGTCCCGGCGCAGCGGTCGCGCGGCCTGATGACCCAGGCGGTCGAGTTGGTGTGCGAGTTCGGGTTCCGCGCCGACGGCCTGGCCCTGGAGCGGATCGCCTGGCGCGCGTTCGTCGGCAACTACGCCTCGGCCGCGGTCGCGCGCCGCGCCGGATTCCGGTACGAGGGCCTGTCCCGGCTGGGCAGCATCCAGCGCGGCCGGCGGCGCGACCACTGGCTCGCCGCCCGGCTGCGCACCGACCCGCCCGGCCCGGCCGGCGACTGGCCCGCCGAGTTCGCCCGCGGTCGGACGTCCGTCGCGCCCCGTCCTGCGTAGCGGGCGCCGATGACCACCGACCCGCGCTTCGCCTGGATCGTGCGCACCCTGGCGGTGCGGCCCGCCGACCGGGTACTGGAAATCGGTCCCGGTTCCAGCGATTCGATCGCCTACCTCGCAGAACAGGCCGACGACGGCACGGTCGTCGGCGTCGAACGATCCGCCACAGCCATCTCCCGCGCGGGCAAACGGCATGCCGCGCGGCTGGAGTCGGGCCGGATCCGGTTGGTGCACGCCGATCTCGCGGACCTGACCGTGGACCGGCTGCTGCGCGAGACCGGGCTCGGCGCGGCCGCTTTCGACAAAGTCCTGGCCGTGAACGTCAACCTGTTCTGGACCAGACGCCCCACCGCCGAACTCGCCCTCATCCGGCGGCTGCTGGCGCCCGGCGCGACGCTGGGCCTGTTCTACGGCTACGGCACGCCCGACGCCGCGGAACCGAACAGTCCGAAGCCGCCGCTCGCCCGGCTGACCGAGCACTTGACCGCGGCGGACTTCGATGTCCGCACCATCGCCTCCGGAGACCTACTCGGCGTGCTCTGCACCTGACGATGTCCGTGCGACCAGCGCGAACGACTCCGCCACGGCCCGTCAGCGCTCAACGGCCACCGCAGCGTCGTGACAGCCTCCGTCGCTTCACTCGCGCTCGCGGCGCTGCCCCACCGCCTCGGCCAGCCGGTCCAGCTGGCTCGCGGTGGTCTCCCAGTCCAGGCAGGCGTCGGTGATCGACTGCCCGTAGGTGAGCTCGTCGGCGTGGCCGAGAGTCAGGTCTTGGCGTCCCGCGACCAGGAAGCTTTCCAGCATGACGCCGACCACCGCGCGCTCGCCCCCCGCCAGCCGCCGCGCAATATCGGTGACCACGTCGACCTGCTTGTTGTGGTCCTTGTTGCTGTTGCCGTGGCTGGCGTCCACCACGATCCGCTCCGGCAGAGACGCCTTCTCCAACCGCAGGCACGCCTCGGCGACCGACGCCGCGTCGTAGTTCGGGCCGTTACTGCCGCCGCGCAGGATCACGTGGCAATCCGGGTTACCAGTGGTGCGGATCAGCGCCGAACGGCCGTCGAGATCGGTGCCGGGGAACACGTGGCTGGCCGCCGCCGCGCGCACACCGTCGACCGCGACCTGGACGTCGCCGTCGGTGCCGTTCTTGATCCCGACCGGCATCGACAGCGCGCTGCTGAGCTGGCGGTGCACCTGGCTGGCCGCCGTGCGCGCGCCGATCGCGCCGTAGGAGACGAGGTCCGCGATGTACTGCGGAGTGATCGGATCCAGGAACTCACACGCCACCGGAAGCCCGAGCGCGGTGATATCGACCAGCAGCTTGCGGCCGAAGCCCAAACCGGTGTTCACGTCGAACGAGCCGTCCAGATGCGGGTCGTTGACCAGGCCCTTCCAGCCCAGACTGGTGCGCGGCTTCTCGAAGTAGACCCGCATCACCACGTGCAGCCGGTCGTCGAGTTCGGCCGCCTTCGCCGCGAGCCGGCGCGCGTAGTCCAGCGCGGCGGCGGGGTCGTGCACGGAACACGGGCCCACGATCACCATCAGGCGATCGTCCGCTCCGTTCAGCACGTCGACGGTGGTCTTGCGTCCCGCACGGACGGTGTCGGCGAGGGCATCGGTGATCGGGTGCACGCGACGCACCTCCGCCGGAGAACGCAGCGGGCTGATGTTGAGAGTGCGTTGATCGTCCAGATCGGAATGCCGCGCGTCGACGTCGGCTGCGGTTGTCATGTCGTGGGTTTCCTTTTCTCGAGGCCGACCCACGGAGGAGAGATCCCGTCGAGCCGGTCCATCATCCGGCTCGGGGTGGAAGTCAGTCAGCGCACGCGGTTGCCGCAGACCAGCCCACCCAGGGCCGGCTTGCTAAACCAGAAATACACGCGCTGCACGTCAGGGACAGTACCAGCCCGCAACCGAACGGTGAACGAGGTGTTAGATACGCCACGGTGTTCATTGGCCGCGACTTCGTCGCGGCGTGTTCGCGGCCCCTTGGTGGCTCGCGTCCGAGCGGCCGCCGCTGGCGACTGCGTCGCGGACGCGGCGGCCGCTCGGACGCGAGCCGGGCCGCGAACGGGCAATGCTCGGTCTCGCTTCGCTCGAAAGACGTGGTTGGGGTGCGCTGGGCGCGTAGCAACGGAACTCGCTACTGGCGTGCACGCGGTTGGAAGCGGCTGGATCTCGCCGCGTGGCGCTGATGCTGTTGGCTCGACCCCAATGCCGCTCGCTCCTTCGTCGCCTACACGGCGACCGCTTCGACGCGAGCCGGGCCGCGAACCGCGCGAGCACCTTCTCGCTGCGCTCGAAAACTTGGGTTGAGGTGCGCTGGGCGCGTAGTCACGCTCTCGAGTGCGCCGACTCGTGACTTGGCGCGACGGCGAGCCGCGCGTTAGGAAGGCCGCTGGCAGATGGGCGCGTCCACCGGAAGCGGGGGTTGCGAGCGTTGAGCGCGGCCCCGGCGAGGTGGGGCCGCGCGGTGGCCGGCGCTGCCGAAGGGTCCGGTCTCATCCCCACTGGCCGGGAACGTAATCTCCGGCCGGGGTGCGGGCGATGACGTTCATCCGGTTCCAGGCGTTGATCATCGCGATGGCGGCGATGAGGGCGGCGATCTGGTCGTCGTCGTAGTGCTTGCGCACCTCCTGCCACACCGCGTCGCTGACCGCGCGGCCGTCGCCGATCCGGGTGGCCTCCTCGGTGAGCGCCAGCGCGGCGCGCTCGGCCTCGGTGAAGACGGTGGCCTCGTGCCACGCCGCGATCAGGTTGAGCCGCACGGAGGTCTCGCCCGCGTGCGCGGCGTCCTTGGTGTGCATGTCGGTGCAGTAACCGCAGCCGTTGATCTGGCTGGCGCGGATCTTCACCAATTCGTAGGTCGCGGCGGGCAGGCTGGAGTCGTTGATCACCTTCGAGGCCATCGTGAGCCGCTTGACGAAGCTGCCGCCGACCGGGTTGGTGAAGAGTTCGAAGCGCTGTTCCATGATGTCCGTCCTTCGTCGTTCCCTTGGGGTTCATCAAGAGGACGACGCGGTGCGCTGGAGTGTGACAGCGGACCGTGAGACGTGGATCACATTGCCCGAGAGGCGGACTGACGCTCACTTCGCAAAGGAGTAGGTGACTCCGGTCAGCTTCTCCGACAGCTCCCACAGGTCGGCCGCGACCTTCTCGTCCCTGGACGCCTTCGACGATCCGGACGGCCCCGGGTACCCGCGCATACCGCCGAGCCCGGTGGGCCCGTAGTAGCCGCCGGGCTCCACGTCGGTGGTCGCGGCGTACAACGTGGGCAACGCGCCCATCGCGGCGTTCTGCGCGAACACCTGGTTGCCCAGCCACATCAGCCGGTCGAGGAACGACTCGGTGTGCGACTGCAATTCGGTGGCGGCGTAACCGGGATGCGCGGCGACCGAGAGCTTCGCCGAACCCGCGGCGGTCAACCTGCGCTGCAACTCCCGCGCGAACATCAGATTGGCCAGCTTCGCCTGCCCGTAGGCGGCCCACCGCTGGTATTTGCGCCGCTCCCAGTTGAGATCATCCAGATCGATGGCGCCGACCTGGTGCGCTCCGCTGGAGACGGTGACGATTCGGTCGGAGATCTTGTCCAGCAGCAGTCCGGTGAGCGCGAAGTGACCGAGATGGTTGGTGCCGATCTGTTTTTCGAAGCCGTCGGCCGTGCGCCCCTCCGGCACCGCCATCACGCCGGCGTTGTTGATCAGCACGTCGGCCCCGTCGACGGCCTCGGCGAACGCGCGGACCGAGGCGAGATCGGCCAGATCCAATTCGCGCACCTGGGCCCGGTCGCCGAGGTCGGCGGCCACCCGTTCGCCCTTGGCCACGTTCCGGCAGGCCAGCACCACCTCGCCGCCCGCGGCGGCCAGCGCGCGCACTGTTTCGGCCCCCAGGCCACTGTTGGCCCCTGTCACAATGAACTTCCGACCGCTCTGATCGGGCATGTTCGAGGTGTCCCACCTGGTCATGCCGAAAAGTCTAGTGTGCGGCAGCGCCGGACGGCAGATGTCGACACGCGCGGGCGGGTAGGGTTGCCTAACCTAAAAGGCATAGAACTTGGCTTGATTTTGTGAGGCAGACCGTGACTTCCACACCGACCGAGTCCGCGCACCGCGACGGCTACGTACCCTTTCCCGCGCACACGGCTGCGGAATATCGAGCCGCCGGCTACTGGGCCGGACGCCCGCTCGGAGACCTGCTGCGCGCGACCGCGCACCGGCATCCCCAGCGTCCCGCGCTGCTCGACGCGCAGGGCACGCGCGATTACGCCGATATCGACGCCGCCGCCGACCGGATGGCGCACGGGCTGCTCGCGCTCGGCATCGCCCCCGGTGACCGCGTGGTGGTGCAACTGCCGAACGTGCCCGAGTTCCTGACCGTGCTGTTCGGCCTGTTGCGCGCCGGAATCATCCCCGTGTTGAGCCTGCCCGCGCATCGCCGGGCCGAAATCGAGCACCTGACCCGGCTTTCCGACGCGGTCGGTTACATCGTCGCCGACCGGGCGGGCGACTTCGACTATCGGGAATTGGCGACCACCGTGCGCGACGCGGTGCCGTCACTGCGCCATGTCCTGGTGCTCGGTGACCCGGGGCCGTTCACCGACCTGGCCTCGATACCGTGCGACGGCGGTGCGTTGCCCGAAATCGATCCGGGCGACATCGCCCTGATGCTGGTCTCCGGCGGCACCACCGGCCTGCCGAAGCTGATCGCGCGCACGCACGACGACTACGTCTACAACGCCACCGCGAGCGCCGAGGTGTGTGAACTGACCGAACAGGACGTCTATCTCGCGACATTGCCTGCCGCACACAACTTCCCGCTGGCGTGCCCGGGCATACTGGGCACCGTCGCGACGGGCGGCGCGATCGCGTTCGTCGGCGACCCGAGCCCCGAGAGCGCGTTCGCCGCGATCGAGCGGCATCGGGTGACGGTCACCGCCGTCGTGCCGCCGCTGGCCCAACTCTGGTGCGCGGCCACCGAATGGGAAGAAGCGGACCTGAGCTCGCTGCGTCTGCTCCAGGTCGGCGGCGCGCGACTGGCGGAGGTCAACGCCAAGGAAGTGACCCCGGCGTTGGGCGCCACCCTGCAACAGGTGTTCGGCATGGCCGAGGGCCTGCTCAACTACACCCGGCTCGACGATCCGGCCGAACTGCTGCACACCACCCAGGGCAGGCCGCTGTCACCCGCCGACGAGGTCCGCGTGGTGGACGCCGACGGCAACGAGGTGGCGCCCGGCGGGGAGGGCGAGCTACTGACCAGGGGGCCGTACACGATTCGCGGCTACTACCGCGCACCCGAGCACAACGCGCGCGCGTTCACCCCGGACGGCTTCTATCGCAGCGGCGACCTGGTCCGCCGCCTGCCCAGCGGCCATCTCGTGGTCTCCGGCCGGATCAAAGACGTGATCAATCGCGGCGGCGAGAACGTCTCCTGCGACGAACTCGAGGAACACCTGCTCGCCCATCCCGCCGTCCGGCATGCCGCCGCCGTGGGGCTGCCGGACGTGGCGCTGGGTGAGAAGGTCTGCGCCGTCCTGGTCGTCGACGGCGAGATGCCGACGCTGGCCGAGATCAAGACCTTCCTCGCCGCCCGCGGTCTGGCCACCTACAAGCTGCCGGACGTGCTGCGCCGCAGCGACAAGCTGCCGATCACCGCGGTCGGCAAGATCGACAAGAAAGCACTGCGCGCCGAGCGGTAGCGCCGAGCAGCCGACGGGCAGCGCACCATCCGGTGCGCTGCCCGCCGGTCTTCCGCTATGCCTTCACCACGTAGGGCGCGATGCTGCCCAATTTCTCGCAGGTCTCCTCGAACTCGCGTTCCGGCCGTGACTGGCCGACGATGCCCGCGCCCGCGCGCAGCCAGGCACCCTCGGTGTTCTGGTACACCGCGCGCAAGACGAGGGTCGCCTCCAGCGCACCGGTCGGCGAAACGGTGACCACCGCCCCGGAGTACAGCCCGCGCGGGTCGTGGTCGAGCCGGAACACCGAGTCGACGCCCGCGCGCTTGGGAATTCCCGAGGCGGTCACCGACGGGAACAGCACCTCCAGCGCGTCCCAGCTGGATCGGTCCGCCGCCAGCCGCCCGCGCACCGTGGACGCCAAGTGCTGGACGCTGCCACGCTCGCGCACGGCCATGAAGTCCGACACCGCGGGCGTGCCGGGATCGGCGACGGCCGTGATCTCCGCGAACGAGGTCTGCACCGAAATCGCGTGCTCCACGATCTCTTTCGGATCGGTGACCAGGTCGGCCTTGGCTGCGAGGTCGGCCGTCGAGCCGCGGCCGAAGGCGCGGGTGCCCGCCAGCGGCTCGGTGGTCACCACCCGCTCGTCGTCCACGGACGCGACCAGTTCGGGGCTGAAGCCCGCCGCCTCCAGGCCGCCGAGCCGCAACAGGAACGACCGCGCCGGAGTGTTGTGCGCGCGCCCGAGGCGATAGGTCGCCGGAACGTCCACCGCGAAGGGCAGCTCGACCTTTCTGGACAGGATCACCTTCTGGTAGCGGCCGGCCTGGATCTCGCCGACCGCCTCTGCGACCCGGTCCCGGTAGCCGGTGGGATCGACTCGGATGTCGGCCGGATGCGCCTGCGGCAGCTCGGTGTTCTGCGACTGCGCGATCAGGTCGTGGATGTCGCCCGTCTCCGCGGGCGTCGCACCCGATACCCGGACGCCGAATTCGCCTACCGTGACCTCGATCCGGGGGATCATAAGGTGCGCCAGCGCGGTACGCGGGTCCACGTGCTCGGTGACGTCGAGCGCCCACGCGCAGAATTCGAATCCGATCCAGCCGTAGGCGTTTCGTCCGTCGAGCGGAAGCGCGCCGAGCGCCCGGTCGATCACGCCCGCCGGATTGCCTTCCCATCCGCTGGTCGTGGTCTGCCCCGCCCAGGTGATGCGCAGCTCGCGCGCATCCAGTTCGACACTGCCGATCGGATCGGCCGCGAACACCCACTCCCCCGGACGCTCGTACATCACGTACTCGCCGAACCGATCCGCCCCCGCCAGCCGGGACATCGCTGCCGCCGGATCGGTCACATACTCAACCCGCAGGCGTTCCGTGGTCGACAACGATCCTCCAAAGGTTACCCTGGCCTAACTTGTGCGGGTAAGGTTAGCATTACCTCCTTAATGGCGCCGGTGTGCTCGAGACCACAACGCGAACGCGAAGCGATCAGTCCGAGCGGGGCATGCCCGACCACGCGGCAAGCACTTTCGGCCCCGCCGACGGCGGCGACCGAACTCGCCACGCCGACTGCCTGCGCGGAAGAGACCCGCCGGGATTGAATAGTGGAGAGCGTCACCTGCGGAGGGAAGAACATCGATGATCGATCACCGCGGCGATTCACCCGCGACAGCACGGCCCGGGACCGCACCGCGATCGGTGGTGGCCCTGATCGACGCCGCGTCGGGGGTGGAACGCGAACTCGTCGGCAAGTGGCTGGCCGATGGCGGGATCGGCACCGAGTTCGGCACCGACGCGCCGGTCACCCAACTGGACCTGGACGCGGGCGCGGTGGCCGCCCGGCTGGTCGGCAGGCGCGACGATCCACTGGTGGTGCCGATCCGCGTGCTGTGGCTGCCGCCCGAACGCGACGGCGTCCGCCGCGTCACCTTCGCCGACCTGGCCCTGATGACCAACCCGCGCAAGCCCAACCGGCTGGCGCAGCGCAGGCTGCTCGCCAAGTCGCCGGACCGCCACGTGGTGCTGACCGGCGCGCCCGCCCGGCTCAGTGAGCTGCGCGCGAACAACCCGGAAGCCTCGGCGCTGTTCGACAAGGGCAGCGCCGAGCCGTTCGCCCGCGCCGTCGTGCGCGCCGCGGTGGTGGCGCTGGAACGCGCCGAACGCACCATCATCGGCGACCGGTACAAGGTGCCCAAGCTGGTCGCCGAGGAGATCCTCGACTCCCCAGACTTCCTGCGCAGACTGGAGCTGATCGCCGACCAGATCGGGGCCAGCCCGCACGAGGTGTACCGCCGCGCCGAGAAGGGGCTCAACGAACTGGTCGCCGCCCAGAGCAGGCTGGTCTCCGACCTGTTCACCCAAGCCATGCGGCCGGTGCACGCCTCGACCTGGAAGGTGGACCCCGACGAGTCCGGCCTGACCGGATTGCGCGACCTCAACCGCCGCTTCCCGCTGGTGTTCCTGCCCTCGCATCGCTCCTACGTCGACGCGTTCGTGCTCGGAGACGTGCTGGCTCGCAACGACTTCCCGCCGAACCATGTGATCGGCGGCGCGAATCTCAGCTTCTGGCCGATGGGCCCGATCGCGCGGCGCACCGGAACCGTCTTCATCCGGCGCAGTTTCGGCGACGACGAGGTCTACAAGGCCGTCGTCGAGGAGTACTTCGCCTATCTGCTGGCCAAGCGCTTCAACCTGGAGTGGTACTTCGAAGGCGGCCGCACCCGCACCGGCAAACTGCGGCCGCCGCGCTACGGCCTGCTGAACTATCTCGCCGCCGCGGTGCGTTCGAACCGCATCGATGACGTCATGCTGGTTCCGGTCTCGATCACCTACGAGCGGCTCAACGAACTCGGCGCCATCGCCACCGAGCAGGAGGGCGGCAAGAAGAAACCCGAGGGGCTGACCTGGCTGGCCCGTTATATCCGCAGCCAGCAGCACTCCGCCGGGCACGTGTACGTCCGCTTCGGTGAGCCGCTGTCGGCGCGCGATCGGCTCGCCGCGCACGGCGACCCCCTGACGGCGCCCCCGCTGACCATCCCGTTGCATCACACGGAGCCGATCCCGCCGCCGCGCGTCGAGGCCGGAGTCGTCGACAGCGACCCGCCGGAGATCACCGAGCTGGAACGGAAGGCCGTGCAGCGGCTGGCGTTCGAAGTCGCGGTGGGGATCAACGCGGTCACGCCGATCACGGTCAACGCGCTGGTCACCCTGGCGCTGCTGGGTGTGGACGGGCGCGCGCTCACCCTCGGCGAGGTACGCACGGTGCTGGCGCCCGTGCTCGGCTACATCGACAAGCGTGAGCTGCCGCGCGGCGAACTGGACGCGCTCCGGGACGAGCAGGGCCTGGCCGTGGTGCTGGAACAGTTGTCGCTGGCCAAGGTGGTCACGGTGTATCGCGGCGGGATCGAACCGGTGTACTCGATCGAGTCCGGTGCGCATCTGGAGGCCGCCTTCTACCGCAACAGCGCGGTGCACTGGTTCGTCAACCGCGCCATCCTCGAGCTGTCCATCCTGGCCGCGGTCGACAACGGCGACGCCGACGCTCTGAAGACCGGCTGGGACGAGGCGTTCCGGCTGCGCGACCTGCTGAAGTTCGAGTTCTTCTTCCCCGATCGCGGCGAGTTCGCCGACCAGATGGTCGCGGAGATGCTCCTGGTGGATCCGGACTGGTACACCCACACCCGCCGCGACACCCTCGGCTCGGACATCTTGGCGAAACTCACCGCATCCGGCTTCACGATGGCCCACCGCGTACTGCGCTCGTTCGTCGACGCGCAGTTGGTGGTGGCCGAACGGCTGGCCGCCCGGGACGCGAGCGAGGAGATCGACCGCAAGGAGCTGACCACCGAATGCGTGGCGGTCGGCAAGCAGATGATGCTGCAACAGCGGTTGCACAGCCCCGAGTCGGTCTCCACTGAATTGTTCACCAGCGCCCTCAAGCTCGCCGACAACTACGGCCTGCTGGAAACGGCCCCCGACGAGGAACCGGCCGAAGCGGCCCGACGGCTGCTCCAGCGCAGAACCGAATTCGCCGAGCGCCTGCGCACCATCGGCGCCCGCATCGCACAGGCCGCCGCACTCGACCCGTCCAATCGGGAGGCCTGGTGAGCGACACTCACCCGGCGCAGGAGGTTCCGATGACCGGCGCACGCGCTGATCTCGACGCCGCGCTCGCCGCCATCCGCTCGGGGCCGCAAGGCCGCGCCGTCGCGGCTGTCTTCGATTTCGGCGCCGTCGTCGACGGCCCGGGGCCACGCCGTCGCCGCAAGCCCGCCGACGTACTGCTCGGCGGCATCCGGAACCACATGACCGACGGCGAGTACAGCCGGTTGCTCCGCGACCTGTCCGAGGCACTGGCGGGACGGTCCGAAGAGGAGATGACCACGCTGGGTCGGCGACTGTTCCAGCGCACCGTCTACGGGCACCTGTATCCCGAGGCATGGGAGCTGATCCGGACCCACCAGGCGGCCGGGCACACCATCGTGCTGGTCAGTTCGCTGACCGAGTTCCAGGTGGCGCCCGCGGCGGCTCAGCTGGGCATCGAGCACGTGCTGTGCACGCCGATGGCCACCCGCGACGGCGTGCTCACCGGGTATCCCGACGGGAAGCCGCTGTGGCGCAACGGCAAGGCCGAGGCGATCGCGGGGTTCGCGGCCGCCCACGAGGTGGATCTCGAACTCAGCTACGCCTACTCCGGCACGAGCGCCGATCTGCCGATGCTGTCGCAGACCGGGCATCCCGTGGTGGTGAACCCCGACGACGCGCTGGCCGACGTCGCCGACCTGCAGCACTGGGGCAGGCTGACGTTCCGGCCGCGCCGCCCCCCGCGCGTGAGCGATTACGCGCGCACCGCGGCCGGCTTCGCCGGGTTGCTCGGCGGCGCGCTGTTCGGTGTCGCTTCGAAGGCGCCCACCAAAGACCGCAGGCAGATGGCCGACGCGCTGCTGGCGCACGCGACGCGCAATACGCTGCGCATCGCGGGAGTGCACGTGCGGGTCACGGGAGCGGAGAACGCGAGAGCACCCCGCCCCGCGGTCTTCTTGTTCAACCACCAGAGTCAGTTCGACATCATCATCGTGCCCGCGGTGCTCGGCGGCGGCGTCACCGCCATCGGCAAGAAGGAACTCACCAAGAATCCGGTCTTCGGGCCGCTCATGCGCTTCGTCGGCGTGACGTTCATCGATCGCAAGAACAGCGCACGGGCCAGGGCGGCGTTGCAGCCGGTGGTCGAGACTCTGCGCGGCGGCTTGTCGGTCGCGGTGTCTCCGGAAGGAACCCGCTCCTACACTCCCGAGGTCGGGCTGTTCAAGAAGGGCGCGTTCCACGTCGCGATACAGGCCGGGGTACCGGTGATCCCGGTGGTCATACGGAACGCGGGCGAAGTCTGCTGGCGCAACGCGATGGTCGCCCGACCCGGAACGGTCGACGTGGCGATCCTCGACCCGATCGACGTCAGCGGGTGGGACCCTCGCGACTTGGACGCCAAGGTGGCGCGGGTACGCCAGTTGTTCGTCGACACACTGCTGGATTGGCCCCGCTGACCTGGCCCGGCGTGCGCCGCGCCGGGAAAGGACGCCATCGCCCCCGCCGGGCCTCGCTTCCCTCCGGCGGCGGGGCCCATCGGCCGTTGCTCAGACCGCGCGGCCGAACAGCAGCTTCCACGGCATCAGCGCCGACTCGAGTTGCACCTTGAGGCTCATCTTGGAGGCGCCGAGCGTCCGCTCCTCGAACCGGATCGGCACCTCGGCGATCGCGATCCCCTTCTTGATGGTGCGGTAGTTCATCTCGACCTGGAAGGAGTACCCGTTGCTGCGGATCGCGGCCACGTCGATGGCGCGCAGGGTGTCGGCTTTCCACGCCTTGAAACCCGCGGTGGCGTCCTTGACGCCCAACCGCAGAATCAGGTTCACGTAGAAGTTGGCCCAGGCCGACAGCGCCTTGCGGTACCACTTCCATTCGGCGGCGGTCGAGCCGCCCGGGACGTACCGGGAACCGAGCACGACACCGGCGTCCGTGGTCGACAGCTTCTCCAGCATGGCGGGGATCACTTCGGCCGGATGCGACAGGTCGGCGTCCATTTGGATCACCACGTCCGCGCCCTCGTCCAGCGCCCGCGTGATGCCCGCGACGTACGCGCGCCCGAGCCCGTCCTTCTCGGTCCGGTGCAGCACGCCCACGACGTTCGGCAGCTCGGCGGCGAGCTTGTCGGCCACCTCGCCGGTGCCGTCCGGCGAACTGTCGTCCACCACGAGGACGTGCAGGTCGGGCACCGGCAGCGCGGTCAGCCGCTCCACCGCAACCGGCAGATTCTCCCGCTCGTTGTAGGTCGGCACAACAACGGTAACCCTCAAGGGTCGCCCTCCCTGCTGATCCTGGTTTCCGCTCGCAGCCCACGCCAGGACCACCGAGCATTAGTCGAGTTCTGGAGAACCGTACTCGATACACCGCACCGGGACCCCAGCGGCCGCACCCGGGCGGAGCCCGTCCGGGCCCGCGACCAGCGGCTCAAGATCAACTTCACCGCCCGGGGGAAGGACCGTCCCGTGCGTACCCGCTCTCGCCTCAGTCCCCGTCCCGCCAGGCTCGGTCCCTGGCGTCCTCCCGCTCGTTGCGCGCGTGGGCGATCTCGAGCGCCCGCTCCGCCGTCGCCTTGTCCGGGTACGGTCCCATCCGATCGCGGAACCAGCACTGCCGCCCTTGCTCGGCCCGTTGGTGCTTCAAGCAGTAATACCAGCGCTCAGCCATACCTCCAGCATCCCACCGCACACCACCGTTCAACCTCTTTTCCCGTGCGCGATGCGGCGCTCGGTAGAAGGCAATTGATCCGTACTACCAAAGGCTCCGGTAATGGTGGAGCGCGTCACACAGGAGAACCACGCCGAAGATCGCGAAGAGTACGCGGACCGAGATCGGACCGTATGTAGTGATAATGCGAACAACTTTTCGATACATCCGCCGCGCCCCGGTCGTGCGCCGCATCGCGAGGGCAAGTATCACCAACGGCGGCAGCAATGCCAGCGCGCAATAGGCCACCACGATCAGCGGCCACAACGTCGGTAGCGGATTTCGCGCGGAGATCATTGCCAGTCCGGCGAGATAAGGGACCGCGGTCGGTGCCTGTGCGATACCGATCGCCACGCCGACACCGGCGAGCATCCACGGCCGGCGTCGCAATGTGGGCGCGCGTTGCGGGGCCGCCGCGCCGGTCATTCGAATGCTCGCGAGTGCGATCAGCACCAGCCCGGCCCCGAGTTCGCCCCAATACCGCACCGCCGGAGTGATCCGGAAGTCGATCAGATCGGTCACGAAACCGATCCCCAGGACCGTGCAGACCCCGAAGGCGGTGGTGACGGCGAAGACGCCCGCCAGCAAGCTCAGAACGCCCACCAGCGGCGAGCGGCGGCTCAACCGGCTGTCGTAGACCACAGCCGTGGTCACGCCGATCAGCAACAAGTCGAGCGAGTCGAGGAAGGCGAGCCCCGCGAGCGCGAGGAGAAGGGTCGACATGGCGGCGCCAGCCTACCCGCGGCGCACCGGACGTCTACGCACCCAGTTACGAACCATGCTGCGGCTCTGTGCGATTCGACACACCATTCGAGCAGGTGCGGGCAATCGCGCCGCGCGCTTCGATCTCCGCAACAAGGGGTGGCCGTCGACCTGGATTGAACTGAAAACACAGAATCAACCCGAACGACACCCACCAAACGCAGCCACCATCCAGGGGGTCCGGGGGCGAAGCCCGCCGGGCGGGGGGTGGGGGTTGCACCCCCACAAAACATGACGAAACGAACCCGGCTCATGCTCTCCATGAGCATGAGCCGGTACGAGTGGAGTGGCCAGGGCCGGGATCGAACCGGCGACCTTCCGCTTTTCAGGCGGACGCTCGTACCAACTGAGCTACCTGGCCGCAGGCACCCGAAGTGAATGCCATACGCGAAACGCCGGATATCTCCGGCGCTTACTTGCGACCCTGACGGGACTCGAACCCGCGACCTCCGCCGTGACAGGGCGGCGCGCTAACCAACTGCGCCACAGGGCCATGCTCTGCTACCAACGATCCGAAGATCGTACCCCCTACGGGATTCGAACCCGCGCTACCGCCTTGAAAGGGCGGCGTCCTAGGCCGCTAGACGAAGGGGGCTCGTCCCGGATTTCTCCGGACCGGCTTTCAACGGCTGTCCGTTGGGAGCTGGGATAGCTTATGACAGACCGGACTCGAATCCCAAACCGGCTGGTCAGAGGCTCAAACCGAGCTCCTCCAGGCGCGCCTGCGCCCGCCAGCCGTCGCTGCGGAACTTTTCCAGCCATTCCCCGGTGGCCATCGCCTCGACCACGACCTCGAGCGCTTCCTCGAACCGCGCCCGCAGATCGACCTGGCCGCCGAGCAGGTCCACCATGTACCGCTGACCGGCCAGCGCGGCGGCGAGCGTGCGGGTGAACCGGTCGGGGTCGGCGTTCGCGCGCAGCTGCCCATGGTCGATGGCGCGGACGGTGAGCACCCTTGTCGTGCGGCCCAGGATGCGGCCGCCGCCCGCCTGCACGTCGCGATAGAAGTCCGGCTCGATGATCAGGCGGTACTCGGCCTGCACGATGATGTCGTGCTCCAGCCGCAGCGCGATCTCGTCGACCACTCCGTGCAGGATGTCCAGCGGACTGAGATCCGTTCGGGCCAGCCAGCGCTCGGCGGAGGCGCGGTAGCGTTCCACCGCGGTCTCCAGCACCGCGCGTGCCAGATCTTCCTTCGAATCGAAATGGAAGTACATCGCGCCCTTGGTGGCGCGCGACCCTTCCAGTATGCGGTTGAGCGATGCAGCGGCATAGCCGCTCTTCCCGAACTCAACGGCGGCGGACCTGATAATCGCCGCCCGTGTCCGGCGGGCCCGCTCTTGCTGCCGTGCCATGCTCGAAACGCCTCCGAAGCCTACTCGCCGCCAATCAGCCACCCCCGAAGGAACGGACCCTCGGCGCGAATTCATTAGTTTATCGATACTTCAAACCCGGTTTTCGAGCGTTTTCAAACTTTCGGTACGAAAACTCGGGAAATACCTGAAACACACCAGCTGGTATAGTTTGCCTGCCCGGGTGCGCCGCAGGGGGTGCGCATCCGGGCATTTCTTCGTCTCGAACGTGCCTCCTCCTGCGGCATCGAGTTCCGCCGAGCCGTAGCCGGCCGGACCGACCGCGACCCCTCCGGACACAGCAACGACAAACCGAATTCCGCGGCGCCGATCGAGTCGGCGATTCTTTCGGAATTCATCAAGGCGTCACCGTACCCGGAATCCCGATCCGACACGCGGCAAACTGACGAGTCAGCCAGCCGTCCGATTCCGTTTTCTGTTACGGCAAATATTTGGCAACCCAAGGGTCCGGTTCGACAGGTGTGCGAATTCACCAGCGGCTCAGCATCGTTCAGCCGAGCCGATCGGCAGGCCGAAGGACCGGCCGCCACCCACGCCTCGCCCGCCAACCCATCCCACGGGCCTCCCCCGGCTCGGGCCGCTCACCCCCTGCAAATCCAAACTCATTGCCAGCCAACATGATTGAATGATATCCAGATCGAGCGGAAATGAACAAAGCTGGGTGCCAAAATGTTTACCGCCTGCATCGCCCACTCTGCACGCGGTGTCACCCCCTCCCCACTCCGCCACACGCCACACCCGGTCCGCCACGCCGACACCACCCATCCATCCATCCCGCCGACACGAACTCCCCCGATTGGGGCATCGGCCCCCTATAGCACTACACTGTTCCTCCGCGCGCCCCTATAGCTCAGTTGGTAGAGCTACGGACTTTTAATCCGCAGGTCGTAGGTTCGAGCCCTACTGGGGGCACACGCGTCGGGCGCCCGGTCACTCCGGGCGCCCGATCTGTTTCGCCGAGTTCACCATGGATACCGGCGCCGACGTCGCCACTCGCCCGCCGACCGTTCGGCGCTCCGTTTCCGGCCGTACTGAGCGAAGGCGGATATAGAGGCCTCCGCGAGGAAGGGCGAGTCAGGCCGCAGATGCCACTGCCGGACAGATTCGACGCCGGTCGGAACAATAAGGCCGAAACCCGAACGAGCCGTCGAACCTGAAGTGGGAACCGGTCGGCTTGTGAGGAAGGGCACAAAGCACCGATCGAGGACAACTCGGGGGCGCCAGAGCCGGGATCTGCTCGAGTGCTCGCAGTGGACAGCCGTGGCGGCCGAGGTCGCGTCGGCGAGTCGCCGGGCGCGCTGCCGTCGGCGCGACACCAGCGGAACGGTCCGAGTCGCTCTAGCGCCGGTCGCGGGCCGCATACCGGTGTCCGGCCGGGTTTGTGCGGTCGAGCACGTTCCGCTAACACTTCCCACCCCGCGTCGATAGTCCCCTCGCCGCGGGTGCAACCCATACACTCGTGTAGATCACTGATCGGCGAAGACGTCGTATGAGGTGGATCACCAGGGCATCGATCGTCTAACGGATGCGTTTCGCATCACACCTACGGTGCCGTAAGGTATGGCCGCATCGGTATCGGTCTACCTTGGGATGACCTGCACGACCGGAAGCACACACTGAAGGGTTCATACATGGCAAGGGATCTGACTCAACTCGAGCTTCTGACGGAGTTGGAGCCGGTTGCCGAAGAAAACGTCAACCGGCACCTCTCCATGGCAAAGGAATGGCATCCGCACGACTACGTCCCGTGGGACGAGGGCCGCAATTTCGCGGCACTCGGTGGGGTGGATTGGGACCCGGAGCAGTCCCGGCTCAATGAGGTCGCGAAGGCGGCCATGATCACCAACCTGCTCACCGAGGACAACCTGCCGTCCTACCACCGGGAGATCGCCGAGAACTTCTCGCAGGACGGCGCGTGGGGCACCTGGGTCGGCCGCTGGACCGCCGAGGAGAACCGCCACGGCATCGTCATGCGCGACTACCTCGTCGTCACCCGCGGCGTCGACCCGGTCGCCCTCGAAGAGGCCCGCATGGTCCATATGACCAACGGCTTCGCCTCGCCCGCCGAAGCCGACGCCGGGTTCCTGCATTCCGTCGCGTATGTCACCTTCCAGGAGCTCGCCACCCGGGTCAGCCACCGCAACACCGGCAAGGTCTGTGACGACCCGATCGCCGACCGCATGCTGCAGCGCGTCGCCGCCGACGAGAACCTGCACATGATCTTCTACCGCAACATGTGCGGCGCCGCCCTCGACCTGGCTCCCGACCAGGCCATCGAGGCCATCACGCTGATCCTGGAGAACTTCCAGATGCCCGGCGCGGGCATGCCCAACTTCCGCCGCAACGGCGTGCTGATGGCCAAGCACGGCATCTACGACCTGCGCCAGCACCTGGAAGAGGTCGTCCAGCCGGTGCTGAAGAAGTGGAACATCTTCGAGCGCACCGACTTCACCCCCCGTGGCGAAGCGGTCCGCGAGCGCCTCGGCCTGTTCCTGGACAGGCTGGCCAAGGACGTCATCAAGTTCGAGGAGCAGCGCGACCGGATGCTGGCTCGCGAAGCCGCCAAGCGCGACCGCCAGATGGCCGGCAGCTCGGTAGGCTGACCGCCGCGACGAAGCACACCGCCGCCGTCCGGGCACTGGGCGGCGGCGCGGTATGAACGGATCGGTGTAGCGCCCCCATGGCGACATGCGCGCGGGGCGAGCGCCCCGCTCCGGCCGACGAACGTGCGGAAATGAGACACTGGTCGGCGTGACGATGACTACCGAGGCGAAGGCGAAACTGCGGATCGGACCGTATCCGGTCGATCCGCCGGTCGTGCTGGCGCCGATGGCGGGCATCACGAACCTGGCGTTCCGGAAGCTGTGCCGGGAGTTCGGCAGCCCGACCTCGATCTACGTGTGCGAGATGATCACCGCCCGGGCCGTGGTCGAGCGCAACGAGAAGACGCTGCACATGATGGCGTTCGACGCCGACGAGCATCCCCGCTCGATGCAGCTCTACGGTGTGGACCCCGCCACCCTCGGCGAAGCGGTGCGGATCATCGTCGGCGAGGGCTGGGCCGATCACATCGACCTGAACCTCGGCTGCCCCGTGCCCAAGGTCACCCGGCTCGGCGGCGGCGCCGCCCTGCCCTACAAGCGGACGCTGTTCCGAAGCATTGTGCGCGCCATGGTCAGCGCTGCCGAGCCGGCGGGGGTTCCGGTCACCCTGAAGTTCCGCATCGGCATCGATGACGATCACCTCACCTACCTGGACGCAGGACGCATCGCCGAAGCCGAGGGCGCGCGAGCGGTCGCGTTGCACGCGCGCACGGCCGCCCAGCGCTACTCCGGCCAGGCCGACTGGAGCGCGATCGCCCGGCTCAAGGAGGCCGTCACCTCGATTCCGGTGCTCGGCAACGGCGACATCTTCGCCGCCGACGACGCGGTCCGCATGATGGACGAGACCGGCTGCGACGGCGTCGTCGTCGGTCGTGGCTGCCTGGGCAGGCCGTGGCTGTTCGCGGAGCTGCAGGCGGCGCTGCGTGGCGAGCCGCTGCCCGCGGCTCCCGATCTGGGCCGGGTCGGCGCGGTGCTGTACCGGCACGGCGCGCTGCTGGCGGAGCATCTGGGCGAGGACAAGGCCATGCGTGATCTGCGCAAGCACATGGCCTGGTATCTGATGGGCTTCCCGGTCGGCGCGGACCTGCGGCGCGCGTTCGCCACGGTAGGCAGCCTCGCACAACTCGAAGACCTTGTCGGACAGCTCGATCCGACGGCGCCGTTCCCGAGGGACGCGGAAGGCCCGCGGGGCAGGCAGGGCTCACCGGGCAAGGTCGCGCTGCCGCACGGCTGGCTCGACGACCCGGACGATCCGGCGGTGCCGAGAGCCGCCGATGTGATGCACAGCGGTGGGTGACAGGGCAACCGCGCAGCGAACGAAGCGTCAAACATTGTTGTGAACTGTTCGATTTCGCTGTGGGGTGGCCCGCCGTGGCGGAATCGTTATCATTGCGGGATCGGTGCCGCCGGTCCGGTGTGATCCAGGCGGAAAGCAAGACGAAAAGCGAGGTTCGTTGGTGGGTGACGATCGGCACGGGCGTTCGCCACGGCCCGGAGGTCGCGCCCCGTGGGAGCGGTATCCCGCGGAGGACTACCCCGAAGCAGACGCCGCACGCACGTCTCGTCGTTCCCGCCATGCCGACGCCACTCCCGATCAGAGTTCCGCGCCCCTGACGGTCCAGGATCTGGTCCAGCGGGTCGACAACGAACGCAGCGGCCGCAGAGGCCGTCGCGCCGACCCCACGCCGCCGGACCCGGCCGCCGCGCCGGGCCGGGGACGCCGCGCCG
>NZ_BAFS01000031.1 GCF_000308415.1 Nocardia asiatica NBRC 100129 | reverse complement strand
GGACTCGCGCTGCGGCAGACCACCCAACGCGTCACGCTGCGGCAGGCCACCGGACGCCGACTCACGCTGCGGCACACCGCTCGTGCCCGGCTGGCGCTGCGGCAGACCGGTGCTCGGCTGCGGCACACCGTTCGCGCCGGGCTGACGGATGGGCAGTTCACCGGAGTTCGGCTCACGCGGCGGCAGGCCGGTCCCGGCCTGCTCCGAGGGCCCACCGGGCTGGCGCGGCGGCGGGCCGCCCGGCGAGAGGTTGCGCTTGGGCAGATTGGCCGCGGCGAGCTTGCCGCGCTGCGGACCGCTCGGCGCGGGCTGCCCCGGCGCGGGGCGCAGGCTCGCGGCCGACTGCTGCGCGTCCGCGCGCATACCGGACGACGACATGGCCGAACCGGGCTGCCGCTGCGGCAGCCCGCCCGGACCCGTGGCCGCGGGCGCGCTGGGGGTGGGCCCGCTCGGGGCCGGCGTGGCACTGGTGACCGGAATCGGGCCGCTCACCCCGGGATCGACGGTGACCATGACATTGCCCCCAGGGGTCCGCGTGACGGCCCGCATCTGCATGGACGACGGCGCCGACGGACGCTTCGGCGCGGCGGCCTGCGGCGAGGGCTGCGGGGTGACGGGCTGCCCCGCGCTCGGCTTGCCCGCGACGATCAGTCCGACCGGCACGTGCACGGTCACCGTCACGCCTGGGTCGCGCGCGGTGTCGAAGGTGGGGCGCAGCCGCACGGTCAGGCCGTGCCGCTCGGCGAGCCGGCCGACCACGAACAGACCCATGTGGCGGGCCGTGTCCGGCCCGGGCTCGGCGGTCTGCTCCAAGCGGCGGTTGATGTCGGCCATCTCGGCGGGCGGCATACCGATGCCGCGGTCGGCCACCTCGATGAGCAGGCCCTGGTCGTGCGCCTGCGCGAAAGTGAACTTGACGTCGGTCTCCGGCGGCGAGGCGCGCAGCGCGTTGTCCAGCAGCTCGGCGAACAGATGCGCGAGGTCGGAGGCGGCGGGCTCCTTCAGCGAACCGCGCGGGGTGGCGCCGAGCTTCACGCGCTCGTAGTCCTCGACCTCGGAGATCGCGGCGCGCAGCACGTCGGCGATCTCGACCGGGGCGGACTTGGCGCGGCGCTGCCTGGTACCCGCGAGGATCAGCAGGTTGTCGCCGTTACGGCGCATACGGGCGGCGAGGTGGTCGAGCCGGAAGAGGTTCTCCAGTAGGCGCGGGTCCTTCTCGTCGTACTCCATCGCCTCGATGAGGGTGAGCTGATGGTCGACGAGCGACTTGGACCGCCGCGCCAGGGTCTCGAACATGTCGTTGACCTGCGAACGCATCTTCGCCTGGTCACTCGCCAGGCGCAGCGCCTGGCCGTGGATGTCGTCGACCGCGCGGGCCAGCTGACCGATTTCCTCGGTGCTGCGCACCGGCATCGGCTCCAGCGGCACCTCTTCAGGTGAGGCGCCGTTGCGGAGCTGGGCGACCTCGTGCGGCAGGTCGCTCTCGGCCACGCGCAGCGCGGCCAGCCGCAGCCGGTGCAGCGGGACGATCATCGAGCGGGCCACGAAGACGGCGAGCAGGAGCGCGGCGAGGATGGTGGCGATGACGACCGCGGTGTAGGTCCACGCGTCGCGCTGGGCGCTGCCCACCAGCGATGCCATCGCGGAGTCGATGTCCTTGGTCGCCTTGCCGACGACGTGCTCGTAGACCGCCAGGCTGTCGGTCAGCGACTTCTTCAGGTCGCCGACCGGGAGCTGGCCCGCCTGCGCCTGCGGGCTGGTCAGCAGCGCGATCCTGGTGTCGATGCCGGCCCGCAGGTCGGCGATCGAGGTGTCGCCGTCGGAGAAGCGGTGCGCGAGCACGTTCAGCAGCGCGCGCTCGGTATTGGAGGCGATGAGGAAGTTCTGGACGCCGGCCTGCTGGGAGCGCAGCACCTCGGGGAAGGCGGCGAGTTCGCTGACCAGGGTGGCACGGGTGTTGAGCGAGTCGACCAGCCGCAGTTTGGCCGCGTCGACAGCGGTGTCGCTGACCTGGCCCACCGTGGACTCGACGATATTGGTGCTGCCGTTGCGGACGCGGTCGATCAACGCGAGCGTGTCGGTCGGCGGGCCGGTGGTGACGGACTTGCCCTGGGCGCGCACACCCTTGGCCTGGGTGAGCATGCCCTCGAGCGCCTCGCGTGCGCCGGGCACGCTGTCGAACCGGGAGAGCACCTTCTCGGCGTTGGCGATCGCCTTGTCCAGATCCGCGAGGTTCTGATCGGTCACGACGGACTGATTGGATCCCAGCGAGATCATCTGCGAGCCGGCGGTGGTCGCTGTCTGCGCGCTCAGCGCCGTGACCGAGGGGATGGCGGCCACGTTCTCGGAGATGTCGGCGAGCCGGTTGGACTCCGCGAACTGCGATGAGATCCTGGACACGCCGAGCCCGACCGCGACCGCCAGAGGCACGGCGAGCACCGCCGTCACCTTCCAGCGCAGGTCCCAGTTGCCGAGCGCCCAGCGTTTGTTGCCGGACCTAGCGGCGTCACGCATCTCCCACTCACTTTCCAAACTGGCCTCTACCACGCACCATCAGCCGAACCTCCACAATCGCGTGCATGGCTCGACGGGTGGAGCTGGCCGAGAACTGCGGCTGGCCGAGAAATTGCGTCTACGACGGCCCAAACAAGTGACATCAGATTCTAACGGATCAATAACTTCTTGGGTGACTCCGTGTAAGTTCGCAACCGATGACCTGCCGATTCCAGGCAAAACCTGAGGTCGCGGCACCCACCCGGGCGTCGCGTGAAGTCTGCCACAATCAACCAGATCTATCGAGGCGGGCATCGAGGCGAGGCTAGGGAGTCACGGGGTTGAACGTGCGGCAGGAGTATCGACCGGCCTATCAGACCAGCTTGGTGGATCCCGCCGAGTTCTGGGCCGCCGCGGCCGAGGCGATCGACTGGGACGTGCGCCCGACGCAGATCCTCGACACCAGCGCCCGCCCGGTGGCCAGGTGGTTTCCCGACGGCCGGCTCAACACCTCCTTCAACGCGCTCGATCGGCACGTGCATCCGACGACCCCCGGTGCCCCCAGCCGCGCCGATCAGCCGGCACTAATATACGACTCCGCTATGACCGACGCGACCGTCGTATACACCTACGCCGAATTGCTCGACGAGGTGGCGCGGTTCGCCGGTGCGATGGCCCGGCTCGGCGTCTCGGCGGGCGATCGCGTGGTGATCTACCTGCCGATGATCCCCGAAGCGGTGATCGCGATGCTGGCCTGCGCCCGCATCGGCGCGGTCCATTCGGTGGTGTTCGGCGGCTTCGCGGCGCCGGAGCTGGCCGCCCGCATCGATGACGCGGAACCGGTGCTGATCGTCACAGCGTCCGGCGGACTGGAACCCGGCCGGAAGATCGACTATCCGCCGATCGTGCTGCAGGCGCTGGATCTCGCCGAGACCACCGCGCCGCGCACCGTGGTCGTCAAGCAGCGGCCGGAGTTCGACACCATTCATTTCCCGGCCCCGCAGCCCGCCACCGAGTTCCTGCCTAGTTCGGCGCAGACCGTGGCCGCGCAATGGCTGGACTGGGACGACGCCGTGCGCGACGCGCCACCCGCCGGGCCGGTACCGGTCGCCGCGACCGATCCGCTCTACATCCTCTACACCTCGGGCACCACCGGTAAGCCGAAGGGCGTGGTGCGCGACAACGGCGGGCACGCCGTCGCCCTGGCCTGGTCCATGCGCAATATCTACGACGTGGACGCGGGCCAGGTGATGTGGGCCGCCTCCGACGTGGGCTGGGTGGTCGGGCACTCCTACATCGTCTACGCGCCGCTGCTGGTCGGGGCCACCACGCTGCTGTACGAGGGCAAACCGATCGGCACGCCCGACGCGGGCGCGTACTGGCGGGTGATCGACCGGCACAAGGTGGACGTGCTGTTCACCGCCCCCACCGCGCTGCGGGCCATCCGCAGGGCGGATCCGCGAGCGGAACTGGCCCATCGCCACGACCTGTCCTCCCTGCGCGCCCTGTTCTGCGCGGGCGAACGCCTCGACCCGGCCACCTACGCCTGGGCCGACGAGACCCTGCTCGCGGGCCGCCAGGACTGCCCGGTCGTGGATCACTGGTGGCAGACCGAGACCGGCTGGCCGATCTGCGCGAACCCGCTCGGCCTGCAGCAGTTGCCGATCAAGCCGGGCTCGGCCTCGATGCCGGTGCCGGGCTATCGACTACGGGTGCTCGACTCCTCCGGCAACGCGGTGGCGCCCAACACCGAGGGCAATATCGTCATCGGCCTTCCGCTGCCGCCCGGCACACTGACCGGGCTGTGGCGCGACGACGCCCGCTACGAGCGTTCCTACCTCTCCGCCTATCCCGGCCACTACCTCACCGGCGACTCCGGCTACTTCGACGAGGACGGCTATCTGTTCGTGCTCGGCCGCAGCGACGACGTGATCAACATGGCCGGGCACCGGCTCTCGGCGGGCAGCATCGAGGCGGCCATCGCCGGGCACCAGGCGGTCGCCGAATGCGCCGTCATCGGGCTGCCCGACGAACTCAAGGGCCACCGGCCGCTGGCCTACGTGGTGTTGAAGTCCGGTGTCGACATCGATCCGTCGCGACTGCGCGAGGAGCTGATCGAGCGGGTGCGCACCCAGGTGGGCGCCATCGCCACGTTGCACGACGCGATCGCGGTGACGGCGCTGCCCAAGACCAGGTCCGGCAAGATCCTGCGCAAGACCATCCGGCAGATGACCTCCGGCGGCCCGTTCGAGGTGCCCTCCACCATCGAGGACCCGGGTGTGCTCGCGTCCCTCGAGCAGCAGATCCGCGCGGCCCGTCCGGAATGGCGGGAACCGGCGGGCAGCGACACCGAGAACACCGACGACGTGGTGGAGCCCGACGTGGATCCGGTTGTGCCATCCTGAGTTCGCGCACGTCCCGTGATGTCCTCAGAGTTTCCACAGAGGACGTTCATATCCGTGCCAGCAGTTCGAAATAGCCTCGAGACCGCCCCGAAACCCTTCGATGATCTGGAGGCAACACATCATGAAACGTTCCGTAGGCCGCCCCGCCCTCGCCGCTCTCGCAGCTGGTGGATTCGCCACGGTCACGTTGGTCCTGAGCCCCGCGATCGCCAACGCGGGCCCGATGGAATACGCCGAGCCGCTGCTGACCTCGAGCTGCTCGTTCGCCCAGGTCGATGCCGCGCTGCACGACCAAGCGCCGCAGCTGGCGGCGATGCTCGACGCCAACCCGAGTCAGAAGGCCGAGTTGCAGCGCAGGTTCGACCAGCCGGTCGAGCAGCGGCGGGCCGAGCTGCAGCGGGCCATCGATGAGAACCCGGATGCCGCGCGCCAGGCGGAGAACGACCCGCGGGCCGCGCAGCTGCGCGACACCATTCGCGCTGTGGCCGAGTCCTGCCACAACTACTGATCGCGCGACGATTCCGGTGACTCGCCGGGTCCGCTTGGACCTGGCGAGTCCGGGAGCGGGTCGCTCCGCCGCCCTCCCCGACCCGCACGGCCGAAGACCTGGAGAGGAGGGGAGCAGAATGGACGACGTGACGTCGACCCCGACCCCCACGGTTCTCGTCGTCGACGACGACGAGGACGTGCTCGCCTCGGTCGAGCGCGGGCTGCGGCTGTCCGGCTTCCAGGTCCTGGTCGCCCGGGACGGCGCGCAGGCGCTGCGCAGCGTGAACGATCACGCGCCCGACGCCATCGTGCTCGACATGAACATGCCCGTCCTGGACGGCGCGGGCGTGGTCACCGCGTTGCGCGCGATGGGCAACGACGTGCCGATCTGCGTGCTCAGCGCCCGCGCGTCGGTGGACGACCGCATCTCCGGACTGGAGTCCGGCGCCGACGACTACCTGGTCAAGCCGTTCGTGCTGAAGGAGCTGGTGGTACGGATCCGGGCCCTGCTGCGCCGCCGATCCGACACGCCTGCCCCCGCGACCCCGGGCGCGGTGACCGTCGGTCCGCTGGAGGTGGACGTCGCGGGCTACCGCGCGATGCTGCACGGCCGTGAGATCGAGTTGACGAAGCGGGAATTCGAGCTGCTGTCCACGCTGGCCAGGAATGTGGGCGTGGTGCTGAGCCGGGAGCGGCTGCTGGAACTGGTGTGGGGCTACGACTTCGCCGCCGACACCAACGTGGTGGACGTCTTCGTCGGTTACCTGCGCCGCAAGCTCGAGGTGAACGACACGCCCAGGTTGCTGCACACGATCCGCGGCGTCGGGTTCGTGCTGCGAGCGCCGAAATGACCGGTTCCGCCCCGGCCCGCCCGAAAACCCGTCGGCGCCGGTCGTTCTCGCTGCGCACCCGGGTCGCGGGAGCGGCGGCGGCGGGCGCGATCGTCATCGTGACGCTGATCAGCCTGATCAGCATCCGCGCCATCGAGCGCAACAACGTGCAGCAGTCCGATCAGCAACTCGCCGTCGCGGCGCGAATCGTGCTGATCGAGCCGCAGATCGCCGTCCGGTTCATCAGCTTGACCGGGCTGAACAGCGACATGGCGGTGACCGTCCGGGACAACGGCGAGGTCGTCGCCAGCACGCCCACCGAGCTGCCCGAGCTGGCGACCGGTTCGCGCACCGTCCCGGTGGGCGGCACCCCGTACCGGATCCTGACCACCACCGAGAATCAGCCCGCGGGCCGGGTCGTCTCACTCGGCATCCCCGCCGCGGGCGCGGCCGAGGCCACCGCCGAGCAGCAACGATGGGTTCTCGGCGGCGCACTGCTGGCCATCGCCGCAGCGGCGGCGCTCGGCTGGCTGCTGGCGGGCGCCGCGGTGCGGCCGATCGTCCGGCTCACCCGGCAGGTGGGGGCACGCAGCGCGTTCCCCGATCCACGCAATTCGCAGACGCCGGTGGAGGGCGCGGGCGTGCGCGAGGCGGAGAAACTGGCCGACGCCGTGAACACCATGCTGCAACGGGTGGACCAGGCCCAGGCTCAGACCGCGGCCGCACTCGAGACCGCACGCGATTTCGCCGCCGTGTCCGCCCACGAGCTGCGCACTCCGCTCACCGCGATGCGCACCGATCTCGAGGTGCTGCGCACCCTCGATCTCGACGAGGCGCAACGGGCCGAGATCCTCGACGACCTGCAACGCAGCCAGGGCCGGGTGGAGAGCACGCTCGCGGCGCTGGAGCGGCTGGCCACCGGCGATCTGACCAATGAGCGCGACCACGTCGCCACCGACGTCGGCGACCTGTGCGACCAGGCCGCGCACGACGCCATGCGGCATTTCCCCGGACTCACCGTGCGCATCGATTCCGACGCCGAACTGGTCACGCGCGGCCTGCCCGCCGGGTTACGGCTGGCGGTGGACAACGCGCTGGCCAACTCGGTCAAGCACGGCGGAGCCACCGAGGCCCTGGTCTGCGCGCACCGGCGGCCGGGCGGTCACATCGTCATCTCGATCGACGACAACGGTCGCGGCATCCCCGCGCAGGAGCGCGAAGCCGTCTTCGACCGTTTCTTCCGCGGCAGCCAAGCCAGCAAGGGCGGCTCCGGGCTCGGCCTGGCGCTGGTCGCGCAGCAGGCCCAGTTGCACGGTGGCCGCGCCTATTTCGACGCGGGCACCCTCGGCGGCATCCGGCTGGTCCTGGACCTGCCCGAGCGGTCGGCGATTTAGACATCCCTCAGAGAAACGCCAAGGAGCGCACCATAATACGCGTTTAGGGTATGCGGACGTGATCGGAAAACACGCCCGCTGGGCACTTCTCGCCGTTGCCCTCGTTTCCGCGGGCGCTCTCGGCGCCGCAATCACCGCATGTGCCGGGTCCGGCCGGGGGCCGACGGGAATCGCGCTGGTCAACGGCGATGCCGGCCCGACCGGCGCGCGGGTCGTCAAGGCGCTGCAGGACGCGGGCGGCTACGAATGGACCGCCGTCGCCGCGAGCGAGGTGGACGCCGACGATTACGCCGCCGTCATCACGCTGCCCGGCGATCTGACCGAGTCGTTGGGCACCCTGGCCGGCGCGGAGCCGAAGCGGGCCGAAGTCACCGTGGACACGCACGAAGACGCCGACGCCGACCTGGTGCACGGCGCGGTGACCGCGGTGACCCAGCGGATCGGCGCGGTCGGCGTCGAAGCCGCCCTCACCGCGGTCACCCAGGCCCGGTCCCAGCTTTCCCAGGTGCAGTTCACCGCCCAACTGCTCAACGCGGGTGTCGGCGCGGCCGCCGCGGGCGCCGGTCAGTTCAGTTCCGGCGCCGATCAGCTGCTCGGCTTCCTGGAATTCGCGAAGAACGGTTCGGCGCAGCTGACTTCGGCCATCGCCCTGTTGAACTCCACCGTGGACGGCGCGGCCGCCCAGGCGAACCAGCTCGCCGCCGCCCTCGATTCGACCGGGATCACGATCGCGCAGGTGGAACAGACGGCGAACACCGTGAGCGGCGGACTCGATCAGATCCTGCCGCTGTTGCGCGCGCTTCCGTTCGCGAACGATCCGGCACTCGCCGACATCATCGGGAAGCTGGACGCGCTGCGCGGCGTGTCCGGCCAGGCGGGCGCGCAGCTGACCGGGCTCGGCTCGCTGGTCGGCGGCGCGGTGGACCCCGAGACCGATCTCGGCACTCTGCTTCGCACCGTCGTGGACCGTCTGACCAGCGCGAGCGCGCAACTGTCCGAGGGGGCGGAGCTCGCCGAGGGCCTGCCGCAGCTGGCCGAACAGGGCGGCGCCCAACTGGTCGACGCCATCGCCCAGCTCACCGGAGGTGTGAGTCAGCTGCAAGGCATCGTGCACAACCTGAGCAGCCAGACCGACAAAGCCGTCGCCGCCCTGCCGCAACGCAGCAGCGCCCAGCAGTCCGCTCTGGCCTCGGCCCTCACCGATCCGGTCGAGATCGTCAGAAAGTAGCCGGACACGACGAGGGCCCGCGTTCCTCGATGGAACACGGGCCATACATCTCGAGCTGCGCCGAAGCCCTCGCTGATGTGAACTCCGGCGATGAAACACGGGTCACGCGTCTCAGGCCGCGGCGAAATCTCGAGTGGTGCCAGCTCCGGCGCGCGTCACCACACTGGCTCGACCACAGGTTTCGAGCGAAGCGAGACCGAGCATTGTCCGTTCACGGCCCGGCTCGCATTCGAGCGGCCGCCGCGTCCGCGACGAAGTCGCCAGCGGTGGTCGCTCGAATGCGAGCCACAAAGGGGCCGTGAACACCCAGCGCCGCAGGCGCTGGAAAACCAACACAGGCCGTGAACACCCAGCGCCGCAGGCGCTGGAGAAATCAATTAGCGTTCAGCAGGTCGATCACGAAGACCAAGGTCTTGCCCGACAGGCGGTGACCGGCGCCGGCGGGGCCGTAGGCCAGCTCCGGCGGGATCGTCAGCTGACGACGGCCGCCGACCTTCATGCCGGGGATGCCGTCCTGCCAGCCCTGGATCAGGCCGCGCAGCGGGAAGGTGATGGACTCACCGCGGTTCCAGGACGAGTCGAACTCTTCGCCGGATTCGAATTCGACACCCACGTAGTGCACCTCCACGGTGCCGCCGGGCACCGCTTCCTTGCCCGAGCCTTCGATGATGTCCTTGATCACCAGCTCGGTGGGCGCGGGCCCTGCCTGGAATTCGATCTCCGGTTTGGTCATTCGGCTATGCCCCTTCGTTAGGTGTGGATGGATTTTCGTCAGCGGTTGTTGATCTCGCGGTAATCGCGAGCGCCGTAGCCGGTGTAGATCTGCCGCGGACGGCCGATCTTCAAAGGCTCACTGTGCATTTCGCGCCAGTGGGCGATCCAGCCGGGGAGCCGGCCCATCGCGAACAGCACCGTGAACATGCGGGTCGGGAAGCCCATCGCCTTGTAGATGACGCCGGTGTAGAAGTCGACGTTCGGGTACAGGCGCCGCTCGATGAAGTAGTCGTCGGTGAGCGCGGCCTCTTCCAGGGCCTGCGCGATGTCGAACAGCTCGTCGTGGCCGCCGAGCTTGCTCAGGATCGCGTCGGCGTGCTTCTTGGCGATCGAGGCGCGCGGGTCGTAGTTGCGGTAGACGCGGTGTCCGAAGCCCATCAGCTTCACCCCGTCTTCCTTGTTCTTGACCTTGCGGATGAACTCCTTGACGTCGCTGCCGCTGGCCTTGATGCCGTCGAGCATCTCCAGCACGGCCTGGTTCGCGCCGCCGTGCAGCGGGCCCCACAGCGCGTTGATGCCGCCGGAGACCGAGGTGAACAGGTTGGCGTCGGACGAGCCGACCAGGCGCACGGTCGAGGTGGAGCAGTTCTGCTCGTGGTCGGCGTGCAGGATGAGCAGCATGTCCAGCGCCGCGGCGACCTCGGGGTCGACCTCGTAGGGTTCGGCCGGGAAGCCGAAGGTCATGCGCAGGAAGTTCTCCACCAGGCTCAGCGAGTTGTCCGGGTAGAGGAAGGGCTGGCCGACCGACTTCTTGTACGAGTAGGCCGCGATGGTGGGCAGCTTGGCCAATAGTCGGATGGTGGACAGCTCGACCTGTTCGGGGTCGCGCGGGTCCAGCGAGTCCTGGTAGTAGGCCGACAGCGCGTTCACGGCCGAGGACAGCACCGGCATCGGGTGCGCGTTGCGCGGGAACCCGTCGAAGAACCGCTTCAGGTCCTCGTGCAGCAGGGTGTGCCTGCGGATGCGGTCGGTGAAGTCCTCGAGCTGGGCCTGGGTGGGCAGCTCGCCGTAGATGAGCAGGTAGCTGACCTCGATGAAGGTCGAGGCCGCCGCCAACTGGTCGATCGGGTATCCGCGGTAGCGCAGGATGCCCGCCTCACCGTCGATGTAGGTGATCGCCGACTTGGTCGGGGCGGTGTTCATGAAGCCCGGGTCGTACGTCACGTACCCGGTGCTGGCCAGCAGCTTCCCCAGCTCGATCCCGTCGTTGCCCTCGGCGGCCCTGGTGACCGTCATCGGGAACTCGCCGCCGGGGTAGGAAAGGACCGGCTTGGCGTCGTCGTCGACGTTGATGATGTTCTCAGCGGGCACGGAAGGATCCCTCTCAGGCTAGAACCACAGGCACCGGCGCGGTCGGCGCACGATGCGCTTGCCTCAACGCTAGCCGTTCACCGACGCGGACAATACCGGAGGGTAGTCCTGCGGCGGCTCACAAACACGTCCTGGCGCGGTGAGGTCTTCCGCCCATGGCGCGACGCGGTCGCTGGACGTTCGCGGTGCACGTCACAGGGCGATTTCGGCTCGAGCGCGTGCGACACGGTAACGCGTGAAGGCCGGGAACGCGACCGCCGCGATCAGCACGCCCGCCACCACGAGCGCGCCTCCGCCCGCCGCGGCTACAGCGGTACCCAGGCTCGCCGCCGCGAAACCGTGGGCAACATCACCGATCCGCGGACCGCCTGCCACCACGACTGTGAAGACCCCTTGCAGCCGTCCACGCAGATCGTCGGTGGCCACCGTCTGCAGCATCGTGACCCGCAGCGCGGCCGAGACCATGTCCACCGCGCCGCCGAAGGCCGAGCAGGCCAGCGCGATCCACAACCCCGCGCCGAGGCCGATGCCGTGGCCGGTGAAACCCACGGCGAGTCCGAAGCCGACCATGGCCAGACCCCACAGCGCGATGCAGACCAGCACGGCGAGGCCCTGCCTGCGGACTCGCGGAATCCAGCCGGAGAACACCCCGCCGAGCACCGCGCCCGCCGACATCGAGGCGAACAGCAGACCGAGCGCCACCCCACCGGTGGCCGGGTCGCCGAAGGTCTCGTGCGCGATCTGCGGGAACAGCGCGCGCGGCATCCCGAACACCATGGCGATCACGTCCACCGCGAACGACGCGAGCAGCACACGCTGGGTGGCGAGATAGCCGAAACCGTCGAGCACCGTGCGGAATCCGGCGCGGCGCACCGCTCCGGTCGGCGGCAGCGCGGGCAGCCGCCAGACCGCCCAGAGGGTGGCCAGCAGCGCGACGGCGTCGAGGAGATAGAGCGTGGCGAGCCCGACGGCCGGGATGAGCGCACCGGCCAGCACCGGCCCCGCGATGGCTCCGAACTGCATCACCGTCATGTTCAGCGAATTCGCGGCGGCCAGTTGGTCATCGGGCAGCAGGCGCGGGATGGCGGCGCTGCGGGTGGGCTGGTTCACCGCGAAGAACGCCTGCTGCACCGCGAACAGGCCGAGCACGACCCAGACGTTGTCCAGTCCGGCCGCCGCTTGCAGCCAGAAGGCCAGCGCCGTGAGCCCGGTGCCCGCATTGGTGAACAGCAGGAGCCTGCGCCGGTCGAGTACGTCGGCGAGCGCGCCGCCCCACAGGCCGAACACGATCAACGGCGCCAAGCCGAACAGTCCGGCCAGACCGACGTAGCCGGAGCTGCCTGTGATCTGGAAGATCTGCTGCGGCACCGCCACAACGGACAGCTGAGCGCCGATCATGGTGACGATGCCCGAACTCCACAGGCGTCGGAAATGCGGGTCGCGCAGCGGAGTGGTGTCGGCGAGCAGTTTCACCGGGCGCAGCGTATCCAGTCGCCCGGACCGGCCGGGCGCGAGAATTCTCACGCCCGGCCCGGGAATACCTCAGGGCTGCAAGCGCTCGATCGTGGTCTCGTCGCCGATCCGCATGCGGATCCGGTTGTGCAGCCTGCCGCGCCGCCCTTGCCAGAACTCGACCTCGTCGGGGCGGACCAGGAAACCGCCCCAGTGCGGCGGCACCGGGATCTCGTCGACCTCGGCGAAACGCGCGGTCGCCTCGGCCAAGGTGCGATCCAGTTCCGACCGCGAGCCGATCGGCTCGGACTGCCGCGAGGCCCAGGCGCCGAGCTGCGAGTCGCGCGGCCGGGAACGCCAGTAGGCCGCCGTCGTCTCGGCGGGCACCCGCTCGACCGCGCCGCGCAGGTGCACCTGTCTGCCCAGCGCGGGCCAGACGAAGGTGACCGCGGCGTAGGGGACGGCGGTCAACTGAGCCCCCTTGGCGGACTCGTAGTTCGTGTAGAAGATCACACCGTCCGGCGAGAGCCCTTTACACAGCACGGTCCGCGCGACCGGCCGCGGCGTGCCGTCGGCCATCGACACCGTGGCCAGCACCATGGCGTTGGGTTCGGCGATGCCGACCGCGGTGGCCTGTTCGATCCAGTGCCGCAACAGCGGCTCCCAGCCCCCGGCCAGCCAGGTCTCGTCCAGGTCGACGTCCTCGTTGCCACCGTGCGGCAGGCCGCCGTAGTCGACCCGCATGGCGGCGAGATCCGATGAATTGTCCAGGTCACGCATGGGCCAGACGTTACTCCGCAGTAGCGGCGAGCTAAGGTTTTGATGATCGGCATGTGCTCGTCAAATCCGACGTCTTCCCATCGACGAGAACATGCGACCCAAGTGCAAGGAGAGTCGCAACATGACTACCAGCCCCGCGGTTTCCGGTGGGCAGGCCACCGTACCCAGCGATTTCGTCAGTGGCCTGGAAGGCGTGGTTGCTTTCACCACCGACATCGCCGAACCCGACAAGGACGGCGGCGCGCTGCGCTACCGCGGAGTCGACATCGAGGACCTGGTGGAGAGCCGGGTGACCTTCGGTGACGTATGGGCGCTGCTGGTCGACGGATCGTTCGGCCGCGGCCTGCCGCCCGCCGAGCCGTTCCCGCTCCCTGTGCACACCGGTGACGTGCGCGTCGACGTACAGGCCGGCCTGGCCATGCTCGCGCCGATCTGGGGCTACCAGCCGCTGCTGGACATCGACGACGAGACCGCTCGGGAGAATCTCGCCCGCGCCTCGGTCATGGCGCTGTCCTATGTCGCGCAGTCGGCGCGCGGCATCTACCAGCCCGCCGTCCCGCAGAAGAAGATCGACGAGTGCACCACGGTCACCGAGCGCTTCATGACTCGCTGGAAGGGTGACCCCGACCCGCGGCACACCGAGGCCATCGACGCCTACTGGGTCTCCGCCGCCGAGCACGGCATGAACGCCTCCACCTTCACCGCCCGGGTGATCGCCTCGACCGGCGCCGACGTGGCGGCCTCGCTGTCCGGTGCGATCGGCGCCATGTCCGGTCCGCTGCACGGCGGCGCGCCCGCGCGCGTGCTGCCGATGATCGAAGAGGTCGAGAAGTCCGGCGACGCACGCGCTCTGGTCAAGGGCATCCTGGACCGCAAGGAGAAGCTGATGGGCTTCGGTCACCGGGTCTACCGGGCCGAGGACCCGCGCGCCCGCGTGCTGCGCGCCACCGCGAAGCGGCTGGCCGCTCCGCGCTACGAGGTCGCCGCCGCGCTGGAGCAGGCCGCCCTGGCGGAGCTGCGCGAGCGTCGTCCGGACCGCGCCATCGAGACCAACGTGGAGTTCTGGGCCGCCGTGATCCTGGACTTCGCCGAGGTGCCCGCCCACATGATGCCCGCCATGTTCACCTGCGGCCGCACCGCGGGCTGGTGCGCGCACATCCTCGAGCAGAAACAACTGGGCAAACTGGTCCGCCCGGCGGCCATCTACACCGGCCCCAGCCCCCGCAGGCCCGAACAGGTCGCAGGCTGGGCCACCATCGCCCACACCTAGGCCCACCACAGCGCCAGGTCCGCGAGCCGGGCGTGACAGCGGGAGATTTTCTCCGGCGGTCACATCCGGCTCGCGTCGCATCCGTGCAGCGGGCAGCCGATCAGACCCCGCGCGGCCCCACCGTGACCCGCCGTCCGTCGCGGGTGGCCACAGTGACGCGCGGCTGTTCGCTTCCGGTCGCGCGGACGACCGCGAACGCCAAACCGTCCGCGCCGATCGCTACCACCTGCTCCTCCAAGCTGGAGGCCACCGACAGGGAAACCGCGTCCTGTGCGGCGCGGCCGATCACCGCGAACCAGCCCACGCCGTTCCGGTCAGCGGTCGCGGACCGGAATCGGGCTGCGAGGCGCTGCAAGGGCTCCCACGCCAGGGTGTGGGCATGCCGAAGACCGCTAGGCCGGGGTGCGCCGAACGTTGTTCCGTGGGTCGTCCACCGGTCTCCGTCGGGGTGCACGAACACGATGTAGCGGCCTTGGTCTCCGTCGACGACGACAGCGGCGATCTCGTCGCGGACAATCGCGCTGACCGAGGTGAGATCCCGGTCAGCGGCCACCAAAGCATCGAGCGCCACGGCGACCGCTGGATGGTTCAGAGTGTCCATTCGCAGTGCCGATTCCTTCCATGTCAGCGGATTGCCCAAATGACGGCTCTGTTGTCCCACCGTCGTCCTAGCAGCGTGCTGCGTGCTCGTATCGACTTTCCGTCGGTAGGTCCTGTTCAGGCCACGAGTGGGAGATGAAACACGAACGGCCGCAGACCAGCTGATTCGGTCAGCCGTCAACGGATCGAAGCACAGTGGTCCCGTCAAGACTGCGCACCCGATACTGGCCCGGTCCAGGTATCGGGGCATCGATGATCTGGGCCAGCCGCCGAATCAGTTCGGCGGGGTCGACGCCCATCCGATCGCGCAGCTCGACGGTCGAGATGGCGTCCGGGTCGGAGAATGCGGCGATCAAGACGTGCTCGACGCCTACCCATCCGTCACCACGGTCCCGTGCGAGCTTCTCGGCGTCGGTCAGCAACCGCTCGTACATGGGTGTTCGGATGATCGGCTCCGCCATCGCTCCACCTTCCCATCACATGTAGAGAATCTCGGTCCATTCGTAGTAAGTGTGGCCCCACGAGTCCTTGTACTTCCTGCACCACCAATACCGCCACCCCAGACCGTCATGTGTCCTCACCTTGTCGCCCTCATTGAGTCGGCTGCAGGTCAGTGCCGGAGTGCCGTCCGGCGTGGACTCCGATTCCGGAAACCGCGCCGAGTCGCTACCTCGGCATGCGGAGTTGTCGTCCTTGGGATCGACGTGCCCGAACAAGCATGGCCCGGCGTGGGCTGGCGCAATCGCGGTCGGCGTGAGCGTGCCACCGACGAGCGACACCGTAAGGGCGCAGCCTGCGAGCAGCGCACGGGCTGTGGTCCTGAGCTTCATGGGTTCCTCTTTCGAGAGTGGGCGTGCCGACCACCTCGCCGGGTCGGTGCCGTTGGTTTGGCGTCGATGTCCGGGGCGACTCCGGCCGCGCGCAATGTCCGCTGGATCTCCTGCTTGCGGGCGCAGCGGGTGAGTCGGCAGCCCAGATGCCGCGCCCACTGCTGGCGGGCCTGCTCGACCGTCAGCGGCAGGGGCGGCGATTCGTGGCTGAGGCGTTCGTCGATCTCGGTGAACCGCGGCCCCATAGCCGGTGCACCGGTCGCCAGCCAGACAACAGCGAACACGCAGGCGACGACCGCGACGGTCATCGCGGCGAGGATCAGCACCGGCCCGGCGGGCATGGCTGTCCATCCACCACCGCGGCGACGAGGTCTGCCCACTGCGTAGCGAGGTAACCCACCTGTGTCCACGCCGCGTGCAGGGTCTCCTCGGTGACTTCCTCCTGCGCGAGCAACAGCATCTCGGCATCGACGTACGCGGCGGCGAGCGCGTCAGCGGCGGCCCCGACATCGGCCGCGCCGGTGGCGGGCGCAAGGTGGGTGGTCACCCATCGGTTGATCAGCGTGGCGAGTTCGGCGCGGCGGCGGTCGACGTCGGCGGCGCGGCCCGGGTCGATTCGGCGGGTGCGGTGCAGGTGCGCGAGTGCCCGCGCCCATCGAGTGACGAGGTGATCGCCGGGCTTGTCGCCTGCGACGTAGCGGATCGCCGCGCTGACCTCGTGCCAGTCTGGTAACCCGTGCTGAAACCTGTTGCCCGCGTCCATACCCGGCTACTCCTGTGATCCGAGCGAGTAGGCCATCGCCGCGAGGTATGGCAGGCATCGGCCGCCGTGGCCGGAGTGGTCGACGAGGACGAAGCGGGCGCGGTCCAAGTCGAGATCAGTGGGTTCGGTTCCGCAGTCGCAGTAGTGCGCGGCCCACAGATCCCGGGTGTCTGGCGTGATACGCATGGCGGCCTCCGTGGCAGACGGTTCGGGCACACCAGCGCCGGGACCGGCCGCGCAGCTCCAACCATGACCTCCCGCGCGGCCGGGAACGTATCCGAGACGGATGCGGGATCGCCTGCGGCCCTGCACCGGTGTGCTATCTCAGCGTCTCTGCGGCGGGTGGAAGCGACTAGGCAGTAGCGATGCAGTTGCAACGCAACTTCGCAGCATCTCTCCTGAGCAATTGGAGAGGGAATGCGGTTGACCGGGTGTAATTTTCGAAGCACCACGGCGGCACGAGCAGGGGGCGGAAGCGAGCCGATGATCGTCTATCGCTGGACCGGAATGGAATCGAAAGCGCTGCGCGATGCGATGCTGCTCAGCGTCGAGAAGTTCGCAGCCAGAACTGGGATCTCGGCGCGGTCGGTCACCAACTGGGAGCTCCAGGGGGTCTCTGCGCACATGCGGCCGAGCAGCCGGGAACTGCTGGACAAGGCGCTCGCGGAAGCGTCGCCGGAGGTGATCGCCCGCTTCGAGCGGGCGCTGGCCGAGATCGGATCGCAGCGAGACGAACCCGAGGACGGTCCCCCGGTAACAGTTACGCTGGCGAATGACACCCCCGCTCGGCTGATGCCGATCGCGACGGGTGCTGGTGATGCTGATCAGGTCTGGGTGCGCGCCCGGACCGCCGCCGGAGAGGTCGCCCTCGTGTCACTCCCACGTCGTACTGTCGTCGCAGGATTCGGAGCTGGAGCCCTAGCCGCCGCCGTGGGCGCCAAGCCCGCGGCGGCCTTGGCCCACAGTCACGTCGACCATCCCGCCCACTTCCGCACGCTCCGGTTGGCGCTCATCGAGAGCGACAACCTCTACGGCGGCCAGTCGGTGATCCCGCTGGTCGAGCAGAACCTCGAGATCATGAACCAGCTGCGGCGCGCGGGGATCGGCGACGCCGCCGATATGCAGCGGATGCGGATCTTCTACGCGGAGTTCGCGGCGTGGCTGCACCAGGACGCCTGTAACTGGTCGCGTGCTCAGCAATGGACCGACCGTGCGCTGACCTGGTCGCATCAGCTCGGTGATGACTACTGCATCGCGGCCACGCTGATTCGTAAGGCGCAGATCGCGAACGATATGGGAGACGGTGCCGAGGCAATAGAGTTGGCGGAGGCCGCCGAACGCGCCGCACCGCCGGGAACGCGTTTCGCTGCGGTGGCAGCGACCTTCGCCGGGTACGGTGCCGCGCTGGCCGGTGACCAATCGGGCAGCGCTCGCGCGTTCGACCGGGCGCGCACGCTCGCGGACGACGCCGACGCGGATCCGGTGTGGGGTGGGTTCCTCGACGAGCCGTACATCGACGCCCACCAGGCGCACGGGCACGCGACGCTGGGCGACTATCGGGCCGCGATCGACCAGTTCTCGCGGGCGATCGGTGGAATGCAGTCCGGGTTCACGCGCGATGAAGCTGTCTACACCTCACGGCAGGCGCTCGCGTACGCGCGCGCAGGTGAGACAGAGCCCGCCGCCACGCTGGGCCTCGCCGCGATGCAGGTCGGCGTCAGCACCGGATCCGAACGCGTCCTGCGGAACGTGCGCGCCGTCGATGAGTTGCTGTCGGCGCGGCATCTGCCCGAGGTTGCCGAGTTCCGTGCGGCGGCCGAGCGTTGGGCGGTCATCTCGTGACGCGGCCGTTCGTGCTGCTGTCTGTCGCGACCAGCATCGACGGCTACATCGACGATACGACCGCCGAACGGCTGCTGCTGTCCAACGCCGCGGACTTCGACCGCGTCGACCAGGTCCGCGCCGAGTGCGACGCCATCCTCATCGGGGCTGGCACAATCCGCGCCGACAATCCCCGGCTCATCGTGAAGGGCGACGACCGCCGAGCCGAGCGCGCCGCAGCGGGCCGGACCCGGCAGCCGTTGAAGGTGACCGTCACCGACAGCGGCAACCTCGACCCGGACGCGAAGTTCTGGCACCACGGCACCGAGGAGCATCTGCCCGTGGTCTACACGACCGACGCGGGCGCAGCGAAGGCGCGCGAACGACTCGGCGAACTGGCGGACGTCGTCGCGCTCGGTGAGACGGTGGACTTCGGTGCACTGCTCGACGACCTCGGCGCCCGGGGCGTCGGCCGGTTGATGGTCGAGGGCGGCTCACACATGCACACGGCGTTTCTGTCGGCCGGGCTCGCCGACGAGCTGCATCTCGCGATCGGCCCGCTCCTGGTCGGCGACCCCGGCGCGCCGCGGTTCGTGAATCCGGCGCAGTTCCCGGGCGGTTCGACGCGGCGTATGCGGCTGGTCGACGTTACTCAGCTCGGCGACGTCGCGGTACTGCGCTACCACCTGAAGGCGTAGGTCGGTACCGGTCGTCGGCATCGCCCTGCGGCGGCTGGTGTTCCTCGCCCATCGCGGCCGCCTCGAGTACGTCGAGGATCCGGCCGAGCACTACCCCGGCGTAGCATCCGGGGGAAGCAAGAGGACTCGAGGGATGCTGGACAAAGGAATATCGCGGCGCCGAATGCTCGGCGCCGGGGCCGTACTGGCCGCAGGATTCGCCGCCACCGGATGCGGCACCACACCGATCACCTCCGTCGCCCAGGCCGAAACGTCGGCTGCGCCCGCCACGAGCGCACGGTCGGCAGCGGCGCCTGCTGTCGCCACCCGGTACGCCGGGATGCAGCCGAGCCGCTGGGGTGTCGACCTGCCGGGGATCACCAGCACTTTCGCGGCTGCGGGCAAACAGATCGCGCTCACCTTCGACGCGTGCGGCGGACCGGGTAACAACGACATCGACGAGTCGCTGATGAACTTCCTGATCAGCGAGCGGATTCCGGCGACGCTGTTCCTCAACAAGCGCTGGATCGATGCGAACCGGGCGCGGGCCGCGCAATTGGCGGCGAATCCACTGTTCGAACTGGCCAATCATGGCGTGGCGCACAAACCGCTTTCGGTGAACGGCCGCGAAGCGTATGGCATCGTTGGCACACGCTCGGCGCAGGAGGTCGCCGACGAAGTGTGGGCCAACCACGAGTTGCTGACCACGCTGACGGGCAGGCCGCCGCGATTCTTTCGCGCGGGCACCGCGCATTACGACGACGTGGCCGTGGCTATCGTTCGCGAATTGGGGGAAACGCCGGTCGGTTTCAGTATCAACGCCGATTTCGGCGCGACGGCTTCGGCCACCGCGGTGCAATCGGCGATGAATGCGGTTGCCCCGGGCGCTATTTCACTCGCCCACATGCACCGGCCGCACTCCGGGACGGCAGCGGGCATGATCGCGGCGCTGCCGAAGATCCGGGCGATGGGTTTCACCTTCGTGCATCTGTAGGCGCTCGACCCGATCAGCCCGCGGTTCACTCCTCCAGCGACGCGAGCCAGTCGACGGCGACCGATTCGCCGTGGTCGACCTCGAAGAAGGCGACCTCGAGATGCTGGCCGAGGTCCACCAGGCGGATGGCGTTCAACGGCACCGGCTGCACCAGCCGCACCCGCCACGGTTTGGGTTCGTCCCAGGCCCGCAGTTCGAGGTCCAGCCGCAGCACGGGGTCGTCGCGCCCGGAGTAGTCGGCCGCGACCGGCGCGGCGGCCAGCACGGTGGCGTCCGCGCGGCGGCCGTCGGCGAGGATCTTCGCGATGCTCGCGCGGCCGGATTCTTCGATGCCGGGCACGTACAGCACGAGGCGGTCGCGGTCGCGCGGGTCCACCCGGCAGCACACGACGTCGCCCGGGCGCATCCATTCGAGGTCCGCGTCGGCCACCCGCTGCCGCACCCGGCTCTCGTAGGGGAACTCCCCGGCCAGCTGCACCCGGACCCAGAACACGTGCCCGGGTTCGGTGCGCCGCGGACGCACGCCGAGGATCGTCGCGGTCCCCGGTTCCCCGCGGATCAGCAACTCCCGCCGCACCGTCTCCGAGACCGTCGCGCCGCGCAGGCGGAAATTCCGCGCCCGCTCGCGCAGTCGCCACCCCGAGTTTGCTGACGGCATGCTCATGGGCGCTTACGTTAGCCGGAGTGTGGGCGTCGCCACAGCGATACCACCGACTACCCTGTTCGCCATGACCTCTGCGTTTCCGACCATTCCCGACGATCTCAAGCCCGCCGACGGACGGTTCGGTTGCGGCCCCTCCAAGGTGCGCCCGGAGCAGCTGCAGTCGCTGGTGAACGTCGGTGCCTCGGTGTTCGGAACCTCGCATCGGCAGAAACCGGTCAAGGACGTGGTAGCGCGGGTGCGCTCCGGCTTGCGCGAGCTGTTCGGCCTGCCCGACGGCTACGAGGTGGTGCTCGGCAACGGCGGCACCACCGCGTTCTGGGACGCGGCGGCGTTCGGCCTGGTCCGTGAGCGCTCACTGCACCTGACCAACGGTGAGTTCAGCTCGAAGTTCGCGGCGGTGACCAAGGGCAACCCGTTCATCGGCGACCCGATCGTGATCTCGGCCGAGCCGGGCAGCGCGCCGGAGCCGGTGTCGGACCCGTCGGTGGACCTGATCGGCTGGGCGCACAACGAGACCTCGACCGGTGTGTCCATCCCGGTCCGGCGTCCCGCGGACTCGGAGCACGCGCTCGTCGCCATCGACGCCACCTCCGGCGCGGGCGGCCTGCCGGTCACCATCACCGACGCCGACGTCTACTACTTCGCTCCGCAGAAGTGCTTCGCCTCCGACGGCGGCCTGTGGGTCGCGTTGATGAGCCCGGCCGCGCTGGCCCGGGTGGAGGAGATCAAGGCGTCGGGCCGCTGGACGCCCGACTTCCTGTCGCTGCCGATCGCGATCGACAACAGCACCAAGGACCAGACCTACAACACTCCGGCGCTGGGCACCCTGCTGCTGTTCGCCGACCAGATCGAGTGGCTCAACGGCAACGGCGGCCTGGACTGGGCGGTCAAGCGCACGCTGGACTCGTCGTCGCGGCTGTACTCCTGGGCCGAGTCGAGCGAGTACGCGACTCCTTACGTCACGGACCCGGCGCACCGCTCGCAGGTGGTCGGCACCATCGACTTCGCCGATTCGGTCGACGCGGCCGCGGTGGCGAAGATCCTGCGCGCCAACGGCATCGTGGACACCGAGCCGTACCGCAAGCTGGGCCGCAACCAGCTGCGCATCGGCATGTTCCCGGCGATCGATCCGGACGACGTCAGCCAGCTGACCCGCTCGATCGACTGGGTCGTGCAGAATCTCGGCTGAGCGCCGTGTATTTCGGCCCGGCGACCGCAACACGCCCGGGATCGACACGCCGCAGAATTAGGTATTGCGGATAGAACAGAGCAGATTAGCGGGGCACGGACGTCTCCGAGGAGATTTCCGTGCCGCGTGTCCTGCCCCATGAATCTCAGATGTGCACTACTGTTTCGGAAAGTGGGCGGTGTCGCGAGTCGACGCGATAAGGAGGTAACGGTGCGTGAACTTCGAGTGATCGGGGTGACGCCCGACTCCACGCACATCGTGTGTATCGACACCGAGTCCGGTCAGAAGTTCCGGCTGCCCGCCGACGACAAACTGCGAGCCGCCGCGCGCGGAGACCTTGCCCGATTCGGCCAGATAGAGATCGAAATGGAAGCAACTATGCGTCCCCGAGATATCCAGGCCCGTATTCGCGCAGGGGCCTCTGTGGAACAGGTCACCGAGGAATCCGGAATGCCGGCCAGCCGCGTCGAGCGGTTCGCCTATCCAGTCCTGCTGGAGCGAGCGCGCGCCGCCGAACTCGCCCAGAAGGCCCATCCGGTCCGTCCCGACGGTCCCGCCGTGGACACCCTCATCGATGTGGTCACCGCCGCGTTCACCGCGCGCGGGCACAACATCGAGGGCGCGGAATGGGACGCCTGGAAGGACGAGAAGGGTTACTGGGTCGCCCAGTTGCAGTGGCAGAACGGTCGATCGGAGATCGCCGCGCACTGGCGCTACCAGCCGGACGCGCACGGCGGCTCGGTCTCCCCGCTCGACGATCCGGCGTCCGACCTGATCGATCCGGACTTCGGTCGCGCGCTGCGCGGGCTGGCCACCATCGTGCCGCCCGAGCCGGAACCGGCTCAGCCGCAGCCCGAACCGGTGGCCGAACCGCGTCCCGCTCCGGCCACGCCGCCCGCGCGCACCGCGAGCCGCCAGAGCCAGCCCACGCTGGACGAGTACTACGAGCAGCGTGCCGTCGCGGCCGGTGGCGGCGCCGCGGCGATCCCGCCGGGCAACGGCGCCGCGGCCGGTACGGCAGTCCCCGCGGCGGCAGCCAACGCGGCTCCCGCGAATGCCGCGGCGGCGACACCGGCTTCCGGCGCCGCTGCGGATACGGCCCCGCCAGCCCCTGCCGCGTCGACGCCCGCCGCGAGCGAGGAGCCGGCGAAGCCCGCGAAGGCTCCGGCGAAGCCGAGTCGCGCCAAGCGGGGCAAGGCGCCGATGCCGTCCTGGGAGGACGTACTGCTCGGGGTGCGCAGCTCCGGTCACTGACCGCTGTCCGCCTCTCCGCGTTTCAGGCCGTACGAGGTGGGAGCGCGGGGCTCGCGCACAGGTCCTGCTCGGAGTGCCGCCTCAGCTTCGGGCGTACTCGATGAGTTACCCATGTGCTCGCGAAATCAGTAGTAGCGATTCGGTGCTCGATCGCCCGTGCGAGACGGAACTATTCGCTGACATCGCAGGCGAACGGGCGCGTGTTTTCGCGGCGCGAAGCCGCACCGCGGGGAGTGCGGGGCGAGTAAATTTTCGGTGTGGTCGACGACGCGTCGGCGCCGACGGTCACCTGAGCGGTGCGCCGGTCGGGACCAGCGCGTTGCTCGGAGTTCGCGAATCCATTCGTGCGACTATCGGGAGGTGCCGGAATGCTCTCCAAGGCTTGGTCGCTCTGGTACGTCGACACCCCCGACCCGGTGGCGGTGCGGTGCGCGAACCACGACCCGGACCCCGGAGCCGCACTGGCGCTGGCGAGGCAACTGCACGAGGACCGCGAGGTGCGGCCGGTCATGGTAGGCACACTGGCCGGTTGCGCGGGCCCGGACATCGACCACGTGTACATCGGCTGCTTTCCTGGCGTGACGGTGCTGTGCTCGGCACAGGCCGCGCGGATCCACCCGACCGAGATCCCGGAATTGCTGGTGCGCCCGCTGGCCTCCGAGCACACCTATCTGGTGTCGTTCGACATCGAGCACGGCTGGGGCGCGTTCGCTCATTGGGAGCGCGGCGAGTTCCGCCGATCGTTCAGCTCGACCCGGGTGAACATCTTGGAAGACGAAGGACTTCCGCTGGTCTGGGAGCGTTCGTACTGGGCGGGTGAGCATCCGGTGCGGTGGCGCCCGGGCGAGCTGCCCGATCCGCAGTCGCTGCCGTTCGATCCGCCCGACTTCGCCGACGCCGCCAACCACGAATGGCTCGGCTTCCGCTACCGCGGTCCGGTCGCACCCGGCGCGATCGCGCCCGGCGACATCCCCGTCTGCGGTTTCGCGCTCTACCCGAAGGGCAAGGCGAGCAGCCCCACCGACGGTGGGGCGCATGCGACGTCGCGCAGGCGCGGCCTGTTCGGCTGGCTGCGCGGACCCGATCCCGTACCCTAGGCACGGCCGAATGCGGCCGGCTGCGCGTGACTCGCCCCGAGCCCAGTCGCGACCGAGGTCAACTGGCTACGCGGACCCCCGGCCCCGCACGCGCAACCAAGATCAGCTGACCACCGGAACCACCCCCTGCGGCGCGGCCCGCTCATGGGGCTACGCGGACCCGACCGTCAAGCGCGTCGCTACTCGGCGCGACCGATCAGCTAAGCGGCCGATACGCCCAGCAGCAACGCGATCCAGCCGAGCAGCACGCCCGCCGCGCCGCCGCCGATCACCCACCTCGTCACCGGCGCGAAACGCCAGCGCCAGGCGGTGGGCGCGGCGCCGCCGACCGCGACGAGGTTCACCGCGACCGCGAGCAGCGGATGCACTTCGGCCAGCGCGGCGCCGAAGGAATACACCGCGACCGCGGCCAGTAGCGCCACCATGGTCGCCACGGTGAGGCCCGCACCCCACGGCGTCGGGTCCGGATAGGACGAATCCGATCGATACGGTTCGGTCACGCGGTCCTCACCCGCTCGTAGAAAGCCATCGCCGCCGCGGTCGCGACGTTGAGCGAATCGGTGCCGGGCGTCATGGGAATGCGCGCGCGGACATCGGCGGCCCGCATGGCCTCCTCGGTCAGTCCCGGCCCTTCGGCCCCGAGCAACAACGCCACCCGCTCCCCCGTCATCGCCGTCGCCAGATTCACCGCAGCCGGGTTCGGCGTGAGCGCGATGATACGGAATCCCTTGCGCCGCAGTATATCCAGCCCGACAGGCCAATCCGGCACGGTCGTGAACGGCACTCGCAGCACGTGTCCCATCGACACCCGGACGGCGCGGCGGTACAGCGGGTCGGCACAGCGGTCACCGAACAGGATCGCGTCGGCTCCCAGCCCCGCCGCGTTGCGGAACATCGCGCCGAGATTCTCGTGATCGTTGACCCCCTCCAGCACCGCGACGGTGCGCGCCTGCTCGATCACCTCGTCGACGCCGAGTTCGGCGGGACGGCGCGCGACGGCCAGCACGCCGCGGTTGAGGTGGAAACCGACCACCTCGGCCATCACCTCGGCCGTCGCGCGGTAGTACGGCACGTCCACGGCCACCAAGTCGTCGGCGAGTTCGGCGCGCCTGCGTTCCACGCCGAGCAGCGCGGTCGGTGTGAAGCGCGAATCGAGCATCCGCTGCACCACTACGACGCCCTCGGCGATCACCAGTCCCTTGCGCCCGGGCAGGTCGGGCCTGCGGTCGGCCGACTTGAGATCGCGGAAGTCGTCGACCCGTGGGTCGGCGGGGTCATCGATATCGATCACTTCGGCCACCGCTCCATCCTGCCGGGCGGTCCTGGCCGTGTCCGAATCGGTGTTCGCCCGGCGGTCGCGGACGGCGGAAAATGCGGTGCGGGCGGGTGCGCGGGCGTGGCAAGGTCGAAGCATGACGCTCCCGGGAATCACGATTCGGCCGGCCACCGAGGACGACGGGCCCGCGATCATGACGCTGGTGGAGACCTCGTTCGGCACCCGCTACGACCCGGCCGAGTTGCAGCGGATACCGCGGCTGTTCCCGCCGGAGAACACGATCGTGGCGGTCGACGGCGATCAGGTCGTCGGGCACGTGCAATCCACCACCATGACGGTGACGGTGCCCGGCGAGCGGACCGTGCCGGTGTGCGGCATCGCGGGCGTCGGCGTGGCGCCGACCCATCGGCGGCGCGGCATTCTGCGCGCCATGTACACCGAGCAGCACCGGCGTATCGAGGCGGCCGGACTGCCCTTGACGATGTTCACCGCCAGCGAGGGCGGCATCTACGGCCGGTTCGGGTACGGGCGCGCGACCCGGGAGAACGCGGTCGGCATCGACCGCCGCTTCGCCGAATTCCTGCCGTCGGCAGCCGACCCCGGTGGTGTCACGCTCCGCACGCCGGGCGAGCTGCGCGCCGCCGCGGAGCGGATCTACGACCGCTGGCGCAGGCTGGTGCCAGGCGCGCAGGTGCGCCCGGCGGCGGCCTGGGACATCGTGTTCGACGACCCGGAGCGTTTCCGGAACGGCGGCACCAGCCTGTTCGGGTTCCTGCACGCCGACGGCTACGCGCTGTATCGATTCCACGCCGACGGCAGGGCGCGAACGGTCGAAGTCGTCGAAATGCGGACGGTCACCGCCGAAGCGCACGCGGCGTTGTGGCGAGCCTTGCTCGGGCTGGATCTGGTCAGCCGCGTGGACGGCGTGCTCACCGACCATGACCCGCTGCCCTACCTGCTGACCGATCCCCGGCTGGTGCGCACGACCGCCCGCTACGACGGGTCGTGGCTTCGCCTGATGGACGTTCCCGCCGCGCTGACGGCGCGCGCTTACGCGGGCGAGTTGGATGTGACCATCGAAGTGACCGATCCTTTCCGGAACGCGGGCGGCACATTCGCGCTGCGTGTGCGCGACGGTCAGGCGGAGTGCGCACCCACCGGCCGCGCGGCCGATATCGAGCTGGGCATCGACGTTCTCGGCAGCATGTATCTCGGCGCGTATCCCGCGCGGGTGTTCGCGGCGGCGAATCGCCTGCGAGCCAAGGATCCCGCGCAGGTGCGTGCGCTCGATGACGCCTTCCGCACGGAGCGGGACGCCATGCTCGGCTGGTTCTTCTGACGGGCGCGCCCCGCCGCGGGGAAGGAAGAAATGTCCGAATCGCCCCGGGGCTGGCATGCTGGTGTCATGAAGCCGATCCAGTTGGTTCTCAACATCCTGTGGCTCATCTTCGCCGGGTTCTGGCTGGCGCTCGGCTATATCGTCGCGGGGATCATCTGCTTCATCCTGATCATCACGATTCCCTTCGGCATCGCGTCCTTCCGGATCGCCGCCTACGTGCTGTGGCCGTTCGGCCGGACCACGGTGGAGAAGCCGGGAGCGGGTGCGGGCTCGCTGATCGGCAACATCATCTGGTTCATCGTCGCGGGCTGGTGGCTCGCGCTGGGCCACCTGCTCACCAGCATCCCGCTGTTCGTCTCGATCATCGGCATCCCGTTCGGCTGGGCCAACCTGAAGTTCATCCCCATCTCCCTGTTCCCGCTGGGACGGGAGATCGTGGACAGTGATCAGCCGTTCGGCGCGCGATAGCCGACGGCACGCTGTCCGCCCGCACGAGCCGTTCGGGCGCCCGAAAAAGCCGCGTCATGCAGCGCGACGAGCCTGTGATCTGCATCACAGTGTGTTAACGAAATCACATCTCCGCGCGAATGTTAGCTAGAAGGTAACTGACGTTTTCAGTGCCCATCGCGCCCCACTCGGGCGTCGAGCCGACCGCACAGGAGGGCTCCACCATGACCGACCGCACTGCCCGCCGAGCCGACCCGGACACCGCGCCGCTCGCCCCGATCGCGGCGGTCTTCGGCCTGCTATTGCTCGTCGCCGCGGCCACCCAGCTCACCCGCTTGCCCCGCTGGGCCGACGACTACGGCGTACTGGTCTACCCGGCCTTCGTCCTCTGCTTGACGATCTCGGGTGGCCTGCTGTGGTGGGGAGCCGGAGTCCTCGTCCGGCTCATCCGGACGAACCGCTGATCTGTGCCGCGTCGGCGGCGGAAGACGAACGCCGTTGGGACCGTACGGCTACTCGGACTCCGCGACGATCTGCTTCATGATCGCCACGGCACGGGTGAGCACGACGAGCTGCTCCTCGGTGAGGGTGGACAGCTGCTCGGTCATCCAGGCCTCACGCGCGCTGGCCTCGTCCGCGATGAGCGCGCGGCCCGCCGGGGACAGCGAGACGATGATCTGACGGCCGTCGGTCGGATGCGGATTGCGCTCCACCAGATCCAGATCGGTGAGCGAGGCGATGACGCGAGTCATGGACGGCGGCTGGACGCGTTCTTTCGCCGCGAGCGCGCCCGGCGTCATCGCGCCCTCTCGCGCGAGGGTGGCGAGCGCGGAGAGTTGGGTGAGCGAGATCTGCGAGTCGGCGCGACGTCCGCGCAGGTGTCGCGTCAGTCGAACGACCGCCAGCGAGAGCTCACCAGCAAGGGCTCTGACATCCGATGGCGTTGTCACAGTGGCAAACGATACGGGACCGCGGGCGGCCGGTCGCGGGTTCCCGCGCTCCGGGACCACGTCGCTTCCACTCGGCCCACGCACTTCGTCTCGGCGGTCCGATTAGGCTGAACTCGTGACGCAGAGAGTCCCGCAGATCCCGCCGCGCCTCACCGATCCGCGCCCGGTGCTCGCGGTCGGCAGCGCGTTGTGGCTGATCGCCACCGTGGTGGTGTGGGCGGGCGGCGACCGGTGGGCGTCGGCCCGCCCCGTCTGCCTCATGGGGCTGGTGGTCGGCCTGATCGCCCTGGTGATCTATCTGGTACAGCGCCGCGGCGCGCGACGCGGGGACAAGGGCGCGCAGACCGGCCTGTAGCCCCGTCCGGTCACGCTCGGCCCACCTCGAATTCGCCGGTGGCGCCGGTGAACGGGACAAGCGCGCCACCGGGATCGAGACGGGTCGCGAAGTGCTGGAAGCGGTAGCGCCCCGGCTCGGCGTCGAGCGGGATGTCCCAGGTGAACCGGGCCACCGACTCGGCGAGCCCGCGCTTGCTCCAGTGGTATCGCACCGCCCACTCCCCCTCGTTGGCCACCCGCACCCACTCACCGGAGGCATTCCGGCGCTGCACTTCCAAGAACGTCCCGTTGCGGCGGTTGTCGTGCTTCGGGTGCGCCGAGACGAACTCGGCCACCACGCGCCCACCGCGCCCATAGGCCGGGTGGGGCTGCACCAGCACGTCTCCGAAGGCGCGCCCCTCCGCTGCCGCGTCCGGACCTGCACCCACCTGGAAGTTCGGCTGTAGGTGGGACACATCGCGCGGCGCCGGACCGCGCGCCACCCGGCCACCGGCGGCGAAGGCGGTAGCGAGCCGGGCGAACTCCTGCTGATAGGCGCACAAGGTGTAGCGGCCGAACAGCGTCGAAGCCCCCTCGTACTGCTGGGAGTCGTACTCCTCGGGCGTGGTGACGTATTCGTGGTAGGCGTTCGCGTACCCCTGCATGAGCACCTGCTCCAGCGGGACGTTCAGCGCCGCCGCGACCGCCTCGCGAACCCGCAGGCCCGCCGTGATGGTGAATTCGCCTCCCGCGGCGGCGAGATAGAGATCGCCGATGCGAACGAGCTGAATCGGCAGCACATTCGGCACCCACGCGACCGGAGGCAGCAAGCCGAGCGGAGCCGCGATCGCTTTCGGCGCCTGCGCGTCCGCCAGCCAGGCCGGTGCGGGTTGGGAAGGGTCGCCGAGCGTCTCGAGAAACGGATTGCGCACACCTTCCGGAACCGGGCCACCCGGCAGGCCCGGACCGTCCTCGACACTGCCCGCGATCAGCGAAACGCCTGCTGCGGCCGGTGCGGTGCGCCGCGGCAGGCCCTCCGGCGTCCAGCGACCGTCCACCGCGATGTCGGCCAGGTCGATGTAGCAGAGCATCCCGTCCACCGGACCGGAAATCGAATGCGCCTGCGCTGTCGCTTCTTTCGACGCCGCGTACTGCCGCTCACCCAGAATCCGGGTGTTCTCGAACTCGTCCTCGGTGGGACCGGAGCCGGGGCGCAGATTCAAGTTCGGGGACATGTCACCGGCGTTGGTCTGCGCGAAGGCGGCCACGAACGCGGGCTTGCCGTCCAGGTATCGCACGCCGTGCTCGATGTGCTCGCCGGAGAACGAGGCATAGCCCTTGTTGTCGGAGCTGATCAGCCGGTTCGCGTTGGTCATCGACGTGTTGTGGGTGGCGAACCAGGTGATGGTCCCGGCCGTCCGGCCGCCTTTGCGCAGGACGAGCGTGGTGACCGCGGGATCGATGGCGTCCGGGAAATGTCGCCGGTCCGCTGCCGGATTGCGTTCCCAGGCCACCCGCGAGCGATTCACGCTCGCGTCGTGCAGCTCGGTACGGCCGACTGCGAGCGAGCCGGGGCCGAGATCGGCGTGCGCGGCGGCAATCGCCTCGACGATCCCGTGCACCTCGGCGTCGTACACCTGCTGCTGGAAACCGAGGATGGACAGGTTGTAGGCGTAGTCGTGGCTGGAGCCGCCGCAGGTCGCGTGCGAATGTGTGGAGGTGAGCAGGACGTTCTGCTCGGTGTACAGATCGCCGAAGCGCCGGGCCAATTCAGTGAGCACGCCGCGGTGCACGGACTGGAAGATCATCCCGTTCTCGGCCACCGCGAAGACAATCCGCCGCCCGCCGCTGCCGATGACGAACGCCCGCGCCCGCGGGCGCAGGTGGATGCCCGCGGTCTGCTGCTCGAGCTGGGAGTAGCCCATCATGCCGCATTCCGCGGCCGGGCCGGTGATGTCGGAAAGCCCGACGCCGATCTCGTAGTCGCCGGAATCCGCCGAGGCGGCCGCCGGAACGCCGAGTACACCGCTCATCCCGGGCGCCGTCACGGCCGCGAGCGCGGCCGAACCGATCGCGGTCCGGGCCAGAACAGTTCTGCGCGACACCGACATAGCCGTCTCCCTTCCGTTCCGATGCAGCGAACCACACAACTGGTCACCCGTCCAGTCCGAATTTTTCCGGCTCGCGAATTGACTGCGCGGGCCGTGGGCGCTTAACTCCCTTGGGTGTCCTCCCGATTGAGCGTCGAAGAACGACGGGCCCACCTTATCGAGGCCGCGATCGGCCTTGCCGAGAAAAAGGGTGTTGCGGGCGTGACCACGCGCGATGTCGCTCAGGCGGCCGGTGTCTCGCTCGGTGTGGTGCATTACTGTTTCGAAAACAAGGACGCGCTGATGACCGAGCTGGTCAAAGCGTTGTCGATGGAATTACGCGATTCCGTCGACGCGAACGAAACGGTATGGCAGGACGTCGGAAGTGGAAAAGAAGCCCTTCAAAAATTGATCCGGGCCGGACTCGAACTCATGTGGCTGAACATCGAAGCCACTCCGGAACGGCAGCTGCTCACTTACGAAACCACCACATACGCGCTGCGGGAAGGTGAGCAAACCCCGGCGAAATTGGCGATCGCGCGGGAACAGTACAACTTCAACGACTCCACCGTCGCCGACATCCTCGAGCACGCCCGCGATGCGACCGGCACCAACTGGTCGGTCCCGGTGCAGACGCTGAGCCGGTTCACGCTCAACGTCATCGACGGCGTGGTGCTGCGCTGGCTGGTGGACGACGACAGCGAAAGCGTGCGCGGGCAGTTGGATCTGCTGAGCGAGATGCTCACCGGATACGCCACGCAGTAGCCGTTCAGCCGTGCGAGCGCGGCGCGTGGACGTGCACGGCCGTACCGGTCCGCCACCAGGGCACCGCCACCGTCGCCTCGATCGCACCGCTCAGGCGCACCGTGAGCTCTCGGTGCACGATCAGCTCGCCCGCTTGCGGGGGCAAGTCGAACATTTGGCGCAGCACCACGCCCAGCGGCTCCGCCGCCCAAGTGGTGCGGCGGCCGCTGCCAACCACCTCGGCGGTGACGGCCTCGGACACCAGCGGTAGATCGAGCAGAGCCGCCAGGGCCGAGGCGGTTTCGCTGTCGCCCGCCACCAAGCGGTCCGGCGGCACCGCCAAGCCGAACCACGGTTGATCCAGGACGAACGCGTCGCCCGGATCCACCACCGCGCCGGAGAGGGCGCGCACACGATCGGGCGGTTCCAGGTCGCCGATATCCAGCACGCCCGCGGCGACGGCTGCCGCCATGCGCGCGTGCGCGCGCGAGACGACCTCGGGCACGGGAGTTTCGGCGGGATCGGCGAGCGCCTCCAGCAGCGCGGCGGCGAGCTCGTCGGTGATCGTCCGCGGGTCGGCGAGAACCGCGCGATAGGCGTCCGGGTCGACGCCTGCGACGGCGAACGCCGGTAGCAGCCCGTCGAACTCGGTGTCGGCTGGGTGCCGGAACAGGCCGAGCGCGGTGCTGTCGATCCGCGCGTACGCGCGCAGCCACCATGCGGTGTAGCCGTCGGCGTCGGCGAGCAGACGACGGGTGCGCGGCGTTGCGGCCAGCTGTCGCAACGCTTCGGGCCAGGCCTGATCGTCGACCAGGTCGAGGTCGCGGACGGCGATCAGCTCCGGCGGATCGTCCGACAGCGTCGACCACCACTGTTCCTCGTCCGCCAGATCATGATCCGGACCGGTCGGATCGGCTTCGACGATCACCACGAAATCCCAGCCGACGCCGACCGCGCGCAACGCGTCCGCACCGTAGCGCTCCACCAACTGGGAGTCGAGCGTGCCGAAGGGCGCGTCCGGCACGAGCAGTTCACGCAGCGGCGCGCCGGGCAGCAGCAGTTCGTCGGCCGGCCGCGGTTCGCCCTCGGAGTCGGCCAATTCGAGCATTCCGAGCCAGGAGGGCAGTGACTCCGGCTGGGCCTGCGCGGCCAGACGCAGAACGGCGTCGGCGGTATCGGGATCGCCCGGATGATCCTCCAAGTCGGCTCGCAACCCCGGATCGTTCAGCAGATCCTCGGCGGTCGCCGACCGCGCGCCGAGCCGAGCCAGCAGCGGGTGCGCGGCTTCGGGGTGCGCGAGCCTGGCCCAGTGCACCGGGATCGCGACCTCGAGCTGATCGTCCAGCACCACGGTGCGCGGCCCGGTGACCAGTCGGCCGTCGGCCAGCGGCACCGCCAGCGCGCCGAGTTCTTCCGCCGCGAGCGGATCCACCACGAACGGTTCCAACGCGGCATAGAACGAGCGCCACCAACTCGGCGGACGCTCCAAGCCCGCCGACAACTCCGCGAGCCGGGCCAGTCCGAGCCGGTGCACGTCCAGCACGCCCATGGCCTCGGCGTGGGCGTGCCCGGAGAGGTCGGGGATCACCAAGGGGCCGACCACGTGGTCGAGCAGCGCGGCCAACTCAGCGGTCAGGCCGGTGAAGACGTATGCGCGGGTGGGGGCGGCCATGTCCTCGGCCGGTGACTGCACGGCGGGCGCACCGGCGACGCGGGAAGCGGCATCGGGCGCGTCATGTGGTTCGCCGGATACCCTGTCCGACATCGAAAGGGAGGCGCTGCCCGATTCGTCGGCCCAGACCTCGCTCGACGCTCCTGCGTCCACCGACGTCTGCGAACCGCCACTCGTGGCTGGTCCTGCGGCGGCCTCGGCATCGTCCGCGTCGGCGAACATTTCATCCGGTGATTCGGTGGGCCACACCAGCTCGTACGGGGCAGCAGGTTCGTCGTATGAGCCGGTCGGGGGTTCGTGGTCCGCAGTGGAGCCTCCCTGCGGAGCGCGCCGGTAGGTGGCCACGACCGGGAGCCAGGGATGGGATCGCAGCTCGTGCAGCAGGGCTTCGCGCAGCAGGCCGTCGGCCTCGCTGCGGGCGAAACCGGGCGCCGGGACCAGCACGAGACGGTCGCGCGGTGGGAGGGCGCGGGCGAAATCGGCGTAGCCCGCAGCCAGCTCCACGAGCCTGGCGCCGGGCAACAGCCTGCGACGATCCGGTTGCATGGGAATGTCGGCGATCAGCAGCGCGGGCAGCGACAGTTCCTCGTCGGAACGAGTGGGCGCTCGCAGCACGTCGGCAGCGGCGGCCACCGGCTTACCGTCGCGTACGGGCAGCAGCCAGCGTGCGCGCGGTGCGCTGTACTGCCACCAGGTGCGCTGTTCACTGCCCGGGCCGTCGACATAGACCTCGTGCATGCCCGCACCCATGTCCTCGGCACTGTAGACGAATTCGTCCGCGCCGACGCGGATGCGGTGCAGGGCGGGCAGTTCCAGCAGCAGGTCGACGGCTTCGGCGCGCATCGCCGCCAAGAGCGCGTCGGCGTCGACGTCCGCGCGCAGGCGCAGCACCACCTCGGTGTCGAGGCCGGACGACGGCCGCGCCGGGATGGGCCAGGCCAACCGCAGCACCGGAGGGGCGAATTCGCCGGTATCGACGGCGGGAATCCGGATCTGGTTGCGGCTCAGATCTTCTCGGGTCAGGGTGCGAGAGAAGCGCAAAGATCCGGAGGCGGACCGCAGCTCTATGTCATCGCTCACCGCGAGCACCGCGGTGAACCCGACACCGAACCGGCCGACTTCGCCGTCGCCGGACTTCCCCGACGCTCGCAGCGCCGTGAGCGCGTGCACGCCGGAGACGTCGAGCGGCGCACCGGTATTGCCGATGGACAGGTCGCGGCCGTCGAGCCGGACGACGAGTTCACCGGGCACGCCCGCCTTGCGCGCGGCATCGGCGGCGTTCTGCGCCAATTCGGTCAGCAACCGGTCGCGGTAGCCCGCGCGCACCAAGTCGTGCTCGGTCGCGGCGTCCTCCCGCAACCGAGTCGGCGAATCACGCCATGCGGCGAGCACTCCCGCCCGCAGCGCCGCGGTGCCGAACGGATCGGCGGCCTCGATCAGCTCCGCGGCTATGACTGGAACTCCGGCCGTGCCTCGGACCCCGGCTCGTCACCGACCGTGGCACCGGTGCCCTCGACGCCTGCCTGCCCAGTCGGCTCGACCACGCTCTCCGAGGCGACGGCGGCGCCTTCCGTGTCGACCGACGCGGCATCCGCACTCTCGTCGACGATTGCGGGAGTGTCCGCCGCGTCACCCGTACGGACCGCTGGACTGCTGTCGACGTCGTCTGCCGTGCCGCTCGGCTCATCCGGAGCAGAGACCGCAGGAACCGCATCGGCGTCGGCGGACGCGGCGTCACGCACCAGCCCGACATCTGCCATGCCGCACGGCTCATCCTGAGCGGCGACCGCGGAAATCGCATCGGCGGCGTGCATCTGCTCGGCGGCAGCGTGCGCGCTCGAGGTCCCCTGCGCGGCGGACGGAACGTCGGCTTCGGCAGCTGGAGCGGCGGAATCGATTTCGCCGACCTGATCCGCGCCGACTGCCTCCGGCTCGTTCACCTCGGGACCCGTGGTCGTCGTGTGGTCCTCGGGCTGATCCCCACCGGTCGCACTCGAAGCCGCGTCCTCTTCCGGGACAGCCGTGTGCTCCGATGCCGCGTCCTCTCCGGCAGCGGCGAGCGCCTCTGCGGCGTCAGAAGTATCGGAAACGGCAAGGTCCTCGGTGGCGGCATAGTCTCCGGCGAGGGCCGCGTCTTCGGCGACAGTAGCGTTCGAGGCAGCCACAGCACCCTCGGCGACCACCGCGTCCACGCGAACCTCAGCGGTCCCCGTCACATCCTCCGGCTCCTCGGCGGACGCGCCGGGCACACTGCTCGCCTCTTCCGCACCGCGCCGATCGCCGCCCTCGTCAACCGAAACCTCGGCTGGCGCGGCGGCACGCGCGCCTTCCGTTTCGAGCGCGATCACCTCGATGGCCGCGTCGTCATACGCCTCGTACAGCGGGGAGCCGCTGCCGGCGGGGATCTCGGTGTCGGAGTGCGCGCCGCAGCCGTAGGCGACGTGGACGACGCGCCCGTCCGCGCCCATGACGTTGCCGCAGACACCGAACGCGGCGCGCAGCGCTCCGGCCAACGGCAGGTAGAAGCCGCAGCTGCCGCAGGTGGCCGGGGCGGCCTTGGCCATCTCGGAATCGGGGCCGTGTTCGGCGTACCAGCGTTCGGCGGCCTCTGCGCGGCCTTCCCTGCTCATCACCTTGGCGCGGCCGAGACCGAGTTCGTAGGCTGCTTCGTCTACCACCGGGTCGCCGGTCGCGACGTAGCCGGGCACCAGGCGCGGGTCGTCGGCGGGCGGGGCCAGCAAGTCGCCTGGCGCGAGGTCGCCGGGGCGAACTCGCTGTTCCCATGGGACGAACTCGGGTGCGACCAGGGCGTCGGGTCCGGGCAGCAAGGCGGACTCGCTGACCGTCGCGTGATCGGCTCCGGGCGGGGCGGCCACCACCACCGCCCACTGCCACCCGCGATAGCCGGGCAGCGTGGCCTCGAAACGATGGGTCGCCGCGCTCTCGTCCTCGGCTATCACGCCGAGGTGCGCGCCGACCGCCGATGGTTCCAACTCCAGGAGCGCTCGGCGGGCCAGATCGACGGCGTCGGCCAGAATCGGCCGTACGCCGGACTCCGAAACAGAAACTGCGCTCACGGCCTACATTTTGCCGTATGGAACGCAATCGGCGTTCGTTGGCCGTCGGTGTGCTGGTCGGTCTGCTCGTCGTGAGCGGATGCGGCGCCGCCGAGGACACGACACCCAGGATGAACATCGAGGTGGTCGGCACCCGACCGCACGACCCCAAGGCGTTCACCCAGGGTCTGGAAGTCGATGGCGGGGTGCTCTACGAGGGCACCGGGCTGGCCGGAGCGTCGAGCGTGCGCGCGTCCCGGCTGACGACCGGCGAGGAACTGGCCAGGGCCGAGTTGCCCGCTCCCTACTTCGGCGAGGGCATCACCGTCGCCGGCGCCACACTCTGGCAGCTGACCTGGCACGACGGCGTCGCGATCGCGCGTGACCCGGCCACCCTGGCCGAACGGGGCCGGGCGAGCTACGAGGGGGAAGGCTGGGGCCTGTGTGCCAGGGACGGGGGGCTGATCATGAGCGACGGCACCGACCGGCTCACCTTCCGTGATCCGGAAACCTTCGCCGCGACCGGCTCGGTCGAGCTGACCAGCCACAACGGCGCGCGCCTCAACGAACTCGAGTGCGCGGCCGACGGGTCGGTCTACGCCAACGACTGGCCCACCGACACGATCCTGCGCATCGACCCGGACTCCGGCGCGGTGCTGGCGTCCGCCGACGCCGCCGGTCTGCTCCCGGCGACCGCACGGGCCGGGGCCGACGCCCTCAACGGCATCGCCCAACTGCCCGGCACCGACCGGTTCCTGATCACGGGCAAGAACTGGCCGACCATGTTCGAGGTCCGCTTCGCGCCCGCCTGAACGGTGACGCCGGTCCGCGACGATGGTCACTTTCCTCGCCGCCACGGAGCGTGCGTGAACGCCGAGGACGGGAGTACGCCAGAATTGACGTCGTGACTACTCCCCGCGAACCTTCCGGTCCCGACCGTGATCGGCGGGAAGGCGAGGAGTCCCCGCCGTTCGATCGGCATCCCGGTTTCGACCGATATCCGCCACTCAATGCGCCGCGCCGGCGCGGGCCGCTGCCGCCGCTCGGGCGCGGGCGCGGCTCCGGGCGGCACGACCAGCCGGTGCCACCACCGCCGAGTCCGCGACGCGAAGCGCAACGGCCCTCGGAGCCGCCGCCGACCAAGCCTTTCCCGACCGGACCGGAAGGCGATCAACCAAGTAGTTCCGACCGCGCGCCTCGACACGTCTTCCCGCACCGCCCCCAGCCGTCTCGCCATAGCGAACCACCGGCCGACAACTATCCCGAGACCGTCCAGGACCAAGGGCAACCACCCGCAGGCGCGCAGCGGATGCCGCGCAAACTCACGGTGACCCGCGTGGCCGCCATGCGCGGCCGGCAGCTCACCGAAAAAGGCATCGCGACCTTCCAGCGCGCGGCCAAGGCCGACGGCGCCGACAAGTCGGGCCTGACGGCCCTCACCTACGCGACCATGGCGAACTTCGCCCTCGACGCCGCCATCGCCGTGGCGCTGGCCAACACCCTGTTCTTCGCCAGCGCCACCGCCGAGAGCAAGACGAACGTCGCGCTCTACCTGTTGATCACCATCGCGCCGTTCGCGGTGATCGCCCCGCTGATCGGCCCGATGCTCGATCGCCTGCAGCGCGGTCGCCGCCTGGCGCTGGCGACGTCGTTCGCGGTGCGCGCGGTGGTGGCGGTGGTGCTGATCCTCCAGTTCGACACCTGGGCGCTGTATCCGCTCGCCCTGTGCATGATGATCGGCAGCAAGTCGTTCTCGGTGCTCAAGAGCGCGGTGACGCCCCGGGTGCTGCCGCCGGACATCGATCTGGTCCGCACCAATTCCCGGCTGACGGTGTTCGGATTGGTCGGCGGCACCCTGGGCGCGGGAGCGCTCGCCGGGCTCGCCGCGGCGATCGCGGGCTCCAACGGCGCTCTGGTTTTCGCGGCGCTGATCGCCGGGACGGGAGCCTATCTGAGCCTGCGCATCCCCTCCTGGGTCGAAGTCACCGAGGGCGAGGTGCCCGCGACGCTGAGCTATCACGGCCCCGACGCGCACACCGAGGTGCTGTCCTCCGGCAAGGAATCGTCGGTGCCGCCGCGCAAACGCAGGCAACCGCTCGGTCGCGCCGTGGTGACCGGACTCTGGGGCAACAGCGCCATCCGGGTCCTGACCGGGTTCCTCACCTTCTACGTCGCGTTCGTCGCCAAGGCCACCGAGCACCGCCCGGTGCAACAGGCCCTCATGCTCGGCGTCGTCGGCGCGGCCGCGGCCGTCGGCAACTTCGCGGGCAACGCGACCGGCGCCCGGCTCGCGCTCGGCAGGCCCGCCCTCATCGTGCTGGGCTGCACGGCGGCTTGCGCGCTGGTGGCGCTGTTCGCGACGTTCGCGAACAATCTGCTGGGCGCGGCGGTCGCCGCCCTGGTCGCGGCCGCGACGAGCGCGCTGGCGAAGGTGTCGCTGGACGCCTCGATCCAGGACGACCTGCCGCCGGAGTCCATCGCCTCCGGCTTCGGCCGCTCGGAGACCGTGCTGCAACTGAGCTGGGTCGTCGGCGGCGCGGCGGGCGTGTTGCTGCCGACCGACTACTGGAAGGGCTTCGCGGTGGTCACCGCGGTCCTCGTGCTCGGCTTGGTGCAGACTTTCCTCAGCTTCCGTGGTCACTCGTTACTGCCCGGCCTCGGCGGCAACCGTCCGCAGCACGCGGAACAAGAGGTGCCCGCGCCCCGGCCGCACGGGCACCCCGGAAACGCGCCCGGCGCACCGGATCCGGCGGCGCGGCGCGGCGGTTCCACTAAACGCATCCAACGAGGGCAAGGAGACCCGATCTGGTGAGTCAAGCTCAACGCACGCGACGATCGTCGCGCTGGTCGCGGCCGCGATGCTCGTGCTCACCCTCGCCTTCGCGGGCGTGCTGGCGGTTCTGGTCCGCAACGCCGACGAACCCGACGTCACCCTGACCGCCTACGCGCACGGCAAGACGGTCACCGTGCGGCCGTTCAGCTACTGCGCGGTGACCATGCAGGACTGCCGCATCCTGCCCGCGGACGATGTGACGGGCACGGTGTTCGCGACCTTGAACTGCGCCCCGGACGCGCCGGACTGCCACCGCGGCCGCACTGTCGAATTGGACGTGCCCGCCGGTTATCCCCTGCAACTGTCGCTGCCGAAGCAGGTCGCCGACGCGCCTTGGCTCGCCCAGCTCGTCTACCTGCTGCCCAACGGCGAGAAGGTCGATCAGGTGATCAGCCGCAACGACTATCCCGACCGCGCACTCGCCTTGACCATCGACTCGAAGCCCGAACCCGATCTGCGCCTCATCGGGGTGGAATTCCAGCTGCCGATCCTCGCCCGCGACGAAACGGGCCGTGAGTTCTACGTGCCGCACGCGACCTGGTCGATCAGCACGGCGTAGGCGCTATGCCGGAGGATCGAGTGGGCGCCGCGTCGTGAGCGCGGTCCGCACCAAGCGCCCGACGGCGTCGATCCGCTCCGAGGTGCCGCTGCCGCCTACCTGCACCACGGTGATGATCACCGCGGTGAAAATGGCCTCGAGCGCGATCGCGGTGTCGCGCGGATCGAGGTCTCCGGCGATGTCCCCGGACTGCTGACCGGCGCGCAGCCCCGCTTCGAGCGCTTCCCGGATGCGCTGTGGCACGACGCCGCCGACCAGTCGGACGAGCAACCCCGGCTCCTGTCCGGCCAGAACGCGATGCACCAGCGGGTAGGCGTCGAGCCTCGTCACGAACCGGCTGACGACTTGCTGCCAGTAGACGGCGTCCATCGGACCCGACGGCGGCAGCGCCGCGTCGCACAGCCGCGCGGCGTCGCGGTCGAACGCGGCGACGAACAGCGCCTCTTTGTCCGTGAAGTGGAAATACACCGCCGACGGCGCGAGACCCACCTCGCGGGCCACCGCCGCCACCGAAGTGTTGCGGAAGCCTTGGTCGGCGAACCGGCGGGTGGCGACGTCGAGGATGGCCTGCCGCGTCTGCTCACCGCGTGCCGTAGCGGAGGTCTCGGTTCCTGACACTCGTGCACAGTATCGCGGCGACTCCCACCAGCGGAAAAGTCTTACTGAATGATTTCGTCAAATCATCAGTTATGGTGGTGCTGGCCCGATCTCCGCAGCAGGAAGGCTCCGCCCGTGCCCGACCCCGATCAGTTCCGCGCCCGCCCGCCGGCTCCGAGCCGACGCCAGGTTCTCGCGATGATGGCCGCCGCCACCGTGCCCGCCCTCAGCGGCGTACCGACCGAGGCCACCGCAGCCCCAGCGGCGCGGCCGAACATCTTGGTGATCATGACCGACCAGGAGCGCGCGGACGTCGTCCTGCCCGCGGGCTTCGCCCTGCCCGCCCGCGACCGGGTGGCCGCCGCCGGGGTCCGGTTCGCCATGCATCATTCGCCGACGGCCCCCTGCTCGCCCGCGCGATCGGCGTTCTTCACCGGATCACACGCCCCGGTCACCGGTATGACCGACAACGTCCGCGGCAACGACCTCATAGGCGCGGCGCTCGGACCGCTGCACGCCTGGAGCCCGAACCTCGACACCGCCATCCCGACCATCGGGACGGTGCTGAAGAACGCCGGCTATCGGACGGCCTACATCGGGAAATGGCACCTCTCCGAGCCGGTCGGCACCGACAGCGCGGCGTTGTCGGCCTACGGATTCGACGAGGCCTACGACATCCTCTCCGGCGGCGGGCCGAACGAGGGCGCGCACGAAGACCCCGGCGTCGTCGAGAACGCCGTCGCCTGGCTGCGACGGCACGGCGGCGACGCGCAACCGTGGCTGTGTGTGGTCAGCATGGTGAACCCGCACGACATGATGTACTGCCCGCGCTTCTACCGGCTGGCGGATGTGCCGGATCACGGCGCCGACGTGCCGCCGAATTTCGAGTCGGACCTGTCGGCCAAACCCCGCGTGCAAACTGTTTGGCGCACCATGAACGAGGTCGTCGGCGGCCGGATGCCGAACGAGGTCGACTCGCCGCTCGGGCGCACCCACTGGCGGCAGTGGGGCAATTGGTATCTGGAGTTGCTGCGCCGCACCGACGAGTTGATGACCGATGTCCTCGACGCGTTGGACCACAGTGGCGGTGCGGGAAACACCGTCGTGGTCCGGGTGGCCGATCACGGCGAACTCGGCGGCGCGCACGCACTGCGGCAGAAGGGCGCGATGATCTACCGCGAGAACAACCGCGTGCCGCTGGTCATCGCCGACCCCAGGAATCCCGCCACACACGGAGCCACCACTGCCGCGCTGACCTCCCACATCGACCTGGTGCCGACCCTGGCCGCACTGGCCGGGATCGGCGGCGTGGCAGGCGCACTCGTGGGCAAGGACCTCACACCTCTACTGACCGACCCGGCAGGCGCTCTCCGCGACGCGATCCTGCTCACCTCCGATGCCGAATCCAGCGGCGGCCAGGCGCCAGGCGTCGAATACTGCCTGCGGGGCGCGGTGACGCCCCGCTACAGCTTCGCCCGCTACTCGACGCCGCACCGGATCAGCGGTCCACGCGAGGAATTCGATTACGAGCTCTACGACCGGCAGGAAGATCCCCACGAGATGCGCAACCTCGCCCACAACGGCGGCGCGGCCGAACTGGTCGGGGAGATGAACGATCTCGTCGACAGCCTCATCGCCCGGGAACTGCGCCGCAACTGACGCCCGGCGCCCGCGTCGCTTGCCGCGGGCGCACCGACGCCTACCGGTCCAGTTCGCGCGCCACCGCGCGGACGACCTCCGAGATGCGCTGCGCCGTCTTGCGATCCGGGTACTTGCCCTTGCGCAGATCCGGCTGCACCTTCGCCTCGAGCAAGGTGATCATGTCCTCCACCATGCCGTGCAGCTCGTCGGGAGTGTGCCTGCGCGCGGCAGGCTCCTTGCGCGCGTTGCGTTCCTGGCCCTGCCGGACCGACGGCGGCGCCTCGAGCAGCTTCAGGCTCAGCGCTTGGGGGCCGCGGCGGCCCGCGGCCATGCCGAACTCGACGCGCTGGCCGGGCTTCAGGCCATCGACGCCTTGGGGCAGCGCGGACGATCGGACGTAGACGTCCTCACCCTCGTCCTGGGAAAGGAAGCCGAAGCCCTTTTCGACGTCGTACCACTTCACCCTGCCGGTCGGCACTGCGCTCACCCGTTCGTCATCGAAAACTCGGACCCCTACGGCCCGAGCACAATCTGTCCACCGGGCCGGTCACGCGACCGACCCCCTTTTGCTGTGCGAAAAGAACGCGCCCAGCACGATTGCGGGACGCGATTGCCATCGAGTCTACCCCGGTGCGAATAACGCAAGCACATCAGTTTTACCGTCGAGCCGTGACGAACCCTTCCGCTCCGACCCCTTCCGGCGGCTCCCCGCGGCGGCGCGGCGATTGGTTGCTGCAGCTCGCGCTCTTCCTGTTCGCGCTGGGATTGCTGGCGATCGTCGCCATCTTCGCGATCCCGACACTCACCGACGCCGAGCCGGGCCTATGGCTGTACTTCGGGGCGATGCTCGCGCCGCTGGGGTTCGTGCTCGCCCTGGCATTCGCGCTGCGCTCGGGTCGCCGGTCGCGCTGAACCGGAGCGCCGGCCACCATCCGCCGCGAAACGGTTACCCGCGCGGTTCGTTACCCACTCAGCTGTGTGATCCTCATCACATTACGGGATGGTCACGGGGCGGTGGCGGCGGCCCACCCGAGTGACCGCGATCGCTCTAGCTGCACGAAGACCTATTTCCCCGCCGATATCCCGCCGAGACCCACTGGTACACACCGGTTACCAAATAGTGATTTTTCCCGGCGTTCGTCGTACGGTCTTAACCAGCCGGGGCACCCCGGCGACCACCGGCCCGCCGCACCGAGCCTCGCCCCGCGGGTACCGGAACCCCAACGGAAACGTAGGGGCGAGGGCGGAACGGACGACCTCTCAGTCCGAACCAGAACCGAAGATGTCGCAGGTGCGTCGAGAGGAAGACGAACCCGATATGAGTGGACGCCATCGCAAGCCAAGCTCGACCGGCCGCACGGTAGCCAAGGTTGCCGTCACCGGCGCCATCATCGGCACCGCCGGTGTGGCATTCGCAGGCAACGCCAGCGCGGCACCCGACTCCGACTGGGATCGACTCGCTCAGTGCGAGGCCGGCGGCAACTGGGGCATCAACACCGGCAACGGTTTCCAGGGCGGGCTGCAGTTCTCCCCCAGCACTTGGCGTGCCCACGGCGGCCAGGAGTACGCCGCCTCGGCCAACCAGGCCACTCGCGAACAGCAGATCGCGGTCGCCGAGAAGGTGCTCGCCTCGCAGGGCTGGGGCGCTTGGCCCTCCTGCTCCAACAAGCTGGGTCTGAGCAGCGCGCCCACCCCGCGCTCCGCGCCCGCCACCGACGAAACCCCCCGCTGGAACCCCGCGCCGCAGGCCGCCCCGGCCGCGCCGGACACCCAGCAGATCTTCTCCGCCGTGGATCGCGCCCTCGAGGTCGTGCAGAGCCAGGGCGTGCAGGTGCCGAAGGAAGCTCTCGACTTCTTCAACGCCGCCAAGTCCAGCGGAGTCACCCTCGACCCCGCGATCGTGAATTTCTACGAGGCGAACAAGGGCCTGCTGCCCTCCTGATCGCCCCTCAGCTTCGAGAAGGGCCCCGCATCAATGTGGATGCGGGGCCCTTCTTCGTTGCCGAGAACGTTCCGGTGGCGCTCAGCGGTTGATCACCGTGTTCGGGTGCATGTAGGGCAACTGCTCGGCGGGCACCGGGAACTCGGTGTCCTCGCCGTAGGGCGAGAGACCACCGGAGCGGGCCGAGGAAAGCTCGGTGACCGCGTGATCACCGTCGGCGACCTTCGGCCAGCCGTTGTCGACGTAGGATTTCTTCGATTTGTTCACCACGGCCCCATGCTAGCTGTGCCGCCCCTCCGAGTATCAAGGCCGTACCAGTCAGGTGACACAGTATCCGCGATCAAGTCCCGCTCACCCTTGCGACGTACCCGGTGAGTTACCCATGTGCTCGCGACATGAGGTGGCGCGTGACGGGCTCCGATCGACCGGGCCCGGCGTCGTAGGGTGGACGGGATGACCGTGACCGACTCCCTCGCCGGATGGCTCGGTGCCCGCAGTGATGCCCAGCTCGTGACGCTGCTGCAGCTTCGGCCCGACCTGGCCGTGCCGCTGCCCTCCTCGATGGCCGTGCTCGCCGCCCGCACCGAACAGCGCGCGTCGGTGCTGCGCGCCACGGAGGACTTGAACACCCTGGAATTCGCCCTCCTGGAAACCCTTGCGGTGCACGGGGTGCGGCGCCCCGACAGCGCGCCGCTCGACCGTCCCGAACTGCACGTGCAACTGAGCGAACGGGTGGCGGCCGACGCGATCGACGACGCGCTGGAGCGGCTGACGGCTCGGGCGCTGGTCTGGCTCGACGCCGAGCAGCGATTGCACCTGATCCCGGCGGCCGCCGAGGCGCTGCCCTGGCCGATCGGCACCGCGACCGAACTGCCCGACGCCCTCACCGAACCGGAGGTCGTCGCGGCGCTCACCGAACTCGAGCCCGCCGAACGCGCCCTGCTGGACAAGCTGGCGGCGACGGGCCCGCGCGGACGCACGCGAGACGCCGCCCCGGGCACCGCGCCCGACCGGCCGATCCAGCGACTGCTGGCGCGCAGACTGCTGCACTGGATCGATGACGAAACCGTCGAGCTTCCGGTCACCGTCGGCCAAGTGCTGCGCCGGGAACCGGTCACTCACCCGCACGCGCTCACGCCGCCGCAACCGGAAGCCGCCAAATGGGCGCCCGCCGAGGTGAACGCGGTCGCGGCGGGCGAGGTCGGCGAGCTGCTACGGCACTGTGCCGCCGTGCTCGAGGTGCTCGGGCAGGCGCCCGCTCCGGCCCTGCGCGCGGGCGGTCTCGGCGTGCGGGAGCTGCGCCGCATCGCCAAGCTGGCCGGGGTCGACGAGCAGCGAGCCGGTTTGCTGGTCGAGCTGCTGGCCGCCGCGAAATTGATCGAGAAGGGTTTGCCGGACCCGGCGCCGGAGTTCGACTCGACCGACGATTTCTGGGCGCCCACACCCCTGGTGGACGCCTGGCTGGAGTCTCCGCCCGCGCGGCGCTGGGCCGCGCTCGGCCAGACGTGGCTCGAAGTGGACCGCACGCCGTGGATGATCGGCATGCGCGACGCCAACGACAAACCGCTGGCCGCACTGTCGCTGGAACTGCGCACCCCGAACGCGCCCCGCGACCGGCGCGCCATCCTGGGCCTGCTCGCGGAATATCCGTCCGGTACGGCGCTGGACCCGGCGGACATCGGCCGGGTGCTGGCCTGGCGGCAGCCGCGCAGGCGCAGGAACTTCCGCCCGGAGGTCGTCGAGCAGACCCTGGCCGAAGCGGCGGCGCTGGGCTTCGTCGGCCGGGGTGCGCTCGGTTCGGCGGCGCGGGCGCTGCTGCACGCGGCGCCGACCAGCGTGGCCGACGCCGAGGCGGAGATGGAGGCGGCGCTGCCGGAGCCGGTGGATCACGTGCTGGTGCAGGCGGACCTGACGGTGATCGCGCCCGGGCCGCTGACCACCGATCTACAGCACCGCGTCGCCCTGGTCGCCGACGTGGAATCCGCGGGTGCGGCGACGGTGTACCGGATCGGCGAGTCCTCGGTGCGGCGCGCCCTCGACGCCGGGTTGACGGCGGCCGAACTGCACGCCTTGTTCGCCAAGCATTCCCGGACGCCGATCCCGCAGGCACTGACCTATCTGATCG
>NZ_BAFS01000032.1 GCF_000308415.1 Nocardia asiatica NBRC 100129 | reverse complement strand
CCACCAACGCCCCGACCCGGCCCACCAACGCATCGCCCCGGCCCACCAACGCCCCGACCCGGCCCACCAACGCATCAACCCGGTCCAGCACCACGTCGACCCGGCCCAACACCGCCCCGCCCCGGCCGACCAACGCATCGCCCCGGCCGACCACGGCCCCTACCCGGCCCAGCACCGCCTCGACCCGCCCGGGCACGGCCTCGATCTCGCCGAGCTCGATGCGCGGGCCCCGCGGCCGCCCCGGGAAAGCGCTGCTTTCGAAGTACTCCGGCTCGCCGTGCGGCATCCATCGCACCAGGCCACCGGTGCGGCACATCCGGTATTCCGCCGACGCGGGCACGTCCGGGCCGCCGAACGAATCGGCCGCGAACCGTTCCGCGGTCGGCTCCGGTCGCGCGAGGTAGCCCCGGGCGAGCTGTACCCCCGACAGATACAGCTCACCCGGCGCCCCGACCGGTATCGGCCGAAGCCGCGGATCGAGGACGTAGAGCCCGGTGTCGAACACCGGGGCGCCGATCGGCACCGAGAGGGTATCGGTGCCGGCGACTTCGTGAAAGGCGACGTCGGCCGCCGCCTCCGTCGGACCATACAGGTTGTACGGGCGAGCGCCGGTCAGCGCGAACGGCGCGGGTGCGGCCGAGGACGGCTGAAGCTGGACCGAACGCGGCGGCGAGGCGCTGAACCCACCCAACTCCGTATCCCGCACCAGAGCCTCCTACTCGGCGAAACAACCGTCGTCCGAACGCTTTCGGGCAGCACGAACAAGCCGCTGCGTCCGGCTGCCCAGGCCGGACGCATGGCGTCGAGCACCACGTGCGTTTCGATGAGTGCGCGAGCGGTCGAGGCCCACTCGCACGGAATCCGGCATTCCTCCAACGTCATCGCCGTGGACCGGGCGCCACGGCTATGTCAGCTACGTCACACGGTTCACAGTCCGTGCAGTGCGAACATTAGAGGGTTTCCTAATAAAAAGGAACTATTTCCCCTAAAAACTTCTGGACGGTCGTCCAGTGCGGCTACCCGGGGCCGGAACTCGGGGCAAAACAGTATGCCCGATTCCCTTTTAGACCACGGGAACACGCTCCGCGCCGATGACTGTGCAGACTATGAGCCGAAACGTTGCATCCGCGTTGCATCAGCGCCCAGCCGGCGGTCCAGTACCCGGAGCTTGGCCTCGATCTGCGCGTACAACGGCGACTCACGATCGACCGTGGCCCGGTAGGCCGCCCACGCCGCGGCGTCCTCGCGCCCTTCCTGGCACGCGGTCCATCGGCGCAGCACGGCCGCGTCCGCGGAACCCAGCACCGCGGCGCGCAATCGCACCCGCAGTTCGTCGCGAATGTCGATGACCCCCGGTGCGGTCGACCGCGGCAGTACCGGTCCGGCATAAAGTCGTAATGCGGAATCGACATCACCGGAGTCGAGCGCGGCGCGCAATGCCGCCACATCGGTTTCCACCGGAACGCGCAACCGGTAGGGCCGCGAACCGAACACGGCCGGGCCGACCACCGCCCGCAAACGCGAGACGGCCGCGCGGATGGTGCCGTTGTCCAGATCGGTGTCGTCGAGCAGCAGCGCGAGGTGATCGGCGCCGAGCCCCTCCGGGTGTTCGGCCAGCAGCAGCAGGATCTCGGCATGCCGCTGGGACAACGGAACCCGAGCGTCGGCCAGGTTCAATTGCGGCTGCCCGAGACCGAGCACGTCGAGCCCGAGCCGGCCCGCGGGATGCGGCTGCGCGGGGTCGCGACGTCCCCGGCCGTCCACGCGGGCCCGCATCGCGGTGAGCAGCAGATCCATCTCCGCGGCGGTGGCGGTGGCCTTGACCAGGGCGAGGATCTCCGGCTTGGCCACACGGACGCCGCCCGCGATCATCAGCACGCCCACCAGCCTGCCGTCCGGATCGTGCACCGGCGCCGCGGCGCCGGTGATCCGGTGCATCCGGTGCAGGAAGTGCTCCGGTCCATGGATCCACGCGGCGCGACCGGTGCGCACCACCAAGCCGACCGCGTTCGTGCCGATGCGGCGCTCGCTCAGATCGTCCCCGGCGCGCAGGCCGATCTCCGCGGCCGCCGCGACCTGTTCGGCGCTCCCGTGCACCGACAGCACCCGGCCGAACTGATCGGCGACCACGACGATCAAACCCGTTCCGGCCGTGTCCCGCACGAGCAACTTATCGATCAGCGGCATCAGCGCCGCGATCGGATGAGCCTGGAGGTAGCGTTGCAGATCGGCGCCGCGCAGGCCGCGACCGTCGAGCGCATCCGTCGGGTCGACTCCGCCGCGCACGCTGCGCAGCCAGGACTCCAGCACGGCAGGGCGCAGCAAACCGGCGAGCCGGGCAAGTCGATCGCCGCCCGCGCTGAGATATCCGTGCGCCTGCGCGGCATAGACTTCGAGCGCACCGAGTTGGGCACCCGGCTCGACGCCCTGCCCCGGGGGTCGCCCACCTGCGATGTTGCTGCCCATTTGCCTTTCTTTCCGCCCCAAACTGTACCGGCGCGCGCAGGACGGCACCGGCCGATGGTTGGGGTTTGTCCGCGAGGTCACAGCCGCGAATTGTGATCTAACTGTATTTCACTTTACGAGGTAAGGTGCGCGGCCGCCTTTTCCGCGATCATCATGGTCGTCGCCTGTGGTCCCCGCCCGAGTGGCACCGGCACGATGGACAGATCCACGACGGACAATCCGGTGACGCCGTGCACCCGGCACATCTCGTCCACCACCGCCGCCGCGTCGTTTTCCCGGCCCATTCGGCAAGTTCCGGACAAATGCTGCGAAGTGGCGAGATTCGCGCGCAGCCAGGCGCCGAGATCGGCCGGCTCCGGAATCGGATCGACCGGCCGTGCGTTCATCCGGCGCAGCAGCCCGCCCGCGGTCGCCACCGCGTCGCGGAACCGGACGCGATCCTGCTCCGCGGTGAGATAGCGATAGTCGATCAGCGGTGCGGCGTCCGGTTCGGCCGATCGCAGACGCAGCACCCCGGACGAGCGCGGGCGCATCAGCGTGACGCCCAGCCGGTGCACTCCCGGCGTGAAGGACACCGCGTACGGCCGAATTTCGACGTCGCCGACCTCGAGCACCGTCTCCAGCGGGACGCTCGGCGGTTCGGCCACGTCGAGCAGGTAGGAGATGCCCACTTCGGGATGGTCGCTGAACCACGCGCCGACGGGGGCGGAATGCACGACCGGGATGTCCAGTGCGCGAAGCTGTCGCGGGTCACCGATGCCCGAGCGCAACAGCAGCGCGGCCGACTCGATCGCACCGGCGCAGAGCACGACGCGGTCGGCCCACTCGACGCGGATCTCGCCCTCGCGCACGCATTCCACGCCGACCGCGCGGGTTCCGTCGAAGCGGATGCGGGTGACCATCGTTTCCCCGGCGACGGTCAAGTTCGGCCGAGACAGCGCGGGCAGCAGGTAGCCCACGCCCGGGCCGATCCGCCTGCCCCCGTCGCAATTGCACGGCACCGCCCCGACGCCCGCGCCGGTGCCGGGTGCGTTGAGATCGGGCAGTTCGGCGAATCCGGCAGCCAGGCACGCCTGCGCGAACGCCGCGCTGACCGGAGCGGGATCCGACGCGCGCCGCACCGGAATCGGGCCGCCGTCACCGTGCCAGGGCTGCTCGCCGAAGTCCAGGTCCCGCTCGGTCCGGCAGTACATCGGAAGCACGGATTCGTACGACCAGGCATCCGAGCCGCCGAGCACACGAGTCCAGGCGTCGAAGTCCGCCGCCGTGGCCCGGACGAAGTAACCGCCGTTCACCGACCCCGAGCCGCCGATCAGCCTGCCGCGCACGATGGTTCCCGGCACCGGCGGGTCGTCGGCGAGGACGACCTCGTAACGCCACAGCCATTCCGCTTCCGGACCGATCGGCAGCGCGGCCGCGTCCATCAGTTCGGCGGGCATCGCGTCCGCGCTGGTCCACAGCGCGCCGGCCTCCAGCAATCGCACCGTGTGCGCCGGATCGGCGCTCAACCGCTCCGCCAGCACACATCCGGCGGTACCGCCCCCGACGACGAGCGTGTCGGCCATTCGGACTCCCGTTCAGCGTCTCGGCGCGGTCCGCGCCACCGGGCGGTCCCGCGCCGGTGCGGACCAGGTCATCGCGGGTCGTTCGGCTGGATCAGCGCGACGGTGTGGTGGGTTTCAACGCCTCCATGCTGCGGGCGCGGAAGGCGCCCAGCCACAGGCCGGTGCCGTAAGCGATGTCGTCGAGCCGCTTGTAGGCGACGTAGCGCACCGGGTCCAGGCCGCCCGCGTCACGGTGGGTGAACCAGTCGGCCAGTCCGTCCGCGACGGCCATGGTGACCGCGATCCGCCGGACCCGCCGCGAGACGACCATCGCCAGCAGCGTGATCGGCCAGTAGTGCCTGCACATCGCCGAGGCCAGGCGCCACAGTCCGGCGAAGAATCCGCGCGCCAGGTAGATCGCGGCGATCCGGGTGGGGTTGTCCAGCCCGGCGAAGACGCGGCGCAGCCGGGCCAGCGCGGTGATCAGGGTGACGATGCCGCCGAGCACTCCCCACTTGGTCAGCGTCCCGAACAGGAACGCGGCCAACAGGGTCCAGGACGGCACCGACAGCGGCGAGACCGTGCCCGCGTGCCGCTCACCCAGCGGCGCGGCGCCGGTGCCGTAGAAAAGCTTGCGGCCGAACCAGGCCCGGAAGCACACCCGGTGGTCGTGCGCCACGTGCGCGGCGGGCTCGTAGCGCAACCGCCAGCCCGCCCGCTCCAGCCGCCAGCACAGGTCGACGTCCTCGGCGACGTGCATCGACTCGTCGAAACCGCCTTGTTGCAGCAGCGCCCTGCGCCGGGCCAGCAGCGCCGCGCTCGGCACGTAGGACACCAGTCCGCGCGAGTGCACGGCCGCCTCGCGCCGGCCCAGATCCAGTGAGGACCGGGTGTGCTCATAGCGCGCCAGCGCGTTGGACTCCGGGTCCAGCGCGACGATCCGCGGGGCGACCAGCGCCACTCCGGGGTCACTGAAGTGGCCGAGCATCACCTCCAGCCATCCGCTGCGCGGCACCACGTCGGAATCCAGGAACGCGACGAAGTCGGTTGTCGCCGCCCGTAAACCGGCGTTGCGCGCGGCGGCGGGCCCTTGTCTGCGGTCGTGCCGCAGCACCGTCACCCGGCACCGGGTGCCGCGGTTGCGCGGGATCCGGACCGGCTGGTCGGACCCGTCGTCGACCACGATGACGTTGTGCCCGCGCAGCGCGGCCAGCAGCCGCGCCAGCCCCTCGGCGTTGTTGTGCAGCGGCACGATGACGGTGACGTCCTCCGGCGAGGGCAGCAGCCGGGGGCGGGGATTCGCCACTCCGGAGTCGAGCAGCCGTCTGGCAACGACGGCGGATTTCGGACCCGTTACCTCGAGGTACCCGTCGCCGATCATCTCGGCAGCCTCCGGGGCAAGTCGCAGCAACCGGGCCGGCGAACCGCCGATCAGTACCCGCCCACCGGAGTATGCGCGTACCCGGGGATCGATCCGCACCCCGAATCCATCGGGCAGGCGATCATGGCACATTCCTGGCATGCTAGGCGGAGTTTCGGGTGCGGACATCAACAGTCCGGAAAAAACGGCGGAATTCCGGGCGAAACCGGCCCGCCACCGGAAGCACCCCGCTCCGCTTCCGATGCCAGGAGTTCGCCGGCGGCCCGGTCACAGCATCCGGCAACGGGGCGGCTATCGCCCGGTAGCACACCGGGCGATAGCCGAAACCGGGCATATAGCATACCTTCAGCAAACATCATTGCGTCATGCCAGCGGACTCTCGTCGCAGGCCCGCGACGGACGGCGTTCCGGCGCGAATCCGGCCGGGCGCGTCGCGCTCAGCGTCAACGGGACCGGTCCGCTCTTGCGCCCACTCGCTCGCGGCCCGGTCCGGCGCGAATGGTCGACCGACGAACGCGGGATCATCCGCTCGGTGTCGGCCAGCGCCGCCTCGCCGTAGCCCTGGACACACTCCGGGTCCGGGCCGTCGGCGGGCAGCCCGGTGAAGAACTTCGCCGCCATGCAACCGCCCCGGCAGGCGTCGTAGTGGCTGCACGACGCGCACGCGCCGCCGCCGCTGGGCTCGCGCAGCTCCCCGAACAGTTCCGAGGACCGCCATACGGCGCCGAAACCACCGTCGGTGACCACATTTCCGGCACGGAACCGGTCGTGAATGGCGAACGGGCAGGCATAGACGTCACCGACCGGGTCGACCAGGCAGACCACGCGCCCGGCGCCGCACATGTTCAGGCCCGGCAGCGCCTGGCCGAACGCGGACAGGTGGAAGAACGAGTCGCCGGTGAGCACGCCCTCTCCGTTGCGCAACAGCCAGTCGTAGAGCACGCGCTGCTGATCGGGAGTCGGGTGCAGCTCGTCCCAGACGTCCGCGCCCCGCCCCGACGGCCGCAGCCTGGTCAGCCGCAAGGTAGCGCCGTATCTTTCGGCGATCGCCCGGAACTGGTCGAGCTGTTCGATGTTGTGCCTGGTGGCCACCACCGACAGCTTCGCGTCCCGGAATCCCGCCGCGGCGAGGTTCTCCAGTGCGCGAATGGCCATGTCGTAGGAGCCGGGTCCGCGCACGGCGTCGTTGACCGCCGCGTCGGCCCCGTCCAGCGACACCTGCACGTCGACGTAGTCGCTGGCCGCGAGCCGGGCCGCGACCTCGGGCGTGATCCGGACCCCGTTGGTGGAGAACTTCACTCCCACGTGGTGCGCGGTCGCGTAGTCGACCAGCTCCCAGAAGTCGGGGCGCACCGTGGGCTCGCCGCCGCCGATGTTCACGTAGAACACCTGCATGCGCTCGAACTCGTCGATCAGCGCCTTGCACTGCTCGGTGCTCAGCTCGCGCGGGTCGCGCCGTCCCGAGGAGGACAGGCAGTGCACGCAGGACAGATTGCAGGCGTAGGTCAGCTCCCAGGTCAGGCAGATCGGCGCGGCCAGACCGGATTCGAAGCGATCCACCAAGCGCACCGCCGCGTCCGACGGCGCGACGGTCGCCGCGCCGGGGACCGCAGTCGCGCTCGGCACCGCGGTCGCGACCGGCGCGCCGGCCGGAGCGCCGACGATCATCTGCGAATCCGCGAGCTGGGTCAGCGCATCGACGTAGGCCCCGGTACCGGTCTCGGGCACGCCCGCGGCCCGCAGAGCGCTGCGGGCCGACGCGTGCTGCGGCAGCGACCGGACGATCTCGACGATCCGCGGACTCTTCAGGAAGGAGAGTTTGCGCGTGCCGAAGTGGTAGAGCAGCGCGCCGAAGGGCTCCGGCCGCAGCGCCACTCGGGGGTGCAGCTGCCAGCGGGTATCGAGATCGAGCATCGTCCTCGACCGCCCGTCAGTAGACGCCGCACATACCGTCGATGGACACCTCTTCGATGAGGCTCTCCTCGACCAGCGGCGCTTCTTCGGCCGACCGCGCGGCGGCGGTCTCCATCCGTCCGGTGTTGTCGGTGTCGGCGTGTCCGATGGACCCGTATTCCGGCATGGCTACCTCCGCGAGGACGATCCGTGTGCCGGACTGCCCGGTGCAGTCCGTGCTCACACAATAACGTCATAAACTGACAAAAGAACAGGTTTCAGTCGGGAACCGGAGATCGGGAGGTCGTCCGCCGCGCGGACCGGCCGGTTCGCCGCCCGTCGAGTGAACAGGCGGCGACAAGGTCCGCGCCCGGCGCTCTAGACTTCGGGTGGCAAGCAGCTGAACAAAATGTGACGGGCGGCACCCGCCCGCAGCGGTAGAGGTGGCATGGGAGTCGGACGAATGCAGGCGAACGGGGGCGGCAGCACGCTCGGGTGCGAGCACCAGGCCCGGAGGCGGAAGCTTGCGTAACCACGGAGGACCCGCCGGCACCACGAACGGAACACTGTCGGAGTCCGAGATCGTCGAGGCCGCGCTGCGGGTGGTCCGCGAGGACGGCGTGGAGAAATTGTCGATGCGGCGACTGTCCCGCGAACTCGGCGTCTCCCCGATGGCGCCCTACTACTACGTCGCCGACAAACGCGAGCTGCTCGACCTCGTCGCCAGCGCGGCGCTGACCGGAGTGCGCACGCCACCGCCGGAATCCGGGCCGTGGCAGCACCGGCTGCGCGACCTTGTCGACCAGATCGACGAGAAATTGCGCAAGTATCCCGGCCTCGGCGACATCCTCATCGAGCAGATGCTCGGCAAACAGCTGGACCTGATCGCCGCCATCATGGATCTGCTGGCCGAAGCGGGCTTCGGCGACCGCAACGTGCTCGCCGCCTACGCGACCATCCACACCTACCTGTTCGGTCGCAGCCGGGTGAACCCGCGCGACCGCTCCGCACCGGCGGACGTGACGCTGCCCCCCGTCGTCGAGCGAGCCACCCGCTACATCGGCGACCTGCGCGGACGCTATTCCTACGACTTCGGCATGGACGTGCTGATCGCCGGTCTGGAAGCCCAGCTTGTCCGGCAGGCGACGACCGACGTACGATGAAACTGAAACACGTTCTAGTTTTGGCATCGCGGGATGCCCGTGCCAGGTTCGAGAGGACGACATGACCACTGTCGAGGTTCCACACGGCTCGCGCTCGGTCGTGCTGCGGGTTTCCGCGGTCATCGCCGAGACGGCCGACACCCGCTCGCTGGTCTTCGACGTCCCCGACGAACTGGCCGAGAAATTCCGCTACCAGCCGGGACAGTTCCTCACCCTGCGCATCCCCAGCGACCGGACCGGCTCCGTGGCGCGGTGCTACTCGCTGGCCAGCTCGCCCTACACCGACGACCGCCCGAAAGTGACCGTCAAGCGGACCGACGGCGGCTACGGGTCGAATTGGGTGTGCGACAACGTGCAGGCGGGCGACCAGATCGAGGTGTTGCCGCCCTCGGGCGTGTTCACCCCGAAGGACCTCGACGACGATCTGCTGCTGTTCGGCGCGGGCAGCGGCATCACGCCGGTGATGTCCATTCTCAAGTCGGCGCTGGCTCGCGGCACCGGCCGCATCGTGCTGGTCTACGCCAACCGCGACCACGAGTCGGTGATCTTCGCCGGCGAGCTGCGCGACCTGGCGGACAAGCACCCGCAGCGACTCACCGTGATCCACTGGCTGGAGTACCTGCAGGGCTTGCCGACCGCCGACGCGCTGGCCACGCTGGTCGCGCCGTATCGCGGCTACGACGCGTTCATGTGCGGGCCGAAACCTTTCATGGACCGGGTGCACGACGCGCTCGCACAACTGGGCGTGCCGCGCTCGCGCACGCACGCCGAGGTGTTCAACTCGCTGGCCGGCGACCCGTTCGCCGATCAGGCGCCGGTCGAGGTCTCCGAGGCGGAGGCGGCCGACGCGGCGACGGTCGAGGTCGAACTCGACGGCGAAGTGCACGAGCTGAAATGGCCGCGCAAGCAGACGCTGGTGGACATCATGCTGGCCAAGGGTTTGGACGTGCCGTATTCCTGCCAGGAGGGCGAATGCGGTTCGTGCGCCTGCACGGTGCTCGAAGGCAAGGTGGAGATGGACAACGCCGAGATCCTCGACCCGGAGGACATCGAGAACGGTTATATCCTCGGCTGCCAGGCGCATCCGGTGACCGACCACCTGAAGATCCAGTTCTGAGCCCACCGGAAATCGGGACGCAATTTTGCGTTCGCCCGGAATGGTGCCGTTGGTCGACCTATTGCGGCGCCTGTCGCGCGCGATATCCGGCGCGGACCTCAGGTGCCAGATGCTCGGTGGCGTAGCTCAACGCGGTGCGGCCCATGCCCGCGGCGTGCCGGTCGAGGAAGCCGGTCAGCAGGCTCCGATCGACACGCTTGCCGACTTCGCGCAGCATCCAGCCCAGCGCCTTCTGGATCAGGTCGTGCCGGTCGGCGAGCAGCAGTTCGCTCAGCGCGAAGGTGGTCGAGGCGTCCCCCGCCTTGATGAACGCGAAGGTGGACAGCAGCGCCACCCGCCGCTCCCACAGGGATTCGCTCCCGGCCAGCTCGAACAGCAGGTCACGCGGCTTGTCCAACAGCCACGGGCCGACGATGCGCTCCGCCGACACGTCCACGAGATCCCAGTTGTTCACCCGGCCGCGGCGCACGGCGGCCAGGTACAGCTCCACCATGGCGGCGCGAGCGGCATCGTCGAACGAACGCGGCGCGGACGCCCGGGCGAATCGGTTGTTCAGGATGACCAGCGCGGTGAACCGGTCCTCGTGCACGTCGCTGTCGAGCAGCTCATCGATCTCGTCCAGCGCGAGCGCGGCGAAGCGTTTCGCGACGCCGCGGCTGGCCGGAACCCGGACACCCAGGAACACGTCGCCCTCGCCGTACTCGCCGGGCCCGGTCTTGAAGAATTTCCGCAGGTTCGCGGCATCAGCCGGATCCGCCAGTTCCCGCAGGGCCGCCCGCACGTCGGCCGCGGTCACCGAGCCCGTCATCGATCCACACTCCTGTTTCGAACTCGTCAGCGCGGCGGAGACTGCCCCGGACAGCGGTTCACGCTCGCGCGCCCAGCGCGCGGCCCGACTCGAACGCGGCCGCGCTGGCGGGCAGCGCCCCGGGCCGGCCGCTGGTGAGCACCCGGATGCCGCCGGTGCCCGTGCTCGGGCGGCCGAGCGCGTCGATACGCCGAATGGTCTGCGCGGCAACGGCTTGCGCGCTGTCGAACAGGCGCACCCCGTCCGGCAGCGCGGCCACGATGGCATCGGTCACCAGTGGGTAGTGCGTGCAGCCGAGCACCACGCCCTCGACGCCGGGCGGAGTCCGCGCGGCCGCGTCGGCGATCGCGTCGTGGGCGGCCGCCAGATCACCGCGATCGATGGCGTCGGCCAACCCGTGGCACGCCACGCCCACCACGTCGGCGTCGCCGCCGAACTTCGCGATCAGATCGGCCTGATACCGGCTCGCCGTCGTAGCCGCGGTGGCCCAGACCGCGACCGACCGGCACACCGCCGCTGCGGGCTTGATCGCGGGGACGGTGCCGATCACCGGCACGTCCGGCCCGACGTCCGCGCGCACGTGTTCCAGCGCCGTGACGCTGGCCGTATTGCACGGCAGGACGATCACCTCGGCCCCCATCCGGAGGGAGTTCCGCGCGGCGCCCACCACCCGCTCGACCACCCAGTCCTCCGGCTTCGGTCCCCACGGCGCGCCCTCCGGGTCCAGTTGCAGCAGCAGATCCACATCCGGCCGCAACTTGCGTAACCAAGCGGAGGTGGGCAGCAACCCCAGACCCGAGTCGATGAGCGCGACGATCACCGCACCACCGTATTACAGCTCCACCGACAGCCCCGCACACCGCTCGAGCCCGGCGCACCCTCCGCAACAACGCCTGACACCTCGGCATCCGAACCAGCCGTGCCACACCTCGGCCGGACCGAACCCGTCGCGACGTGAGCGTGAACGCGGCGCGCGGCGTTCAGCTCGGCGCGAGCAGCTCGGTCACCGGAGCGCCCGCCGCGATCTTGGCGCGCGCCTTCATCACCTGGGCGGTCATGCCCGCGCCGACCACGCCGGTGAGGTTGCCGCCCTGGGCGTAGTAGGCGAGGAACTTGCGGCCGTCGTCGGCGGCGAGGTGCACCTCGTCGGACGCGCCGGGTGTACCGAGGGCCTGGATCTTGACGTCGTACTGGTCGCTCCAGAAGTACGGGACGCGCGCCACGGTGGGCGGTTCGGCGCCCAACAGCGCGCAGGCGACCAATTTGGCCTGTTCGCCCGCGTTGGTCCAATGTTCGACGCGTTTGCGCGCCCCGGTGTCGTGTAGCCACGCCGCCACGTCGCCCACGGCCCACACGCCTTCGGCGGAGGTGCGCCCCACTTCGTCAGCGAGCACGCCGCCACCGGCCGACGGTTCGGCCAGCGCGATCCCGGAATCGCTCAGCCATTCGGTCACCGGCCGCGAACCCACGCCGATCACGACGAGGTCGGCGGCGACCTCGGTGCCGTCGGACAGCCGGGCGCCGCGCACCCGCCCCGCGTCGTCGCCGAGGAGCGTGTCCACCCCGACGCCACAGCGCAGATCGACTCCCTCCGCCCGGTGCATCCGCGCGACCAGTTCGCCCACTTCCGCGCCGAGCACCGAGGCCAGCGGCGTCGCCTGCGGCTCGACCAGCACGACATCCACCCCCTGCGCCCGGAAGCTCGCGGCGAGTTCGCAACCGATGAAACCCGCGCCGACGACGAGCGCCGTGGCGGCGCCGGTCAGATCGGCGCGCAGGGCGACGGCGTCGGAATGGCCGCGCAGCACGTGCACGCCGCGCAGTTCGGGCAGGCCGGGCAGGCGGCGCGGGCGCAGGCCGGTGGCGACGATCAGCTGGTCGTAGTCCAGCGTCGTGCCGTCGGCGAGGCGGACGCGACGGGCCGCGGTGTCGACGCCGACCGCCTCGGTGCTCAACCGCAGCTCGATCTGCTTTTCGTCGTAGAACTCACTGGGGCGCAGGGTGGTGTCGTCGGTCTCGCCGCGCACGAACTGCTTGGACAGCGGCGGCCGGTCGTACGGCAACCGCGACTCGTCACCCACCAGCACGAGCGCACCGGCGTATCCCGCGCGGCGAAGTTCCTCCGCGGTGCGCAGGCCGGCGAGGCCGGCTCCGACGATCACGATCGGCGCGGTCATGCGGCCATCCCTTCTTTGGAACCCGGCCGCCGGTTCCACGGAACCGGCGGTGCGACGAAGCCCACCCTAACCTCCGCTTGGTTCGGGACTCTGTGAGGACCGTCACGTCAGGCCGGTCGAGGGACTGCCGCGCAATCGTTTCCGTTCCGGTATTGATCGGGCGGTCAATCAGAGTTATACCGAGGACAGGACATATCCACAGCCCGAGGAGGCACACATGTTCACCGAGAGCCGCGCGCAAGATTTCCTGGCTGTCGTGCTCGGAGCCTTCGCCGCACTGTCCCCCCTCTGGGTGGACACCAACGACAACGCCATGTGGTCGCTGATCGTGCTCGGCGTGCTCATCGCCCTCACCGGTCTCGCACAGATGGCCCGCCCCGAGATGGCGGCGGCGGACTACGTGATGGGCCTGTGCGGCGCACTGCTGTTCATCTCCCCCTGGGTCATGGACTTCACCGAGTACCGCAGCGCATCCTGGACCGCATGGGTGGTCGGGGTAGTGACGGCGGTGGTCGCGGTAGCGGCGCTGCCGACGGTGTCGGGACGTCTGCACGGCATGGCTCCGCATCACTGATGCAGATGCCCAAGGCCCGGCGCGCCGGGCGTCGCCGCAGCGCGAAAGCCGACGGCGACGCCCGGCAGCTCATCCTCGACGCCGCGGAGCGACTCTTCGCGGCGCAAGGATTCGACGCCACCGCGACGGCGGCCGTCGCCGCCGCGGCCGGCGTCCCGAAAGGACTCGTCTTCTACTACTTCCCGACCAAGGATTCGATCCTGTCCGCCTTGATGTCCGAGCGGGTGCCCGCGCAGCCGATCGATGACATCGGCACGGTGGTGACGCCGGGAGACCCGGCGGCCAGCCTGGTCAACCTCGACGCCGCGCTGAACCTGCGCGACCACCACTCGTCGGTGCTGCGGGTGATCCTGTGGCGCGAGGCCGACACCCATCCCGACGTGCGACGGCAGCTACGCCGCCTGCGCGACCAATTGCTGGACGTCACCGCCAGGGTGCTGCAAGCGAGCGCACCGGCCCCGGTTCGCCCCGGCACCCTGCGGGCCTGCGCCGCGGCCTGGGTCTCGGCGATGTTCGCCATCGCCAGCACCGACCGGCTGCACGCGCTCGACGGCGTGCCGCTGCCCACCGCCGACGAAGTGCTGAACGTGGCTCGAGTGGTCGCGGCGGGCATGACCCAGATGGGCTGATCGCGCACCGGAGTTTTCCACAGCCCGCGTGTTGTCCACATGCACCCGTTCGGCGGGTGCGCCGGGGCCACGGCTCGATCACGATCGTCGGTATGGAAGCACCGCAACTGATCTCGCGCCGACAGGCGCTGGCCTCCGGTCTGTCCGACAAGGCGCTGCACCGATTGTGCCGGACCGGGCAGTGGCAGCGGCTGCGGGCCGGGCACTACCTGAACTCGCCCGCATCCGGTCTCGGAGCCACCGGCCGGCATCTGCTGCTGACGCTGGCGACGGCGGAGTCCACGTCCGCGTCCGCCGTCACGAGCCACTGCTCGGCGGCGGTGCTGCACGGAATGGCGACCTGGGGCATTCCGCTCGATCGCGTGCATCTCACCAGGAACCGGATCAACGGCGGCCGGTCCAGCAGGCGAGTCGTGGTCCATTCGGCCCAAGTGGAGCCGGACGAGATAACCCTGGTCGACGACATCCGGGTGACCACTCCGGCGCGAACCGTCCTCGACATCGCCCGATCGGCGGGCTTCGAACAGTCCGTCGTGCTCGGGGATTCCGCTTTGCGCCAGGGCCTGACCACCACGGCGGAATTACGCGAACATCTCCGCAGGGCCAGGCACCGGCCGGGATGCCGCCGGGCCGCCCGCGTACTCGACTTCCTCGACGGGCGCAGTGCGAGCGTCGGCATATCCCGCAGCCGAATATTGTTGCGGCAGTATGGTTTCCCCACACCAGAAGTGCAGGCACGTGTCTTCACCGATAGCGCGATATGCGTCGGCCGCGTCGATTTCCTGTTCCCCGACCTCGGGGTGATCGGCGAGTTCGACGGACCGGGCGAGTACCGAACGGCGGCGCGCGGCCACCGGCCTTCCGCACTGGCGGTCACCGCGGCGCAGCCGCGCGAAGACCAGCTGCGCGCCCTCGGCTGGGCGGTCGCCCGCTGGACCTGGGAGGACCTGTCCGCTCCCGCCCGTCTGGCCGAGCGGCTGCACACGGCGTTCCACACCGCCACCGGCGACCACCGCTCCGGCTACTGGACACCTACTCCCGCACCTTGATTTCGCATGTCCACCACTCCCGAGCGCGAAGAGGCGTCCTATGACCCGCTGCCCGATCACACAGCACTCGGTCGCCCAGCGGGGTGACCGCGAGGCAGGAGGCATCGAAGATGCGGTATGCGAAGAGTCATGCGCTCGTGAGGAATTCGGTGACGTCGGTGGCGAAGCGGGGGTGTTTGATGGCGCCCATGTGGCCCGCGCCGGAGTAGATGACGAGGCGCGAATCGGGAATTCCGTCGGCGGTACGACGGAAATTGGCGAGGCTGTAGGCGGCATCCCGTTCGCCGCCGACGACGAGGGTGGGCGCCTGGATCTCGCCCAAGCGCTCGCCGAGGTCGAATCCGTCCTCGGCGCGGAGGAAGGCGTGCGTGTCGGCCGGGTCGGCCGGCCGGGTCAGCGGGTCGAGCAACCACATGGCGGCGGCCGCGAAACGCGCGGCGACGGGCGAGGACACGGAGATGGGCGCCAAGTGGTGCATCGCCCGGCGGCCGTGCAGCGCGGCCTCGGCGTAGCGCATCTGGCCTTCCTTGGCGGCCGGGTCCAACCGGTAGCCGGACGACGCTACGACAAGGCGGCGCACCACCTCGGGATGATCGGCGGCCAGTTGCAGCGCCACCGAGCCGCCGGAGGAGACGCCGAGCACGTCGACCGGTGCCCCGAACTCGCCGCGCAGCGCATCCGCGTGCTCGGCGGCGATCTCGCCCATCGTGATGCCCTCCGCCATGCCCGGCGCGCGGCTCACCGCGTAGACGCGGAAGTTCCGGGCGAGCGGCGCCAGTGTCTTGATCTCGGAATCGCGCATCCACCCGCGGGGATTCGCGTGGTCGGGGCTGAACCACCGGAGGAACACCAGCGGCCGGCCGGAACCGATGGCGAAATACGGCAGGCCATGCGCCCACGTACCCTCCGTGATCTCGAACCGCGCAACCCGCCCGGCCTTACCCACAGTGCCCTCCGATCAGAGACCCGTTCGTCGTCCCGACGCTATCGGAGCACGCCGTGGGGCGCGATGACCTCCGTGGTCGGATTCGGGAACGCCGCGTGCCTCCAGCGGTCGCCGATGCGATCGGCCCAGGGCGTCTCGCACGCGCCCCTGGCCGGGAAAGCGCCCGGAGCATACTGGCCGCATGAGTCACGAGCCTCTTTCCCGCCGGGTCGAGACACGGCCGTTTCCGCTTGCGCCCGAGCGCATCCAGGTTTCCGACGAGGTGCTGGCCGATCTGCGGGCACGGCTCGAACTGACCCGCTGGCCGGTCGACGCGGGCAACGAGGACTGGTCCTACGGTGTGTCGCGAGAATATCTGCGCGAGCTGGTCGAGTACTGGCGCACCGGCTACGACTGGCGTGCGGCAGAGGCCGCGATCAACGCCTACGAGCACTATTTCGTCCAGATCGAGGGTGTGCGGGTGCATTTCCTGCGCAGGCCCGGTGCCGGGCCGAACCCGACGCCGTTGATCCTCACCCACGGCTGGCCGTGGACCTTCTGGCACTGGGCGAAGGTGGTCGACCCGCTGGCCGACCCAGCGGCTTTCGGCGGCGACCCTGCCGACGCGTTCGAGGTGATCGTTCCGTCGTTCCCTGGGTTCGGCTTCTCCGCACCGCTGCCGGGCCACCCGGACATGAACTTCTGGAAGGTCGCCGACCTCTGGCACGTCCTGATGACCGAGACGCTCGGCCATCCGAAGTACGCCGCCGCGGGTTGCGATGTGGGTGCGCTCGTCACGGGTCAGCTCGGGCACAAGTACGCCGACGAGCTGTACGGCATCCATATCGGCTCCGGTCAGAAGCTCACCTTGTTCGACGGCGACCGAGCTTGGGACATCAGCGGTGGCAGGCCCCTGCCCGACGGCCTACCCGACGGCGTGCGCGCCCGGACGATCGAGCTGGAACGACGTTTCGCCGTGCACCTGGCCGCGCACGTACTCGAACCGAGCACCCTCGCCTACGGTTTGTCCGACTCCCCCGCCGGAATGCTCGCTTGGATACTGCAGCGCTGGGTGACCTGGAGCGACAACGGCGGCGATATCGAGTCCGTTTTCAGCAAGGACGACCTGCTCACCCACGCGATGATCTTCTGGGTCACCAATTCCATCGGCACGTCCATCCGCACCTACGCCAACAACAATCGCTACCCCTGGACCCCGTCGCACGACCGGCAGCCACCCATCGAGGCGCCCACCGGCATCACCTTCGTCGGCCACGAGAATCCGCCCGGCGTCACCACCGATCGCCGTGTGCGGCACTTCGTCGACAGCGATCGCGGCGCTTGGTACAACCACGTCAACCTCACCGCCCACGAGCACGGCGGCCACTTCATCCCCTGGGAGATACCGGCCCAATGGGTCGAGGATCTGCGGCGGACCTTCCGGGGCCGCACCCCGGCCACCGCCGCGCAGCGCTGAAGGGGATCGATGACGCCCTCGGCGCGCGAGCGAAGCCGACGTCGCCTGGCCGGCGGTTTGTGAACTGCCCCAATGCAGGCCGCGTCGTCGGATGCGGCCCGTAAGGTACCGATCATGGACATGGCGCCCACCGAGAGGTCCGAGCTGGTGCAGTCGGTCGTCGAGTCCTATCTGCTCGACGGAGCTCGCCGGTACAACCGCACCGAGGTCGCCGAGCAGTCGGGGACGACGACGGCGCTCACCAAGCGCCTGTGGACGGCGCTCGGCTTCCCGTCCAGCATCGGTGACGAAGCGGTCGACTACGCCGACGCCGATGTCGCGGCGGTGCGCAACTTCGAGCAGCTCACCGTGTTGTCCTCGGCGGACGTGCGGCAGCAGTCGGCGACCGCGCGCACGCTCGGCCAGGGCATGGCGCGCCTGGCGGAATGGCAGGTCGACCTGGTACTGGCGGAGATCGAGGAACGCATCGCCCGCGCGAATCCCGAGGCCGACCCGGAGGAGACGGTGCGCGCCGCCACCGAGGGCGCCATCGCCACGCTGGAACAGCTGAACGCCTACGCGTGGCGGCGGCATCTCGCCGCGGCGCTGTCGCGCTCGATGGACCCGGGGACGAGCGCGGGTGAGTCGGTGCGCGAACTGGCCGTCGGGTTCGCCGACATGGTCGGCTACACCCGGCTGACCAGGCACCTGCATCCGGACGAGCTGTCCATACTGCTGGAGGCGTTCGAATCCACCACGACGGCCGCCATCACCGAGAACGGCGGATGGGTGATCAAGAACGTCGGCGACGAAGTCATGTTCGCCACCGAAACCGCCACCGAGGCCGCCCGGATAGCCCTCGCCGTCCAGGAGTCCACGATGATGGTCGGCGGCACCCCCGATCTGCGGGTCGCCGTCGCCTACGGCCCGGTACTGCAACGCTTCGGCGACCTGTACGGCTCGGTGGTGAACATCGCCTCGCGGCTCACCGGCGTCGCGCGGCCGGGCACCGTCCTGATCGACGACCACGCCGCCACCGCGCTGGAGGGCGACCCGGCATTCACCATCAAGCACCTGCGCAGCGTCCGGGTGCGCGGCTTCAACCGCCTGCGTCCGCATCTGCTGCGCCGCAACGGCAAGAACGGCAAGTAGCCGCGACCGCCTGCCGCCCGCCCGCGACGCCCGCCCTAGGCTCGTCCGGTGGACACGGACTGGTCACAGCTACGCGCGCGTTCCCTGGTCGAGGAGGACGCGGCGATCCTGGCCCTGCACAAACCGGCCGGCATCGCCGTCACCGGCGAGCGGCACGACACCGACTTGGTCGAATCGGCGGCCGCGGCCGGTGAGACGCTGTATCCGGTGCACCGGATCGACAAGGTGACCTCGGGCCTGATCCTGTTCGCGAAGGAACTCCGGGCGCACGGCGAGCTGACCAGGCAGTTCAACAAGCAGACCGCCGAGAAGGCGTACCTGGCCGTCGTCGCGGCCACCGGCCTGCCCGACACCGGCGTGTTCGATCTGCCGCTCAGCGTGGGGCGCAAGAACCGGGTGCGGATCGCGGCGCCGCGCGAGAGCATCCGGCATGCGGCGGGGCGCTGGTTCGTCGACGACGCCGACCTGCTGCCCGCGAAGAACTACCCGTCGCTCACCCAGTTCGTGACGGTGCTGCGCGGCCCGGCGCACACCGTGCTCGCGCTGCGCCCGGTCACCGGCCGCCGCCACCAGATCCGCGTCCACCTGGCCTGGACCGGGCATCCGATCGTGGGCGACCCCCTGTTCGATCGCTCCGGCGCCCACCAACGGACCTACCTGCACTCGTGGCGCCTCGGCCTCACCGCCTCTTGGCGCACCCCGCCGGAACTGTCGCTGACCGCCGAGCCCGACACCGATTTCTGGGCTCCGCTGGGTGAATCCGCGACCCCGCCGTCCCTCGACCACGCAGCCGACCTCCTGCGCACGATCCGGTAGGCGGACCCGCTTCGTTCCGCACAGCCCGGTCAGCACCCGCACCGGCTTCGACCCCCGGACGCCGTGCGGCGACTCCCACGGCGCCGAGTCCGGCACCGGCCATTCGTCGCGCTCTCGCGCGGAAGGCACCTGGTCGCGATTCATCCACAATCATCCTCAGGGGAATTGCCCAGGCGCGCGGAGCATGTGCGAGGGAGCCGCTCCAGCACGTCAGCTCGGCCAGTTCGGCGAGCGGCCGAGGGCCAGCAGGATCCGGTCGAGGGTGGAGGTATGTTCCGGCCCGGTCAGCGCTGGACCGAAGGCCGCGCCAGGGGCGGAACGTTCCGGGCCGTCGGGAACGGTCAGGGCGATGGTCAGCGCTTCATCGGCCAGGGCGGCATCGGGCGTGACGGTCTCACCGATCGATCGCGCGACGTCCCAGGCATGGACGACGCTGTCCACCAGATGGAAACCGATCACCTGGGCGGCGGGGATGCCCCGGTCCGGCAGGATTTCCGCGAGCACCAGCGTGCGCTCGAAGACGTCCTCGGCGGCGAACGCGGCCAGCACGTCGTCGGCCGACGCGCGATAGTCGGCGACCGGGTCGGCGGACGGGCGAACGGCCCAGACACCGGGATCGTCGCCGCCCCGCGCGGCGTCGGCGAAGCCGTGGTTCTGGGCGATCATGTGTTCCAGCAGCTCACGCAGACGCCAACCAGCACAGGGGGTCTCGGAGTCCAGTTGGTCGGGGCGCACGCGATCGACGGCGTCCACACTCAAACGAACGGACCGGGCATGCCGGGCACGCAATTCTTCTACCGAATCAGTAAGCATACGCACATCATATGCATCAGCTTATAAATTGCCAAGCAGTATCGTCGGTCCATGCCGAACGCCCGTCCCGATCTCGCCGCGATGATCGCGCCGCTCATCCGGGCGCTCATGGCCGCCGAACAACCCATCCTGGAGCGCCATGAGCTATCGATGTGGGGCTATTCCGTCCTTCTCGGACTCGGCGCCGAGCCCGTCCACACCCAGGCGGCGCTGGCCAAGGCGATCGGCGCGGACAAGACCCGCATCATCGGCGTACTCGACGAGCTGCAGCGCCGCGGCCTGATCACGCGCGAACCCGATCCGACGGACCGGCGGGTCAACCTGGTGTCACTCACCGACGCGGGCCGCAGCCTGCGCGATCGCGCCCAGCGCGAGATCCAGGCGGGCGAGGACCGACTGCTCGAGCGGCTGCCCGCGCCGGATCGCCGCACGTTCCTGCGCGCCCTGCGCACCCTCTCCGACGCGGTCTCCGAATCCCCCACATCCTGACCCAATGTGATGTCGGCCATGATCCGCCGAGGAGCCCCGGCGCGGTGGCGAGCGTCATGGCGACGCGTAATACGCAGGTCAACTAGCCTGATGACGTGCGGCGACCGCGACGCGCGCACACTCTGGCGCAGTGCAGCGAACCCCTAGCGAAAGCGAATGCCGATGATCCTGGTGGCTCAGGTCAGCGACACACATTTCGATCTCGGCACCCGCAATGCCGAACGTGTGCACCAGGTCATGGCGTTCATCGCCGGCCTACGCCGCAGACCGGACGCCATCCTCGTGACCGGCGACATCACCGAGTCCGGCAAACCCGAGCAGTACGCGGAGGCCAAGCTCGCGTTCGACGCCGAGATCCCGGTGTACGCCATCCCCGGCAACCACGACGACCGCGCGGGCTTCCGCGCGAGCCTGCTCGGCGAGCCCGCCTCCGACGCCCCGATCAACCGCTCGCATCGCATCGGCGATCTCACGGTCGCGCTGCTGGATTCGAGCGTTCCCGGGGAGGCGGGTGGGCGACTGGCCGACGAGACCTATCGGTGGCTGGACGAGGTGCTCGACGCGGCGCCGGCGGGCAAGCCCATCCTGCTCGCGCTGCACCACCCGCCCGCGCACCTGTTCAGCCCGATCGTCGACGATATCGCCCTCGCCGAGCCGCAGCGACTGGCCGAACTGGTGGCCGGGGACGACCGGATCGTCGCCGTTCTCACCGGGCACGCGCATTCGGCCGCGACCACCACGTTCGGGGGACGCCCGCTGCTGGTGGCCCCGAGCACCGCGTCGGTGCTCAGCGGCGAGTGGGAACTGGACCTGCCCGACCACGTGATGGACTACGCGCCGGACCCGGCGGTCGCGCTGCACGTCATCGGCGACGACCACCGGCTCACCACCCACTTCCGCACCGTCGCGCTGGGCGGCCGGATCGGCGTGCAACCGGTCTGACGGCGGTTTACCCGGCCCGAGCCGGGGCAATCGGGAGGCACACGACGCCTACCCGGGAGGATTCGCCATGGTCGATCTACCAGCCGCAGTGGTGAAGAACGCGTTCGCGGCCGGAGCACGGATCCGGCATGCGCGGGTGTTCCATCCGACGGGGTTGCACCTGGCCGGTCGACTGCACGCGGAGCCCGAATTCGAGCCCCTCTTCGGCCCTGGCGACCGTGCGGTCATCGCGCGGTTGTCCAAGGGCGTCGGCCTGCCGGACGGTCTGCCGGATGTGCTCGGCTTGGCGTTCCGGGTGCTCGGCCATGACGACCAGCCATGGGATTTCGCACTGGCCACCACGGGCCAGGGAGCGCTGGGCAGGCTGGTGATCACACCGGCGCGCGGCTGGGCCAGCGCACGCTACGGATGCCTGATGCCCTACCGGATCGACAACTCCGCACCCACCTGGTTCTTCGCCGAGCCCGACGGCGTGCAGCCCGAGTCGGCGTCGCTCGAGTCGATGCAAGCCCACCTGCAAGAGGATCTGGTGAGCTTCACCCTCACCGCCAGCCGCCTCGGCGGCCCCGCCTGGCGGGTCGCCGAACTCACGCTGCGGCCCGCCGAATCCGCCGAGCATCGCACGGACTACTTCGATCCGATGCTCAACCATCCGCCCGAAGTGGAACTGTTCCCCAAAGCCATCGGCAAGATTCGCGAACTGGCCTACACCGGCAGCAGGAGCGGCCGAGGCGAGGGGGCCTAACGCCGGACGACGCGTTCGCGGCGGTAGGCCGCCGGGGTGTTACCGGTCCACCGTTTGAACGCGAAGATGAATGTCGAGGCTTCGGCATAGCCGAGCCGGATCGCCACGTCGCTCACCGATAGCGGTGTGGCGGTGAGCATTTCCTCCGCCAATGCCCGCCGTACTTCGTCCAGCAGCGCGCGATAGCTGGTGCCCGCCGCATCGAGGTGGCGCCGCAGCGTGCGCGTGCTCATATTGAGATCGTTCGCCACGGCGTCGATGCCGGGTGGCGCGGCGAACCCGTCCGCGCCGCCGCGCGGCACCAGGCGCTCGCGCACCTCGGACGCGATGCCGGTGCGAGCCCTGCGGCGGTGCACCAGGTCCCGGCACTGCGCCAGGCACATCGCCCAGGTGTGCTCGTTGGCCTGCGGCAGTGGTTGCTCCAGCAGCATCGGTTCGATCGCGAACAGGTTGCGCGGCATGCCGAAACGCGGCGGCACCACCGTGACCTCCGTGATCCGGTCCGCGTAGGCGGGTGCGGGGAAACGGAATTCTGCCCTGGTCAGCGGCAAACGCGTACCGAGCAGGTCGCTCATCACCTGGTGCATGGCCGTGACGTCGCGTTCGACGAGGAATTGGCGCACGTCGGCGGGCACCGACTCGTCGTGCACCACCGCGACGAACTCCCCGTCGCCCCATTCGGCGACCGGCAGGCAGAACGTGAAGCTGAGATCCAGGTAGCGCAACGCGAAGCTGATCGCCTCCCCGAGTGTCGGGCTGCTGACGCAGGCGAAGCCGAAGATGCCGAAGGTGGTGATCCGGTAGCGACGGCCGACCTCCACGCCCAGCGCGGGCCGGTCGGCGAGCTCGCGGACGAGATTGCGGACGACCGCCAGTTCGGTATGCGCGTCGATCTGCGCGTCCGGATCTCGCAATTGCTGCTCGCTGAGACCGGTCCCTTGCAGCATCGGCGCGGCGGGCACGCCGCGCTCCGCCGCGTAGCCGACCATCAGCGCCACGCTGGCCACCCCGCGCGGAAAGTTCCAATCGCGGATTTCCGGATCCTGCACCCGCTCCACGCGGACATTATGGCCGAATTTCTCGATACTTCGGCACACCGGCTCCTACAGTGTAGAGAGTTACGGTCGCAGTGAGGAGTGTCACATGACAGTGCGCAATGGGCCGTCGATCCTCATCATCGGCGCGGGCTTCGGCGGCATCGGCATGGCGATCGAATTGCGCCGCAACGGCTTCCACGACATCACCATCCTGGAGCGCGCCGCCGACATCGGCGGGGTGTGGCGGGAGAACACCTACCCCGGCGCCGCCTGCGACGTCCCGTCCCCGCTGTACTCGTTCTCCTTCGAACCCAAGCCCGACTGGCCGCAGCGGTACTCGGGCCAGGCTGCCATCCACCGATACCTGCGCGGCGTCGCCGAACGGCACGACGTGTTGTCGGCGATCCGTTTCGGCGCCGGCGTCACCGACGCGGAATTCGACGACGCCACCGGCCGGTGGACCGTCCGCACCGCCGACGGCGGCAGCTGGATCGCGGACGTGCTGATCTCGGCGGTGGGGCAGCTGTCGCGCCCGTCCCTGCCCGCCATTCCGGGCATCGAGACCTTCGCGGGCCCGTCGTTCCATTCGGCCGAGTGGGACCACGGCGTCGACCTCGGCGGCAAACGCGTCGCCTGCGTCGGCACCGGGGCCAGCGCCATCCAGTTCATCCCGCAGATCCAGCCCGTGGTCGCCGAACTCACGCTGTTCCAGCGCACGCCCGCCTGGGTGATCCCGAAGTTCGACACCGATTACACGCCGATCCAGCACAACCTGTTCGCGCGGGTGCCGGGCGTGCTGCTGGCCGAACGGTTCGGGTGGTGGTCGATCGCCGAGTTCGTCTCGCTCGGGCTGGTGGAATTTCCCGTGATCGCGCGGTGGGTGGCCCGCATCGCCGCCCGGCACCTGGCCGAACAGGTCGAGGACCCGCAGCTGCGGGCCAAGCTCACCCCGGACTATCCGATCGGCTGCAAGCGCGCGCTGTTCTCCAACGACTACTACCCCGCGCTCACCCAACCGAACGTGCGGGTGGAGACCACCGCCATCAGCGAGATCACCCCGCGGGGCATCGGCACCGCCGACGGAGCGGTGCACGAGGCGGACGTGATCATCTACGGCACCGGCTTCAAGGGCACGGAGTTCCTGTATCCGATGGACGTCTACGGCCGAGGGGGCCGCAAGCTGGCCGACGCCTGGGCCGACGGCGCGCACGCCTACTACGGCATCACGGTGCCGGACTTCCCGAACCTCTTCCTGATCTACGGACCGAACACCAATCTCGGCGTCGGCTCGATTATCTACATGATCGAGTCGCAGGCGCGCTACATCCGCCAGGCCGTGCGGCTGCTCGCCGACCACCCCGGCCACTGCGTCGAGGTCCGCGCGGACCTGGAGCAGGACTACAACACCGCACTCCAGCAGCGCTTGGCCCGCACCCCGTGGAACTTCTGCTCGAGCTGGTACCGCAACGCCGCGGGCCGCATCACCAACAACTGGCCCGGATCGCAAACCAGCTACCGGCGCCGCACCCGTCGCCTCGATCCCCGGCACTACACGCTCACCCCGGTCTCCTGACGGGCGACGATCCAGCTCGCCCCGGCATCGCCCGCCGGGCTGGCAGACTTGTGCTGTGCATGAACTGGACCGTCCGGGCGAATCGGGTCAGCGCGGGCCGCTGCGTCCGATCGAGCTGGCCACCGGCGCCGTGCTGGGCGGAGCGACCGTCGGGCTGGTGACCATCGGATCGGTGGTCCCGTTCGCCGCCGCGCTGAACCTCGTCGCCGCGGTCCCGATCGGGCTGGTCGCCCATCGCTTCCGGCCGCGGGCGGTGGTGACCGCGACCATCGCGGCCACACTGGTCACCTTCGTGGCAGCCGGCATGGCGGCGGCGACGGCATTGCTCGCCGCGGCCACCATGGGCGGGATCATCGGAAGCGTGAAACGGCGCGGCGGCGGCGTCGTGGCCGTGTTCGGGCTCTCGCTGCTGGCCGGGCTGGCCTGGGCCGCGCTCGCCGTCGGGTCGCTGCTGGCGCTGTCGAGTACGCGCAATCTGGTCTTCGACAACATCCGCAACGTCTCGCGCGGTCTGCAGGATCTCGCCGGTCAGGTGCAACTGGCCGCGCTCGGGCGGCTCGTGGCGGAACTGGCCGACTCGGTGCTGCGCTGGTGGTGGGTGTGGATCGGCGGCGGCGTCACGCTCGGCATGGTGGCCACCGGGGTGTTCTCCTGGTACGTCCTCGGCTCGGTACTGGACCGGCTGGAGTGGTTGCCCGGCTCCGACCGGCTCGACGCGCCGGTGGACGACCGGCCGATCGCGCCGCTTCCGGTCACGCTGCGCGACGCCGGGTTCCGCTACCCCGGCGCGGCGCGCGAGGCGCTCAGCGGCGTCGACCTGACCGTGGCGGTCGGCGAATTCGTGGCCGTGGTCGGACACAACGGATCGGGCAAGTCGACGCTGACCCGGTTGCTGGCGGGGCTGCCGCCCACCTCGGGATCGGTGTGGCGGCCCGGATCGGCCGGACTCGGGCGGCTCGGCGGGACGGCGCTGGTCCTGCAGCGCCCCGAGAGCCAGACCCTCGGCGTGCTCGTCGCCGACGACGTCGTATGGGGCTTGTCCGCGCAGCTCGCCGCCGAGGTGGACGTCGAGGGACTGCTCGGCGAGGTCGGGCTCGCCGGGATGGGCGGCAAGGAGACCGCCACACTCTCCGGTGGACAGCAGCAGCGGCTCGCGGTCGCGGCGGCGCTGGCCCGGCGGCCCGCCCTGCTGATCGCCGACGAGGCGACCTCGATGATCGATCCGGACGGCCGCCGGGAACTGGTGGAACTGCTGGCCGCGCTGCCGAAACGGCACCCGATGGCCGTGGTGCTGGTCACCCATCACGAAGCCGATGCCGCGGCCGCCGACCGAGTGGTGCACCTGGCCGCGGGCCGTTCGGTCGGACACCTGCCCGCGTGGCCGCGCCCGGTGCGCGACGAGCGACGCAGGCCGATGGGCGAGCCGATCCTGGAACTGCGCGACGTCCGCCACACCTACAACCGCGCGACGCCGTGGGAAGCGCCCGCCCTGCACGGCGTCGACCTGTCCGTCCGGCAGGGCGAGGCGCTGCTCATCGTGGGCGGGAACGGCTCGGGCAAATCCACCCTGGCCTGGATCATGGCGGGTCTGATCGAACCGAGTTCCGGACGCTGCGACCTGCGCGGCAAGCCGATCAGCAAGCAGATCGGCCGGGTCGAGCTCGCGTTCCAGCATTCCCGCCTGCAATTGCAGAAGCAGACCGTCGGCGCGGAGATCGCGGACTGGGGCGGGCGGGCCACGGGCTCCGGTGCGGTCGGCCGTGCACTGGACGCCGTCGGACTGGACCGGTCGCTGGCCGCGCGCTCGATCGAGGAACTCAGCGGCGGCCAGGCCAAACGGGTGGTGCTCGCCGCCATCGTGGCCAGTCATCCCCAGGTGGTCGTCCTCGACGAGCCCCTGGCCGGTCTCGACCCGGAGGGCCGGGCCGACGTCGTGGAGCTGCTGGCGCGGCTGCGGGATTCCGGATTGACGCTGATCGTCATCTCGCACGACGTGGCCGACATGGCGGCGGTGTGCGATCGGACGGTGCATCTGCGCTCGGGACGCATCCTGGGCGCGGAATCCGCGTGGGACGCCACGCCGCTGCCGGGCAAGGCGGGCGCGCAGGCCGACTCCGGCTCCGGGGCGCTGCGGCCGGGTGCGACCGCCTGGCGATTCGAGCACGGAGGTCGAGGATGAGCACCGTTCTGCTGCGTCAGGTGCCGGTCGACAGCCCGGTGCACCGGCTGTGGGCGGGCACCAAGATGATCGGGGTGTTCCTGATCAGCCTGGTGCTGATGTTCATGCCGTCCTGGCCGGTGCTCGGAATCATGACGGCGTTCCTCGTGGTCGTCGGCGTCGCCGCCCGGTTGCCGCTCGGCACGCTGCCGCGCCTGCCCTGGTGGTTCTGGGCGCTGTTCCTCGTCGGCGGCCTGATCACCGTGCCGGTGGGCGGCGCGGCGGTGCTGCGCTACGCGCAGATCGCCACGTTCACCCTGATCCTGGTGGCCGCCTCGTTCCTCATCGCGTGGACCACCCCCATGGGCGATATCGCGCCCGCCCTCGCCAAGTTGGGCGCGCCGCTACGCAGGCTCCGGCTCCCGGTGGACGAATGGGCCGTTGTCGTCGCGCTCACTCTGCGAGGTCTGCCACTGCTCATGGAGGAGATCCGGGTGCTGCGGGCCGCTCGCCGGCTCCGCCCCAAAGACGGCATGCTCGCCCGCGCGGCCGACAACCCGCTCATCGACATCCTCACCGCGGCCATGGCGGTATCCACCCGCCGCGCCGGTGAACTGGGCGAGGCGATCACCGCGCGCGGCGGCACGGGGCAACTCACCGCCCACCCCAGCGCTCCGGGCCGCCGCGACGCGCTCGCGCTCGCCTTGGTCGTCGGCGTCTGTCTCGGTTCGGTCGCGCTGCACCTGCTGCTCTGAACTCGGGCCGCGAACGAGGGCGTTGGGTTCGTATCGAGCGCCCGTGCAGCGAATCGCGCTCTGCCGGGCCAAAAACCGGATGCCGGTCGGTTGCCACCTGTACAGGTCCCCGACGAATCCCGCCAGCGCAATTCGCCGAATGTTTGCGGGATGATGATCGCCTCCCGATCCGCGGAACAGACCAGCAGGCGCCGATTCCCTACCGCCCAAGCGGTTTTGGCCATCCCCCACCGTGGCTACACCCACATTGAATAGCCAACCGCTATAACCTCAGTAAGGACAGGAAAATCTGAAGATTACCCCTTTAATTCGGGCACTAAACCTTCTCAGCCACAGTACAGTTACCACTCAGAGGTAGCTGTCTTCTGGATCACATTACGGATGTACATGCCGACGGGGGAAGGAATTTCGGCGTGTGCCGCGTTCTCTATTGCTTGAAACCTGATGAAGATTGGAACCGAGAAATGATTCTCCGGAAAGTCACCGCCGCTGTCGTGCCGCTCGTCGCCGCGCTGACGGTAGGGGCCGGTGTCACGCACGCGGAACCCGCCGCCGCGCCGGTCCCGGACATCGGCTACGAAGCCAGGCTGATCGGGAACAAGATCGTCACGACGCTCACCGCCGGCACGTTCGACGTGCGCGGCGACGCCGTCGACATCAAGGACGCGGCCGGAAACGTCGCGGTCACACTGCCGCTGGCCTTCCGGCAGGACGGGCTCGAATTCCCCATGCCGCACGCCGTTCGCGAGGAGGGCCGGGTACTGGAGTTGACCGTCGTGAAGGACGCGGCACAGGCCCGCCCGGCGGCCACACCGGTCGCCTCGCCGTTCGAGAACCAGCGCGCGATGGACGCGTTCCTGGCGCAGTTCACCATCGCCACCGCGGTCGGCGGGTTCATCGGCACGGTGATCGGCGCGCTCGTCGGACTGACCGGCCTGATCGGCGGACCCATCGGTATCGGCACCGTGCTCGCCGGTGCGGGCATCGGCGGCATCATCGGCACGATCGTCGTCGGCGGACCGGCGCTGATCATCGCGGGCATCGATCTGATCAGCACGCTGGCTGCCCCGCCCGGCACCACCAAGTGGATGGACACCACCGGCCGTCCGCAGAACTGACCCGCGCCCCTCGGCACGACGCGCACCGAATCGACCGCGATTCGGTGCGCTTTCGTCCATGCCCGGTCGGTGCTTCCGGATCGCCCGCCGCTGCCGGGCGATCACCCACCTACCGCTCGCGGCATCCCGGAGCGACGGGTAGGCCGGCGAATCGGTCGGCCAGGAAGTTCATCGCACCCGGAGCCTCGCCGATCGCCGCGGGGTTGTGCGTGGGCAGCATCGAGTGCACCGAGGTGACGCTCGCTCCCAGCGCGCAGTAGCGGCCGACCAGGTCGGTGAAGCCCGCCACAGGGATCACGTCGTCGGTCAGGCTGTGATACAGGTACATCGGCGCCGCGGGCGCGCTGCCGCCGAGTTCCTGGGCGACGGTGGCGGCCCGGAAAACCGGATGTGTCAGCAGGTCCGGGACGAGGGCGAAGTCGTCCACCCACGCGCCCGCGTACTTCGGCACCAGATCGGACCCGCAGGCCGCGCCGTTCTCGACCAGCGCCGCGTGCCCTCGATCGTTGAGCAACTTCGCCAGGCCCCCGCCGGGATCGTTGCGGGCGAGCGCGAACAGGATCAGCAACGCCAGTCCAGCCTGCAAGGTGCCGTCCGCTTCGCGCGCTATGGCGGGCCAGTCGGCCGGAACGCCGCCGGAGGTGATGCCCGCGAACCGGACGTCCGGCGCATACCACGGCTGGATCTGCGCGGCCCACAGCGTGGCGAACGCACCGCCGGAATAGCCCCAAGCGCCGATCGGCGTCGCGGGGCCGAGACCTGCGGGCGGGAAGTCGCGGGCCGCGCGAATGCCGTCCAGCACACCGCGTCCGGAGTTCACCCCGTCCAGGAAACGGGATCGCGGCCCCTCGTAGTCGCTGACCACCACCGCCCACCCGCGGCGCAGCGCCTCCGCCATGAAGGGCGTGTCGATCAGCGTGTTCACGGCACCGGTGCCCCAGCCGCCGCGCAGCGCGAACGACGGCGCGCACCGGATGCCCAGACTGTCCTCGGGGACCTGGTAGGACAGCAGTGGCCGGGCGCCGGGACCGAACCACGGCAGCATCGGCACCATGACGGTAGCCACATCCGCGACGGGATCGTCGCTCGCGTCGGAGCTGCGGTACTTCACCTGCCAGGTCGAGATGGGCAGCGGCAGACCGAACAGCGCGATCGGACGGGAATCCAGCACGGCGCCGTTGCGGTAATGGCCCAGGTCCGCGGGAGCCGCGTAGAACGGGTCCAGATCCGGCGGCGGTAGCTCGGCGTATGCCATGGGTGCGGCGCCCAGGGCGGCGATGAGGAAGATCAGCGCGGATAGTATGGCCCGCGGAATCGCCTTACACACAGGTCGGTTGCTCGCCCACGCGCTGGCGGGCGTTCGCTGAACATCCTTCATCAGGGCCTCCCCAGTCCCGGCGAGGCGAGTGATCCCGGTGCGTTCGGCGCCGATCCACCCGGCCTCCAGACCTCAACGGTACTGCCGCGCCGACCACCCGGCAACGGTCGATCGCAGGTCACACCCACCGCCGCAGGTGTCCGCCGGACTGGTTACAGTGTTGACGAAAACGCCCCTAGCGCAATCGGATAGCCGTCGGGCGGACCCTCCCGAGCGGCGCGGGCGCAACCAAGAGGAGTAGCCGAGCATGCGGCATGGCAACGGACTGGACATCCCCGAAACACTCGCCGACGTGTGCGCCCCCGACCGGATGGCGGTGATCGTCTACGACATGCAGGTCGGCGTGCTCAGCCAGTTGCCCGACGGCCAGGAGATCGTCGAGCGTGTGGTGCGGGTGGTCGACGCGGCGCGCTCGGGTGGTTACCCGGTGGTCTTTCTGCGCCATTTCTTCCTGCCCGAGCGCCTCAGCGGCGCGTTCGCGCTGCGCATGGCCATGAGCTGGCAGCAGGTGGATTCGGTGGACCAGGTGCGCTTCATCCTGCAGCGTGACACCCCCGCCTTCGAACTGGTGCCGGAGCTGCGGCCACGCGCGGACGAGGTGGTGTTCGACAAGACGTCGATGTCGGCGTTCGAAGGCACCCCGCTGGCCTCGATGCTGCGCGACCTGGGCATCGGCGCCTACGCGATCGCGGGCGTCGCTCTGGAGATCGGCATCGCGCCCACGGTGGCGCACTCCACCGATCTCGGGTTCGTCCCGGTGGTGATCAGCGACGCGGTCGGCGGCCGGGACGAAGCCGCCATGGCGCGAGCCTACGCCGACTTCGAATTCCAAGGCCACGCCTTGGTGACCGACATCGCGACCATCACCCCGCTGCTCTCGGGCGCACACTGACAGCGGAACGGGACCCGGCCGGATCGGGTCCCGTTCCATCGCTCACTGCTCCCGCAGAGCCTTCTTGGCCGCGTCCTGGGCGGCGTCCACCTGGCTCGCGTACTTCTTTCCGGTCTTCTCGTCCACGAGGTCGCCCGCCTTGTCGATGACCGCGTCCAGCTTGTCCGCGTTCTTCTGGGCCAGATCCATCGCCTTGCCTGCCAGGTTCTTGAAGTCCACCGTGCACTCCTCGTTTTCGCGCTGAGAACAACCGCGAACCAACCCTACCCAGCCTCGCGCGCGTGCGGCGCGGCGCCGACCCAGGCCGGATGCCACAACCGTCCCGCCTCGGTCCAGTTCATGAACCGCACGGTGCCACCGAGTTTCGGCGTCACCCACACCGCCTCCTTGCGCTCCTCGGAGGTGAGGTCGTTGTCGAACGGGGAGGTCTTTCGTTCCAGCTTGCGCAAGCGCGCGGCCAGCGCACGCATGTCCGGCTCGTTGAAGCCGGTGCCGACCCGGCCGACGTAGATCAGGCGGCTGTCGTGCGGAATGCCGACCAGCAATGACTTGAAATCCCTCGCCGTGCTGCGCCGCCAGCCGCCGATGAGCACCTGCTGGGTGCGCCAGTTGCGCTGCTTCACCCAGGAATGCCCGCGCTTGCCGGGCAGATACACCGAATCCTTGCGCTTGGCGACCACACCCTCCAGCCCCTGCTCCTGGCTGTAGCGCAGGGCGTCGGCGCCCGAGCCGTCCAATCGCGGCGGCACCACCAGCGAGGGCGCGTTCGCGGCGAGCGCCTCGAGCACCCTGCGGCGATCGGAATAGCGTTTGCGTAGCAGCGAGGTGCCGTCCAGGTACAGCACGTCGAACGCGACGAAAACCGCCCGCGCCGCATCGGCTTGCAGCAGACCGAGGATCGCGACGCCGTGGTCGTCGAAGACGACCGCCTCGCCGTCGAGCACCACCTGGTGCCCGGACAACTCCCGCCGCAACGCCGCGATGCCGGGGTAGCGGTCGGTCACGATGTTCCCAGCGCGGCTGCGCAAGGTGAGCGCGCCGGAGTCGATCTCGGCGATCAGGCGGAAACCGTCCCATTTCGTCTCGAAGCACCACTCGTCGGCGGTGAGTTCGGCGACCTCGCCGGGAGTCGCGAGCATCGGTGACAGGCCGCGCGGCAGCGGCGCGGGCCCGTTGGACGGGCGGATTATCCGGCCCGGCGTCTTGTCCGGCGGTTCCTGCGGTTCGGCGCCGTCGCCCGCCCGCATCAAGTGCATCAGCCATTGGTTGCCGTTGGTCTGGATCAGCGCATAACGGCCGGTGAGCCGCTTGCCGTGGAACCGGACGATGACCTCGTCGTCGCGCCACTTCTCGGTCTCGTAAGTGCCGGAATCCCAGATCGTCATCTCGCCCGCGCCGTACTCGCCTTTCGGGATGGCGCCGTGGAAGTCGAGATACTCCATCGGATGGTCCTCGGTGTGCACGGCGAGGCGATTCTGGTCCGGCGAGGTCGGCGGGCCCTTCGGCACCGCCCAGGACACCAGCACGCCGTCGCGCTCCAACCGCACATCCCAGTGCAGCCGCCGCGCGTGGTGCTCCTGCACGACGTAGCGGTTGTTCGCTCCGGGCGCGGGCGACTCGGCCGGGACGGGTTCCGGCGTGCGGGCCGGGTCACGCATCGAGCGGTACTTCGTCAACGTGTCCGGCCCCGCCTGCGCCGACGAATCGCGGGTTGTCAGCGGCGGATCCAAGTCCGCCAGCAGATCACCGTCCGATCGGTACCTGGCCAGCACCTCGTCGAACCGCAGGTGCCGCAGCTTCTTCCGGTTCTCGATCTCTTTCCAGGTGCGCGGAGCGGCTGCGTTCGGCTCGGGCCGCCCCCGCAACGAGTAGGGCGCGATGGTGGTCTTCGCCGGGTTGTTCTGGCTCCAGTCCAGGAAAACCTTGCCGCCGCGGGCCGCCTTCGCCATCGTGGCGGTGACCAGATCCGGGTGCAGTCGTTCCAGATTCGTGGCCACCTGTTTGGCCACCGTGGACGCGCCGCCCGAGCTCAGCTCGCGATCCAACGGCACGTAGAGGTGAATCCCCTTGCTGCCGCTGGTGACCGGGAACGCACGCAGCCCGATACCCTCCACCATCTCGCGCACCGCGAGCGCCACCTCGGCGCATTCGGCGAGCCCGACTCCTTTGCCGGGGTCGAGATCGAAGACCAGCCTCGTCGCCGGGCCCATCTCGTCGCCGTCGAAACGCCACTGCGGTACATGGACTTCCAGCGCGGCCTGCTGGGCGATCCAGGCCAGCCCGGCTTCGGCATCGATCAGCGGATAGTCGACCTTGCGATCGGAGTGCCGCAGGAAGCGCCGCTCGATCCAGGACGGCGCGTGCGAGGGGAGATTCTTCTCGAAGAAGGACGGTTCGTCGACCCCGTTGGGCCAGCGCTTCCGAGTGACCGGACGCCCGGCGATATGCGGCAGCATGGCAGGCGCGATCGCCGAATAATAGGCGACGACCGAGCCTTTGGTGGTGCCAGTGGCCGGATACAGCACTTTGTCGAGGTTGCTCAGGTCAACCTCGATACCACCGAACGCGCGGCGGGCCGCCATATTCGAAGTGTAGCGGCGGAGACCCGGTCGCGGTCTCCGCCGCAGGCTCAGGCGTGCGGGCCGGACTGGTCCGGCGGGACCACCTTCTTGGCGGCCTCTTTACCCTTCGCGATCTTGTCGGTGTACTTGCCGTGCGTCTTCTGGTCGATGAAGTCGCCGGCCTTGTCGACCGCGTGGTTGATCTTGTCGGCGTTCTTGGCCGCCGCGTCCTTCCCCTTGCCGACCAGGCCCTTGACCGTATCCGCGAAACTCATCGCCGTGATTCCTTCCTGTCGTCAATTAGCCGGAGTCGTTCACCCAACATTCTCCCACCAAGAATCCGCGGCTGGGGCACTCGACGGGTCCACACGCTGCCCGGGCATCGGCACCGCGACGGCGGTACCGGCCGACCGCGCCGCCCCTACCATGCGCCCCACCGGCTCCGACCAGCCGTGGAAGGCGAGATTGAACGTGGCCCAGTGGATGGGCACCAGCAGGCCGTGGCCGGGATCGCCGCCACACAGGTCGGCGTGTGCCCGAACCGCCTCCTCGGGGTTCATGTGCACGTCCGGCCAGCGCTCGTCGTAGGCGCCGATCGGCAGCAGCGTCAGATGGAACGGACCCAGCGCCGCGCCCGCCGCGGCGAATGCTTTGGTGTAGCCGGTGTCGCCGCCGAAGTAGGCACGCCGGGTGGGACCGACGATCGACCACGAGGCCCACAGCGTGGTGTTGCGCAGCAGCCCGCGGCCGGAGAAATGCCGGGCCTCCGTGCAGGTGATCACCAGGTCGACGCCGTCCCGGTCCCGGCCTAGTTCGGCGAGCGAAACCGATCCGCCCCAGTCCAATTCGACGATCCGGTCCTCCGGGACGCCCCAGTGCCGCAAGTGGGCGCCGATCCCGATCGGAACGAGGAACGGTGCGCTCTGGCGCGCCACCAGCTCCCGGACCGTCTCCTTGTCCAGGTGGTCGTAATGGTCGTGCGAGATGACCACCGCGTCGATCGGAGGCAGATCTGCCAGCGGCTGCGGAACCGGATGCAGCCGCGCCGGACCGACCAGCGGGGAAGGCGAAACCCGCTCGCTCCACACCGGATCGGTGAGGATCCGGTACCCGTCGACCTCGAGCAACGTCGTGGCGTGGCCGTACCAGGTGACGGCGAGCGCGGCGGCCGCGGCGGGCTGCGGCGGGGTCTGCAGCGGGATGGGGGCCCGTGGCCTGCCCGCGTTGCGTCTGGTCAGCGCCGAGACCAGCAGGGAGGGAGCCGAACCCGCGGCGATCTGGCTGCTGGGCTCGGTGTTGTGGAATTGGCGGTCGCGGTAGGTCGTGGCGCCCATCGCGTGCGGCTGGATCGCGGAGATCGAAGCCCCCATCGCCGAGGGGATGTCCCATACCGCGCGCACCAGCCAGGTGATGCCGAGCGCGCCCGCGGCGGCCGCTCCGATACGTCTGATGTCCATCATCGCCCCACGAACTTCGCCGGACGCTTTTCTTGCCTGGCCAAACGACCCTCCTTGGCATCCTCGCTCGTCCAGGCGGCCTCCAGCGCCGCCCGCTGCTGCGCGTTCTCCGGATCGCGCGTTCCGTCGTCGTTGAGCACCAGCTTCAGGTGCCGCAGCGACAACGGGGCCAGCGCCGCGATCTGCTTGGCCCAGGCCTGCGCGTCGGCCAGTCCGCCGATCCGGTTGGCGAACCCGAACGTGTAGCCGTCCTCGGCCGATATCTGTTCGGCGCCCAGCAGCACGGTTCGCGCCGGACCACCGCCGATCAGTGCCACCAGCCTGCGCACGGTCCACCGGTCCACGGTGATGCCCAGTTTCGCGGCGGGCACCGCGATGTAGGCATCCGCTTCGATCACCCGCAGGTCCGAGGCGATCGCCAACTGCACGCCCGCTCCGATCGCGGCGCCGTTGATGGCCGAGATCACCGGGATCGGCGCCGATTCGATCGTGTGCAGCGTCTCCAGCAGCGCGGACAGGAAATCATCCGAGTACACCCCGGACAGATCGGCGCCCGCGCTGAAGACCGGACCGCGCCCGGTCAACACGATGACCCGCGCCTGGTCGGCGACCGCTGCGAGCACGGCCTCGCGCAGCAGTGTGACGAGTTCGTAGTTGAGCGCGTTACGGCGCTCCTCCCGCCGCAATTCGATGGTGACCACGTCACCGTCACGGCTGACCCCGAGCATGCGACCTCCCCGGCTGAACGGTCCATCTGGTCTCTTCACTCTGCCATAGCCCGTCACCCTTTCCGCGCCAGGCGATACGATCACCGGCTGTGCCGACCGACTTCGACATCCTGGTGATCGGCGCTGGTCAGGCGGGGCTGTCGGCCGGATACCACCTCCAGCGCCTCGGGCTGCGTCCCGAGCGGCATTTCCTGCTGGTGGACCGGTCGCCCGGGCCCGGCGGCGCGTGGCAGTTCCGATGGCCCTCGCTCACCTTGGAAACGGTGAACAACGTGCACGATCTGCCCGGTATGCCGTTCGCCGAGACCTTGCCGCCGGGTTCGTCGTCCGTACCGGCGGCCACCGCGGTGCCGAACTACTACGAGTTGTACGAAAAGCGGTTCGATCTGCGCGTCCACCGCCAGGTGTCGGTGACCGTGGTCTGTGATCGCACCCAGGAGGGCGACCCGGCCCACCGCGGTGCGGTGCTCAACGCGGAAACCGACGCCGCGGGAGTCATCCGGGTACGCGGCCTGATCAACTGCACCGGCACCTGGGAGCATCCGTTCGTACCGCACTATCCGGGAGCGCAGACCTTCACCGGCCGCCAGCTGCACACCCACGACTATCGCAGCGCCGCGGAGTTCGTGGGCGAGCACGTGGTCGTGGTCGGCGGCGGTATCTCGGCGGTGCAGCTGCTCGACGAGATCTCCCAGGTCACCACCACCACCTGGGTGACGAGGACCCCGCCGCGCTTCCGCGAGGACGATTTCACCGAGGAGGCCGGGCGGGCCGCGGTCGCGATGGTCGAAGATCGGGTGCGGCTCGGGTTGCCACCGGGATCTGTGGTTTCGGTCACCGGATTGCCGCTCGATGACCGCTTGCGCGCGGCGCAGGCTCGCGGCGCGCTCACCCGCTTGCCGATGTTCGAGCGCATCGAGCCAGCCGGGGTGCGCTGGGCCGACGGAACGTTCCGGCAAGCGGACGTGATCCTCTGGGCCACCGGGTTCCGCAGCGCCCTCGACCACCTCGCACCACTGCGACTGCGCGGGCCCGGCGGCGGCATCACCATGGCGGGACGACTGGCCACCCAGGTAGCCGCCGACCCGCGCATCCACCTGATCGGCTACGGGCCGTCGGCCAGCACCGTCGGCGCCAATCGCGCCGGACGCGCGGCGGCGGCCGAACTCACCGCGCGGCTCGGACTGCGCTGACCGCCACACCGACCGGTCAGTCGATCAGACCGAGTGTGAACGTGTCCGGGTCACCGCCCAGCCGCGAACCGGTGTCCAGCGCGTTGATCGCGTTCATCTGTTCCGGGCTCAGCTCGAAACCGAACACGTCGAAGTTCTCCGCGATCCGCGAGGGCGTGACCGACTTCGGGATGACGACGTTGCCCAGTTGCAGATGCCAGCGGATGATCACCTGCGCCGGAGTGCGCCCGACCTCGGCGGCCACCCTGGTGACGGCGCTCTCCTCCAGCAGCGTGCCCTGCCCGAGCGGGCTCCACGCCTCGGTGGCGATCGCGTTGGCGGTGTGGAACTCGCGCAGTTCGCGTTGCGCCAACCTGGGATGCAGCTCGATCTGGTTCACCACCGGGATCTCACCGGTCTCCGCGATGAGCCGCTGGATGTGCGCGACCGTGAAGTTCGAGACACCGATCGAGCGCACCCGGCCCTGGGACTTCAGCGCCTGGAAGGCGCGGAAGGTGTCCACGAAGCGGTCGGCGGCGGCCACCGGCCAGTGGATGAGGTAGAGGTCGAGGTAATCCAGGCCGAGCCGCTGCATGCTCGCGTCGAACGCGCGCAGCGTCGAGTCGTAGCCCTGCTCGGAATTCCACAGCTTGGTTGTGACGTAGATCTCGTCGCGGGGCAGGCCGGATTCCCGGATGGCACGGCCGGTGCCCTCTTCGTTCTCGTAGATCGCGGCGGTGTCGATGCTGCGGTAGCCAACCTCGAGCGCGGTGGTGACGGCCGAAACGACGTCCTCGGCGGGCACTTGGAACACCCCGAAGCCGAGCTGCGGGATCACGTTCCCGTCGTTCAGCACGATCGAGGGAACGGTGCTGGTCTCGCTTTTGAAGGTCACATTCCGACGGTAGAAGTGCGGCGGCGAACCGTCAATCACGCCATCGGGTGTGTTGGCCCGCAATTTGCTGGGAAACCCCGTGTCACCGGAGTGGAAAACACACCGCGTTCGCGCCCGTCAGCTCGTCCCGCCGGACAACCCGAGCCGCCGGTAGCGCGCCTGCCGCGCCGCGAGCAACTCCGCTTCCGGCCGGGCCCGCAAAGCCGCCAGCTCGTGCGCGATCGCGGCGACCATCCGGCGGGCGAAGTCCACCGGCTCGTCCGCCGCGTCGGGGAACTCGGGCACGATCCGGTCGACCACTCCGTCGGCGAGCAGATCGGCAGCGCTGATGCGTTGTGCCGCAGCAATTTCCGCCGCATGGCCGGTATCGCGGTAGACGATGGCGCTCGCCCCTTCCGGCGGCAGCGGCGCCAACCACCCGTGGGTGGCGGCGAGCACCCGATCGGCGGGCAGCAGCGCGAGCGCGCCACCGCCGGTGCCCTGACCGAGCAGCACCGAGACGGTCGGAGTGTCCAGGGTGACCAGATCCGCTATGCAGCGCGCGATCTCGGGAGCGAGCCCGCGCTCCTCGGCCTCCTTCGACAGCGCCGCGCCCACCGTATCGATGACCAGGACCAGCGGCAAGCGCAACTCCTGGGCAAGCGCCATACTGCGCCGCGCCTCGCGCAGTGCGGCCGGGCCCATGGTGTTCTCGCCCACCTGGCCACGCCGGTCATGCCCGAATACCACGCACGGTTGCCCGCGGAAGCGTCCGAGGGCGAGCACCGCCGTGCGGTCGGACTCGCCCTGACCGGTGCCGCTGAGCGGAACCCGTTGTGTCACATGACGTAAAAGTTCCCGGATACCAGGACGCTGCGGGCGGCGGGAGATCTCGACCGACTGCCATACCGCATTGCCTCCGGTGCCAGTCGGCGGACCTTCCGGCCGAATCCCTTCCGCCGCAGCGTCATCAGGCTTCAAACGCTGCGGTTGCGGCACAGCGCTCTGATCGGAAACCGACAGTGCGGCAGTCGAATCGGGTAACTCGACGCCACTGAACACACTCAGCGCGCGGTGAGCGATCCGGCGGAAGACCGGAATCGTCAGAACGCCGTCGATGACGCCACGCCGGTACAGGTTCTCCGCGGTCTGCACGCCCTCCGGGAACGGCCTGCCGTACAGGGCCTCGTAGACCCGCGGGCCGAGAAACCCGATCAGCGCGCCCGGCTCGGCGAACGTGATGTGTCCCAGCGAACCCCACGAGGCGAACACGCCGCCCATGGTGGGATTACGCAGGTAGACGAGATACGGATGACCAGCCGACTTGTGCGCCGCGACCGCACCGGCGATCTTCACCATCTGCACGAAGGCGACGGTGCCCTCCTGCATCCGGGTGCCGCCGGAGGTCGGTGACGCGATCAGCGGCAGCCCGAGTTCGGTGGCGCGCTCGACCGCCGAGACGATCCGCTCCGCGGCCGCGACACCGATCGAGCCGGCCAGGAATCCGAACTCGCAGGCGATGACGGCCACGCGCCGACCCCGCAGCAGCCCCTCGCCGGTGAGCACCGATTCGTCGGTGCCCGCCGCGACCGCCGCCTTGCGCAGAGCATCGCGATACCGCGGGGATGCGGCCACCGTCACCGGCGGCCGGTCCCAGCTGACGAACGAATTCGTGTCGAGCAGTTGCCCGAGTAACTCTCGCGCCGAAGTACGCACCGGGCGAGCCTATCCGGCCCTACCCGGCGCCTCGGCAAGCCACACGAGCACTCAGTAGCCCTGCATCACCTTGCGCAACGCGTACTCGGTGAGCGCGACCAGGGCCTGCTTGGCAGGCTCCCGGCGACGGGCGTCGATGGACAGAATAGGCACATCGGCGGGCACCGCGAGCGCCTGCCGGATGTCCTCGATCGGGTATCGCGGCGCGTCGTCGAATTCGTTGAGCGCCACCAGGAAAGGCAGGCCGCGCGCTTCGAAGTAGTCGACGGCCGCGAAGCTGTCTTCCAACCTGCGGGTGTCGACCAGCACGACCGCGCCGATAGCGCCGCGGATCAGGTCGTCCCACATGAACCAGAACCGATACTGGCCGGGCGTGCCGAACAGGTACAGCACCAGATCGTCGGCGAGGCTGATCCGGCCGAAGTCCATCGCCACGGTGGTGGTCGACTTCATCGGAATGCCGGTCAGGTTATCGATCCCGGTGCTGGCGTTGGTCACCAATGCCTCGGTGCGCAGCGGAACGATCTCCGAGACAGCACCGACCAACGTGGTCTTCCCGACACCGAAGCCACCCGCGACCACGATCTTCGCCGATGTTGGCTTACTGGTACGAGTGTCGACCTGCGCCGTCGAATCAAATACGCCGGAGTCCACTGAGAACCCTTTCGATCAGCTCGCGACGCTCATCGTCGCTGGAATCGTCTTTCAAAGTCGCCGAAACGCGCACGTGCCCGGCCTCGATCAAGTCGGCCACGAGCACGCGCGCCACCCCGATAGGAATACCCAATCGGGCTGCCACCTCGGCGACGGACGGCGATTCTCTGCACAACTCCACGATTGACGTCTCGATGTTGGTCAGTTCGAACTGCCGCTCCAGGGCGACCGGATGCGATGCGACGAGAGCTTCCAACGCCAGCTCGACCGCGGGCCTGGTGCGGCCTGCGGTCAGCGAGTACGGGCGTACGAGGCTCGGCTCGGCGCTCCCCACGCGGTGATCTTCTATGTCCATCCCACCATCAGGAACCCATCGTGACGCGTGGTGTGGCCTGAACAGTCTGGCCAACACGCTCGACCAACAGAGCCATCTCGTAGCCGACCTGGCCGATGTCACACGACGTATTGGTCAGCACCGCGAGATAGGAACCGTCGCCGACGGCCATGAGTAGCAGGTAGCCGTGCTCCATCTCCACGACGGACTGCAGCACGGTGCCGCCCTCGAACAGGTTCGAGACGCCGACTGACAGGCTGGCCAGACCGGCCGTGACGGCCGAGAGCTGTTCGGCGCGATCGACGGGCAGCTGGGCACTCGCGGCCATGAGTAGGCCGTCAGCCGAGACCAGGACGGCATGGGCTACGCCAGGAACCTCGTTGGCAAAGTTCGAAACCAGCCAATCCAGCTGACGGTTCGTACCACCTAGATCGGGGTTCATCGGTCTCCTTTATCTCCGGTTAGGTTCATTGCTCTCATTGCGCGGCCATCCCGGACGCCCTGCTGGTGACGACTCAAGCTGGACCTGATCGTTTCTGGGTCGCGGCGCGGCGCCCGATCCGCCGCACCGGTCACGCCGCCGGGGACAAGCCTTCCGCCCGGATTGCGTTGCGGCAACCCCGCGGCCGTTTTCGTTTCGGTCTGCGCCTCGCTGGCACGGCGAGCCGCCTGCCACCCTTCGTCGCCCGGCGATTCGAAGGAGGCGGCCACCTGGGACCGATCCGCGTTGGGATCCGACAGCCACGCCGACATCATCTCGGCGAAGATCGGCGTTCCGCCCATCACCGCCCCCGACTCGTCCGCGGGCTGCAACCTGGTCTGGAAGAACGAGGCCGTCTTGGCCGGGTTGGACCGGAAGCTGTGCTTACCCGGATCGCGCCCCGCCGGAGTGGACTGCTGATCCTCGCTCGCGGCGTGCTGGGCTCCGCGATCCCGCTGCGGCAGCGCGATGCCCGGGGGCACGGGCTGGCGCTGCGGCGCTTGGGCGCCCGGCTGCCGCTGCGGCAGGCCGGTCAGCCCGCTCTCCCGCTGCGGCGGGCTCGACGGAGCGGGAGGACGCTGCGGCAAGCCGTTCGCGATACCGGGTTCCCGCTGCGGCAGACCGTTCGAGGCCGAATCCCGTTGCGGCAGGCCGTTGACGGCGGGCAGCGCACCGGAGCCCGGCTCACGCTGCGGGAGACGGTGGGCGCCGGTATCCCGCTGCGGCAGGCCGTTGCCCGGTTCACGCTGTGGCAGGCCACCGGCCGCCGAATCACGCTGCGGCACACCGTTCGAACCCGGCTGCCGCTGCGGTAGGCCGGTGGGGCCCGAATCACGCGGCGACAGACCCGTGGAACCCGGCTCACGCGGCGGCAGGCCGCCCAAGGCATCCCGCTGCGGCAGTCCACCCGTGGACCCACGCTGCGGCAAACCGCTCGAGGCGTCACGCTGCGGCAGATCACCCAGCGCG
>NZ_BAFS01000033.1 GCF_000308415.1 Nocardia asiatica NBRC 100129 | reverse complement strand
AGTTGCGCCTGCTCGGCGATGATGTCCGCCAGCGTCGTCTCCGGCGCCGCCGTCCCGGGAGTGGACCACTCGTGCAGCACCAGCTCCCGCTCGCCCGCGGCCAGCACATCGATATCACCGACCACCGCCGACGCGTCCGCGGCCACCGCCGCCAGGATCCGCGCGAACCGATCGGCGAAGTGCTGCACCGTGGTCTCGTCGAACAGATCGGTGGCATAGGTGAACGCCGCCGACAACCCTCGCGCGCCTCCGTGAGGGTCGATGTTCTCCGCCACCGTCAGTTGCAGATCGAACTTCGCCAGCGGCACCGCCAGGTCCACCGCCGACACCGACAGTCCCGGCAACTCCAGTTCGGCGCGCGCCAAGTTCTGGAAGGTCAGCATCACCTGGAACAGCGGGTGGCGTCCCGCCGATCGCGGCGGGTCCAGCAGCTCGACCAGCCGCTCGAACGGCACGTCGGCGTGCCCGAACGCCTCCACGTCCACCGACCGCACCGCACCCAGCAGTTCATCGAACCGCGCCGCCGGGTCGATGTCGGTCCGCAGCACCAGCGTGTTGACGAACATGCCGATCAGCTCGTCCAGCGCCGCCTCGCCACGCCCCGCGACCGGAGTGCCGACGGCGATGTCGCGGGTGCCCGACAACCGCGCCAGCAGTACCGCCAACGCCGCGTGCACCACCATGAACAACGTCGAATTGTGTTCGTGCGCGACTCGGCTCAACGCGGCGTGCACGTCGGCGCCGATCTCGAACCCCAGCGTGGCGCCGTGATGGGAAGCCACCGCGGGACGCGGCCGATCCGTGGGCAATTCCAGCTGCTCGGGCAGTCCCGCCAACCCCGCCCGCCAGAAGGCGATCTGCCGGGCCAGCAACGACTCCGGATCGTCCTCGGCACCGAGGATCTCCCGCTGCCACAACGCGAAATCGGCGTACTGCACCTCCAACGGCGCCCACCCCGGCGCACCGCCGCGCGTGCGCTCCACATACGCGCTCATCAGATCCCGCGTCAACGGACCCATCGAGAACCCGTCACCCGCGATGTGATGCACCACGCACACCAGCACGTGCTCGGTATCGCTCAACTCGAGCAACCGCACCCGCACCGGCGGCGCCACCGTCACGTCGAAACCCGCACCGACCGCCGCGGCCACCCACGTGGCCACTTCCGACTCCGGTGCCTGCTCGACCACCAACTCCGGCACGGCCCGCGGATCCGTCACCGGCAATACGAGCTGACTGCCCTCGCCGTCGTGATCCGGGTAGAGGGTGCGCAGCACTTCATGCCGCTCGGCCAGATCCCTCACCGCCGCGCGCAGCGCCGCCACGTCCAGAGGTCCCGACAACCGCACGGCGACCGGGATATTGTTCACCGCGCTGCCCGGATCGAACCGGTTCAAGAACCACATCCGCTGCTGCGCGTACGACAGCGGCACCCGCTCCGGCCGCGGAAGCGCACGCAACGCCTGCCCCGCCGCCGACCCCGCGTGCGCCTCCACCCGAGCAGCCAGCGCGGCGACCGTTGTCGCCTCGAACAGCAACTGCACCGGAACGCGCACATCCAACGCGGAGCCGATCCGCGCCGCCGCCTGCGCCGCGAGCAGCGAATTGCCGCCGAGTTCGAAGAAGTCGTCGTCCACGCCGACACGCCCGTCCTCCTCGGGCACCAGCAACGCCGCGAACACCTCCGCCACGATCTCCTCGACCGGGGTGGACGGCGCACGGAACGCCCGCGCGGCGAAGACCGGCTCCGGCAACGCCGCTCGATCGAGCTTGCCCACCGGCGTCAACGGGATCTCGTCCAGCACGATGATCGACGAGGGAAGCATGTACGCGGGCAACGTCTCGGAGATGAAATCGTAGAGTTCGGTGGTGTCGAATTCGACTTCGATGCCTGCCGCGTCCACCGCTGCCGTCTTGGGCAGGACGTAGGACACCAGCATGGTCGTGCCGTTCGGTTGCCGCTTGCCCAGCGTCGCGGCGAATTCGACCTCCGGATGGCGGCTCAGCGCGTCATCGATCTCGCCCAGTTCGACGCGGAAGCCGCGCACCTTCACCTGGAAATCGGAACGTCCGAGGACTTCGATGCCGCCCGAGCTCAGGCGGCGGGCCAAGTCGCCGGTTCGGTACATGCGGGAGCCCGGGTTTGCGGCCTCGCCGCCGAAAGGATTGGCCACGAAACGTGCCGCGGTGAGACTCGGCCTGTTCAGATAGCCCGCTGCCAGCGCGGGGCCCGACAGGTACAACTCGCCCACCACCCCGGCCGGGGCCGGGCGCAGACGCGAATCCAGCACGAACACACCGAATCCAGGTATCGCGCTACCGATGGTGACGGTCTCGCCCGGCACGAGCGGCGCGCTGCTGGTCGCGATGACCGTCGCTTCGGTCGGCCCGTAACCGTTGATCATCGCGCGGCCCCCGGCAGCCCACCGGTTCACCAAGTGGGGGCCGAACCGGTCACCGATGACCATGACGACTCGCAGGTCCACCAGACCCGCGGGGTCGACCGATTCCAGCGCGCCGGGTGTGATGAGCATGTGCGTGACGCGTTCGCGTCGCAGCAGATCGGCCAGTTCGAACCCGCCGAACACCGTCGGCGGCGCGACCACCAGGGTCGACCCGGTGGCGAAGGCGAGCAGCAGTTCCAGCACCGACACGTCGAAGTTCGGCGAGCAGATGTGCATCACCCGCGAGCCTTCGGTGACGTCGTAGCGCTCCCGCTCGGACGCCACCATCGCACCCAGTCCGGCGTGGGTGACCACGACGCCCTTGGGTCGACCGGTGGAACCGGAAGTGAAGATGACATAGGCGGGATGCTGCTCGGTGAGCGGCCGCACCCGATCGGTATACGAAACCGGGTGCGCGGGCCGTCGTCCGATGCGCTCCTGGTTTCGCGGATCGTCGAGTTCGATCCAGGGAATGGACGTGCCGAGCGCTTCGCGGTATGCGGACGTGGTCAAGCCGAGCGCGGCTCCGGAATCGGCGGCCATGTAGGCGATCCGCTCGGGCGGGTAGGTGGGATCGATCGGCACATACGCGGCGCCCGTCTTGGCGATCGCCCACACCGACAGAACCGACTCGATGGAGCGCCGGATGCCGATGGCCACCACGTCGCCGGGGCCCACGCCCCGATCGATCAGCTCCCGTGCCAACCGAGACGACGCTTCGTCGAGCTGCCGATAGGTCAGCTCGACGGCATCGGCGGAGTCATCTGTCGGACTGAATCGAATCGCCACCGTGTCGGCGGCGGATTCGACCGCGGCGGTGAGCAGTTGCCCGAAGAGTAGACCGCCGGAACGGCGACGGCGATTTCCACGCGCAGAACGGCGGTCCATCTTCATTTCCTGTGCTTTCTCCTTCAGGTGGTGCTGGCTGGCAGCCGAATCATCGTTCCGGCCCCCGAGATCGCTACGTGCTCGCGATGGTGTCGCAGACAGACTGGTAACCCTCCCGCGAGAAGTCCATACCGTCCGCCCCGTCGGGACAGTACACAGCCGGTGGCCTGCCTACGGCGCGGCATACTGCAGCGTCGGGCGAATTATGCTGTGTCTCACATCTTCCGTCGACCAGGTGCTCCAGTGCGACGTGGGCCCGGCTGATGGTGCTCCAGCGGCCGGCTTCTCTTGCTCGCGCAGTCCTGTCCCGTCGGCGCGCGACGAACCTGCTTCGTGGCCGAGATCGTCAGTGCGACAATGCCTCTGGGCTTCGAGGCGCATCCGCGAATTCCCGTTCGACCGGCCGCGGCGCTCCTCGGGCGGCGTCCACGCCGCTTGCCGATCGCGCGTCAGGGGAATGTGCAGGCGGGGCCGCCACCGGAACTGTCGACCCACCCCGCCCGCAGCATGCGCAGTAGCAGGCACAGCGCTTGGCCGGCCGACCCGGTCGAGGCCGACCCGGTCTCCGCGATGGTCGCCTGCTGCTCGAGCGGCGCGGCGGAGGCGGTCGACAGGGGAGCGAGGAGTGTGGCCGTCACGAGGAGGCTCGCGATGATCGCCTTCATGGGCACGAGTATTCGGCGTACTCGTCTGGGACGCACGACCCCATTCATCGGGGCGCACCGCGCATCAGTGGACCGGGCTCGTCGTGGCCCGATGCCCAGGCGTAGCGTCCCACCTGTCCGGGGATGTCAGCGCGAGCCCAGCGGGTGCAACGACCAAGGCGTCCCCTCGACCGGCACCGCCGCGGCGGATCGATCCATCCGGCGTGTCTTGGATCCGGTGGTGAACTCGGGATCGGTTCCCATGATGACGCGGCCCTCGCTGTTGACCAGCACCACCCGCTGACCCGCTGCCCGGAATCGCGGAAGCAGTGCCTCCTCGATCGAAGCGACCGGGACGTCGGCGCCGGCTATTCCGAGGAAGGTTCCCGAGGGGACCGTGACCGGTGTCGCGAACGTGCAGATGTATTGATCGGTACACGCATAGTCGAGGCCCGGCCCGAACACCCACCGCCGGTTTTGATCACGCGGGATCGCGAACCATTCCATTTCCGCGTAGTCGTAGAAGTATTCGCTGTGTGGGTTCAATTCCAGAATCAGGCGCTGCGGTCCGCGCTGAGCGTCGAGCGACCACCACTCCAGATGCCGGGGCCGATCCGCGAGAACGCCGTCGGCCATCACTGCGCCCGCGCTTTCGAACAGATTTCCGCGCTGCTCGAGTTCGCCGACGATGGTCTCGCGCAGGGGCTCCAAGTCGGTCGATCGGGGAGCGTGCCGCGACTGCGCGGGCAAGCCTGTCCACAGTGTCGTCAGCCCGGTCGCGATGATCTCCAGCGATCGGTAGACCTCGTCGGCCAGTTCCGTGACGGCGTGCGCGAGCGACTCTACGGTCACCGGGACTGGAAAGTCATCGGTTCTCCTCATCGATCAACTGAGCTCCAAGCGTAGGGCGACGAGGCGGCGGATACGTGATTCGGTTTGTGATTCTGCCAGTTCCCTCGCCCGGTCATCGTCTTCTCTCTCGATCGCGTCCACCAAATCGCGATGAGCGGTGGCTTCGGCCGCCGGGTCCAATTTCAGCCGGGGCAACCAGAGCAGAGCGGAGAGTTCGGCTTGCAGCGCGACCTCGGCGCGGGTGAGCCGGGTGGATTGCGCGCACACCGCCAGCTCGATATGAAAGCGGCTGTCGGCCCGGCGGGCCGAAATAGGTTCGCCGCTGTCCTTCAGCCGGTCGGCCAGAGATCGGAGCCGGGCTACATCGGCACGCAAGCCGCGGCGCGCGGCGAATACGGCGGCCGCTCCGGTGACGGCGAAATGTTCGTCCCCCAGGTCACGCAACTCCTGGACGCTCATCTGCTGCAGCCGGGCCAGCGACGTGCTCTCCAGTACCTCCGCCCCACCGCGGATGAAGCTGCCGCCGCCGCGTCCGCGCTTGGTGTGCACGATGCCTCGCTGCCGGAGTACGGCCAACGCCTCCCGCAGGGTCATCGTCGACACACCCAACTGGTTGGCGAGATCGGTCTCGCTCGGCAACTGCTGGCCGTCGACCATCAGGCCGAGGCTGATGGCGGCGCACAACCGCTGCACCACGGCCTCGGTTTTCGGGCCGCCGCCTTCAAGCGGTGACAACACGGCGCTGAGAGCGGTCAGTCCGGCGTTCTCCTGTTTGGACAAACGCGACTCCTCGGGTGGGGATGTGATCGGAATCCTAGCCAAGGAACACTTGAAATATGAACTCTGGAGTTATATGTCCACGGTACGCTGCGCCACCTGCCCGCGGTAGGCGCGGCAGCCGCCTGGGCGGCGTTTTGCCGGGCGCGAGGCCGGAGGGCATCAGCCCTTGCGGCCGCCCACGGCGACTTCCGGCGCGCTCCCGACCGAGTCGCTGCCAAGCGTCCGCTGATGGTCGGTTGCCGCGAACTCGGCGCGATTTGCTGGACCCCATTGAACTATGAACTCTAATGTCTTATGTTCTAGGGCGTGGAACTGCCCCTGGGGCATCCGGACGCGGCGGCGTCACGATCGAAGCAGGATTTCTCCATGTTCGACAATCAGAGCAGTCACAGCGAGCGTCCACGGTCGCGTGCCCGCGATCGTGCCGAGACGGCGGCCGATGCGGCGATTCGGCCGCTCGACCGTGGTCGGCCCGAGCACGAGCGGAGCGCACGCCGCCGGGGTTTCGAAGATGGATGACGTGCGCCATACCGAAGTCGACGGGGTGCGTGTGACGTGGCGCTTCGTCCACCACCACCTGATCGCGATCGTCGCCGTGAACGACACCCGCGATGCTTCGCCGGTCGTCTGCTTCACCCCGGACAACTACCCCGATCTCGCGCAGGCGCGAGAACTCCTTCCCGAGCTGTCCAGGCTGTGGGATGCGGTACGCCGTGAATTCTGGGCGAAGCTGATCCCGCCCCTGCAGCAGGCGTGGGCCTGAACTCGAGTCGGGCGCGACCGCACGCCCGGTAGTACAGCCGGGCGTGCGGCGTCGTACCCGCGCGGTGACCGGATCTCAGTCCCGCGTGATGGCCCCGTCCACGCGCCGCCAGATGCCGAGCGGGTTGTCCGCGCGGATCTCGTCGGCGAGCAGGTCGTCGGGGACGTTCTGATAGGCGACCGGCCGGAGGAACCGCTCGATGGCGCGACTGCCCACGGAAGTGGTCGAGGGCGCGCTGGTCGCGGGGAAGGGGCCGCCGTGGACCACCGCGTGACCGACCTCCACGCCGGTGGGCCAGCCGTCGAAGAGCACCCGGCCCGCGATCAGTTCGAGTTTGCCGAGCAGGGTGCGGGCGAGTTCGCGATCCGCGGGCGCGGCGTGCACCGTGGCGGTGAGCTGGCCCTCGAGTGCGTCGACGAGGGCGGCCAACTGCTCCGCTCCGGTTACCCGGACGATGATCGAGGCGGGTCCGAACACTTCTTCCTGGAGTTCCCGGTCGGCCAGGAACCGCTCGCCGGTGGTGACGAACAGCTGTGGCACACCAGCGCAGGCGGCCCCCGCGGCGATGCCGGTCGCGGCGGTTCGCACGGCGTCGGTAGAGGCCAGCCTTCGCGCTCCGGCGGCGAACGCCGCGGCGATGCCCGGGTTCAGCATCGGCGCGGCGGTCGCGGCGGCGATCTGCGAGCTCGCCGCGTCGACGAAATCGTCGGCGCCGGAGCCGTCGGCCAGGAACACCAGACCGGGGCTGGTGCACAACTGCCCGACGCCGGTGGTGAGCGAGGCGACGAACTCGGCGCCGAGCCGTGCGCCGCGCTCGGCCAAGGCCGCGGGCAGCACGAAGACCGGATTGACGCTGGACATCTCGGCGAATACCGGAATGGGCACCGGGCGCGCGGCGGCGGCCGCGACGAGCGCGAGCCCGCCCTGCCGCGAGCCGGTGAATCCCACGGCCCGGATGCGCGGGTCGCGCACGAGCGCCAACCCGGTGTCGACGCCGCCGTGAAGCAGGGAGAAGGTGCCCTCGGGCAGGTCGTGCTCGCGCACGGCCGCGCGCACCGCCCGGCCCACCAGCTCGGAGGTGCCCGGGTGGGCGGGATGCGCCTTCACCACCACCGGCGCGCCCGCGGCCAGCGCGGACGCGGTGTCGCCCCCGGCCACGGAGAACGCGAGCGGGAAGTTGCTCGCCGCGAGCACCGCGACCGGGCCCAGCGGTATCCGGCGCTGCCGCAGATCGGGCTTCGGCGACGGGCTGCGTCCCGGATCGGGCCGGTCCCAGCGGGCGCCGGTCCAGCTGCCCTCGCGCACCACGTCCGCGAAAAGCCGCAGCTGGCCGGTGGTGCGCGCGATCTCACCGCGTACTCGGGCCTCGGGCAGGCCGGTTTCGGCTATCACCCGGTCGACCAGGACATCGCCCAGTGCCTCGACCTGCTGGGCAATGCTGTCCAAGAATGCGGCGCGCGATTCGAAGCCGGTGTGCCGATAGCGCTCGAAGGCGGCCGCGGCCAGTTCGGCGGCACGGGCCACCGTCGCGGCGTCGGCGTCGCGATACACCGGGGTGAGTTCGGCTCCGGTCGCCGGATTCGTCGCTTGCCACGGCGCGCCCGCGCCGGGAGCATCCGCCGCGCCCACCAGGTTGGCGCCGGTGAGGTGCGCTGCGTCGATACGAGAGGCGGTCATCAGCTCACTTTCTTCACGAGATCGGCCAGTTCGGCGAGTTCGACCTCGTCGAGGTCGGTGAGCGGGCTGCGCACCGGTCCGGCCGGACGTCCGATCACTTTCATGCCCGCCTTGATGATGCTCACCGCGTAGCCCGGCTTCCGATTGCGCAGGTCGCAGAAGGGGATGACGAAGTCGTTCAGCGCGGTGCGGACGAACTCGGTGTCGCCGCGGCGCAGCGCCCGGTAGAAGGCGAGCGCGAACTCCGGGACGAAGTTGTAGATGGCCGAGGAATAGGTGGTGACGCCGAGGGCCAGGTAGGGCAGCGCGAACATCTCCGCGGTCGGCAGCCCGCCCACGTAGGTGAGCCGGTCGCCGAGGGCAGCGTAGATGCGGGTCATCTGCTCGATGTTCCCGATGCCGTCCTTGAACCCGATCAGGTTCGGGCACCGGTCGGCGAGTTCGGCGACGGCGGTCTCGGTGTAGGCGGCGTTGGCGCGCGAGTAGATGATCACGCCGAGGTCCGTGGCCGCGCACACCTGCCGCACGTGCGCGACCAGCCCCTCCTGGCTCGCCTCGGTGAGATAGGGCGGCAGCAGCAGGATTCCGTGCGCGCCCGCGCGTTCGGCTGCTCGCGCCATCTCGATCGCGGTGGCCGTGCCGTAACCGGCCGGCGCGATCACCGGCAGCCCCTCCGGCGCCTCGGCGACCGCGGCGGTCACCACCTGCTCCACCTCGGCGGGGGTGAGCGAGAAGAACTCGCCGGTGCCGCCCGCGGCGAAGAGGCCGGACGCGTCGTAGCCGCCGAGCCAGGCGATGTTCTCCCGGTAGGCGGCGTCGTCGAACGATCCGTCGGCACGCAGATGGGTGACCGGGAAGGACAGCAGACCGGAGCCGAGTTTCCGGGCGATGTCCTGCGGTGCGGCAGTGGTCATGGTGGGCGCTCCTGTTCGATGGGCCAGCTGAGCCCACCCTAGGAACGACTTATGATTCACGTCCAACACTGTTTGCATATCCATCAATACAAGGTCGGTATCGAATGTTCACCTTCGCGCAGCTCACCCACTTCGTGGCCGTCGCCGAAGAACTGCACTTCGGGCGCGCCGCGGAACGGCTGCGGATGACGCAGCCGCCGCTGAGCAGGCAGATCCAACTGCTGGAGAAGGAAGTGGGCGCGGAACTGTTCGATCGCTCCAACCGCACGGTTCGGCTCACCCGGGCCGGTCAGGCCTTCCTGGTGGACGCTCGCCGCCTGCTCCAGCAGGCCGAGCGCGCGACCCTGGCGGTGCGCCGGGTCTCGGCGGGCACCGGCGGGGTGCTGCGAGTGGGTTTCACCGGCGCCAGCGTGCACTCGGGCCTGCCCTTGGTGCTGGCGACAGCGCGCACCCTGCTGCCGGATGTCGACGTGGAATTGCGCGAACTGGTGACGATGGACCAAGTCGAGGCGCTGTCGGACGGGTCACTGGATCTGGGCATGGTGCGCCCGCCGATCACTCGGCCGGATCTGAGCGCCCGCACCTTCGTGCGCGAAGGCTTGATCGCCGCGGTGCCCGGGGATCATCCGCTCGCCGCCTCGGTCGATCCGTTGCCGGTCGCGGCCCTGCACGGCGCGGACATGGTCATGCACGCGCCGGTCGAGGCGCGCTACTTCCACGAACTGGTGACCAGTGTGCTGCATGCCGCGGCGGTGGTGCCGGTGGTCACCCAGTACATGACCCAGGTGCACAGCATCCTCGCCCTGGTCAACCTCGGATGGGGTGCGGCGCTGGTGCCCGAATCGGCGGCCGGCATGCGCTTCGACAACGTGCGGTACCGGCCGCTGGCGGAGATCGCACAGGTGGTGGAACTCGATCTCGTCTGGCGGCAGGACAACGAGAACCCGGCGCTGGCGCGGTTGCTGCGGGGGTTGGGCGCACGGGAGGAGCGACCGTCCGATACCTTTCCTGTATCGATTCATCCGTAATTGGTGTTGGACGGGAATCGTGCCCGCTCTCTAAGTTCGGTGCTGTGAGGCGAGTCACTCGCTTCGACGATCTCTTCCCACAGCACCGCGCAGCGCGGTGGTGGTTCGACCGAAAGGAGTGGACGATGTCGTTCACTCGGCAGCCGACAGCGGACCTGGATGCGGCCGTATCGAAATTCTTTCGACGAGTAGTCCCGCTGTTCATCGTCATGTTGATCTGCAACCAGATCAACCGATCGAACATCGGCTATGCCCGTGAATATCTCGAGGCGGACGTCGGCATCGGCGCCGCCGCGTACGGATTCGGTGCGGGCGTCTTCTTCATCGCCTACGCGCTGTTCGAATTGCCGAGCAACGTGATGATGGAGAAATTCGGCGCCCGTGTCTGGCTCACCCGCATCATGATCAGCTGGGGTCTGATCTCGGCGGCGATGATGTTCGTGCAGAACGCGACGATGTTCTACGTCCTGCGCTTCCTGCTCGGCGCCGCCGAGGCGGGCTTCTTCCCCGCGGTGATCTTCTACTTGGCCAAATGGCTGCCCAACAGCCACCGCGGCCGCGCCACCGCGCTGTTCGTCGCCGGTTCGTCGATCGCGGCCGCGATCTCCGGCCCCCTGTCCGGCCCGCTGCTCTCGCTCGACGGCGGCGCCGGCCTGCACGGCTGGCAATGGATGTTCGGTATCGAGGGAATGGTCTCGGTGATCGTCGGCTGCATCGCCTTCTTCTTCCTGGATTCCCGGATCGAAGACGCGAAATGGCTGACGGCGGGAGAACGGAAAGCGCTCGGTGAAACCATTGCCGCGGAGGAGATCGACAAAGCCGTCAATTCGGGCATGGCGCACAAGGCGTCACGCTGGCGCATGCTCGCCGATCCGAAGCTCCTGCTGTTCTGCTGGATCTACTTCGCGATCCAGCTTTCGATCTACGCCAACACCTTCTGGCTGCCCTCGATCATCCGCCGCATCGACGGCGTCGACGACATCACCGTCGGCCTGCTCGCCTCCCTGCCGTGGATCTGCGCCGTGATCGCCATGTACGTCTCCGCCCGGATCGGCGACCGCACCGGCAACCGGAGGCCGCTGCTGATCATCGCGCTGCTCACCGCGGCGGTCGGCACCTACCTGGCCGCGATAACTTCGCCGTGGCTCGCCCTGGTGTTCCTGTGCATCGCGGCCATGGGCTTCAAGAGCGCCAGTCCGCTGTTCTGGTCCATCCCGCAGTCCGGGCTGCACCCGCTCGTGCTGGCCCCGGCCATCGCCATCATCAACTCCATCGGCAACCTCGGCGGGTTCGTCGCGCCCTACGGTTTCGGCCTGGTGAAGTCGGCCACCGGCGAGGTGACCTGGGGGCTGTACGCACTGGCCGCGGCCTCGGTCCTCGCCGCGGCGTCGGTGTTGCTGGTGCGTCGTGAAGCGCGATCCGCCGCCGAGAGCGCTCCCGCCGCTCCCGCCGCTCCCGCCGATCGCGCACCGGCGGCCCCTGACGCCCTCGCCGTCACCACTTCGGAGAACCGGTCATGACATCCTCGCCCCGCACCCCTCGCGTCACCGGCATGCGCGTCGTGCCGATCGCGGGCCACGACAGCATGCTGCTCAACCTGAGCGGCGCGCACGCTCCCTACTTCACCCGCAACCTGGTGATCCTCACCGATTCCGAGGGCCGCACCGGGGTGGGCGAGGTGCCCGGCGGCGAACGCATCCGCGCCACCCTCGCCGACGCCACGGAATTGGTGCTCGGCCGCTCCGTCGGGGATTACCACGCCGTGCTCGGCGACATCCGCCGCGCCTTCGCCGCCCGCGACGCAGGCGGGCGCGGCAGCCAGACCTTCGACCTGCGGGTCACCGTACACGCCGTCACCGCCGTGGAATCCGCCCTGCTCGACTTGCTCGGGCAGTACCTGGAGGTGCCGGTGGCCGCGCTGCTGGGCGAAGGCGTACAGCGCACGGCGGTGCCGGTGCTCGGTTACCTGTTCTTCGTCGGCGACCGCACCCGTACCGACCTGCCGTACCGTTGCGGCGCCGACGAGCCCGAGGACGCCGATACCTGGCTGCGGCTCCGGCACGAGGCCGCGCTCACCCCGGACGCGGTGGTTGCCTTGGCCCGTGCCGCCCGTGCACGCTACGGCTTCCGGGACTTCAAACTCAAAGGCGGCGTGCTGGCCGGGCGCGACGAAGCCGCCGCGGTTCGCGCGCTCGCCGAGGAGTTCCCGGACGCGCGGATCACCCTGGACCCGAACGGTGGATGGCTGTTGAGCGAGGCCGTGGAACTGTGCCGTGAGCTGACCGACGTGCTCGCCTACGCCGAGGACCCGGTGGGCCCGGAAGGTTCCTACTCCGGTCGTGAGGTGATGGCGGAGTTCAAGCGGGCCACCGGCCTGCCCACCGCCACCAACATGATCGCCACCGATTGGCGCGAACTCGGCCACACCGTTCGCGCGGGCGCCGTCGACATCCCCCTCGCCGATCCGCACTTCTGGACCATGGCGGGCTCGGTCCGCGTCGCCCAGCTATGTGATGCGTGGGGTCTGACCTGGGGCTCGCACTCCAACAACCACTTCGACGTCTCTCTGGCGATGTTCACCCACGTCGCCGCGGCCGCGCCCGGCGCCATCACCGCCATCGACACCCATTGGATCTGGCAGGACGGCCAGCGAATCACCCGCGATCCCTACCCCATCGCCGACGGCATGCTCACCCTGCCGTCACGACCCGGACTCGGCGTCGACCTGGACGAGGAGCGTGTCGCCGCCGCCAACCAGCTGTACCACCGGGAGGGCCTCGGCGATCGGGACGACGCCGCGACCATGCAATACCTCGTGCCGGGCTGGCGCTTCGACAGCAAGCGCCCTGCGCTGGTGCGCTGAGGTCATTGGCAGAACGGAGCCGTAGACCATTGGTCTGCGGCTCCTCTGCTTGCCGCCACGCTCGCCGGCGATTCCGCTCGCAAGCCGAAATCACTTCTGGCGAAACGTGCTTTACCGGTCGGCGCGTATCGGGAGCCGGGGGCAGATACGCCCAACACGCCGTAGATCAGGAGTTTGGATCCACCCAGAAGAGGCATTACCCCTGCGAACAAGCTCGGCAAGGAGGTCAAGATGTCGGCTGGAGCATGGGTGATCATCGCCGTCATCGCCATCGTGGTCGCGGCCCTTCTCGCGTTCCTGGTTTGGCCGATGGTGCGCAGGCAGCGACTACGCCGCAGATTCGGCCCCGAGTACGACCGGACGGTTCAGGAACTCGAGGACCGCAAGACGGCAGAGCAAGAACTCGCCGAACGCGAGCGCAGACACGCGCAGCTGCGGCTACGCGAGCTGTCGGACGACGAGAAGCGGGTCTACACCACCCGTTGGGTCGAGGTGCAGGAGCGATTCATCGACGACCCGGCCGGCGCGCTGACCGAGGCCGACCGCCTCGTCACCACGATCATGGCCGAGCGCGGCTACCCCACGGAGAATTACGAGCAGCAGCTCGCCGATCTGTCCGTGGAGCACGCCGAGCCGTTGGGCCACTATCGCGCCGCGCACGAGATCGCGACGCGCAGGGGTGCGGAGGTGTCCACCGAGGACCGGCGCACGGCGGTCGTGCACTACCGGGAACTGTTCAAGGATCTGCTCGGCGTGGCCGACCATGGGAAGAAGGACGTGAAATCATGAGCACCGAATCCGAGCGGCAGCTGCACACCAGGACGGAAGAGGATTCGGCCAGGACGGGGGAGACCGCCGCGTCGCGCCCCGGCCAGTACGGCGAAGCGACGGATCGGCCCCGCGACGCCCACGCCGAGCCGGTCGGTGAAACCGGGGTCCGGCGCGAGACCGGACCGGCCGTGAACCGGATCGACGACTCCGAGCGCGGGGCGACCAGCGGAGCTGCTTTCCAACCGGACGCGCCCGGTGGCGTGGACGACGACTCCGGCGTGACACGCGAGGACGCCGCTGCCGGGTCGTCCGCTACCCGCGCCGAACGAGCGGAGTTCGCCGGGGACGCCGAGCAGCGCAGCGCCGCCGCTGCCCAGCAGAGCAGCGCAGCCTCTGCACCCCAGGACGTTCGGCAAGACGTGGCCCGCGGATCCGACGGCACGTCGACCGCTTCCGCGCCCAGCGACCAGCTCGCGCCGTTGATCCCCGAAGCCGAACTCGATCGCCTGCGCACCCAGTGGCGAGAAGTTCAGGTCAACTTCGTCGACAACCCGAAGGCCGCGGTCACCCGCGCCGACGAGCTGCTCGGCGGCACCATCGAGCAGCTGGTCACGACCTACCAGGAGCGCAAACGCGAACTGGACGCGCGCCTGGGCGACACGTCCGACACCGAGGGCCTGCGGCAAGCCTTGCGTGGCTACCGGGCGTTCTTCGACCAGTTGCTCTCGACCGGCGCCTAGCCGAAAGCCTGGCCCATGGATGTCCTTCGACTGGCGACGGGAGCGGCCGACCGTGCGACGAACTGGGTCGCCCAGCAAGTCGAGGCCCGCGTTCCCACCGCCGATCCCGGCGATCGCGACCCGCGGTTCATCGCCGACACCATGGGCCTGGGCTGGCTGTTGGTCCGCCTGTATTTCCGGGCGGAGGTACGCGGCCTGGAGCGGATTCCGCAGCAAGGGCCGGTCTTGCTGGTAGCCAATCACTCCGGCGGCAACGTGTCGCCGGAGGTGCTGGTGACCACCCTGGCGTTCGTTCGCCGATTCGGCCCGGACCGGCCCTTCTTCCAACTGGCCCACGACATGGTGATGGCCTACCCGGTGATCGGGTCGTTGTTGCGCCGCTTCGGCACGGTGAACGCCGACCCGGGCAACGCCGAGCAGGCACTGCGTGACGGTGCGGCGGTACTGGTCTATCCCGGCGGCGACTGGGAGGTGCATCGCCCCACCTGGCAGGAGGACCGCATCGACTTCGCCGGTCGCACCGGCTTCCTCCGCCTGGCTTGGAACGAGCGGGTGCCGATCGTGCCGGTGGTCAACATCGGTGCGCAGCAGAGTGAACTGGTGCTCACCCGCGGGGATCGGATCGCGCGCCTGCTGCGGCTGGACCGGATGCTGCGGCTGAAGGTGTTCCCGATCTCGATCGCCCTGCCGTGGGGACTGAACATCGGGGATCTCGCCGGGCACCTGCCGTTGCCCAGCAAGATCACGGTCGAATTCCTGGATCCGATCGACCTGCGGGACGTACTGGGTCCGGAACTCGATGTGGAACGGGCCTACCGGCACGTCACCGGAGTCATGCAGCGGACGCTGACCAGGCTGGACGAAGAGCGCGACTTGCCGATCGTCGGTTGAACGGACTCGATGCGGCGATTTCCGCCGCACCTTCCCCGGTCCGGCATTGTTTATGATACCTTTCGTAACATATATATCCTTCGTGTGATGGAGGTCTCCCGTGCGCGCACTCGCGCATGATGCGTCCGGCTGGTTCGCCGCCCCGGGCACCGAAGGCGGCGGAGCCGCGCTGGATCAGGTAGCGGCGATGACCGGCGCTGCCGGAGTGGTCGCCATTGTGCTGCTGTGGATCGGTTACCTGCACCGCACGCGCCGGATCACGTGGCTGCAGCGCGTGGCCGACCGGCTCGGGCGACTGTTCAATCGACCGGGCTGGGTCGCCCTACCGCTCGCCCTGTTCCTCGCGACGATCCTGACCGCCCTGCTGGGCTTCATCTGGGACGTCAGCTTGCACGTGGGCAACGGACGCGATGACGGGCCGCTGGCGAATCCGGCGCACTACTTCATCTTGGCGGGCTTGTTCTTCCTGTTCACCGCCGGAATGTCGGCGATCGTGCTCCCGTTGGACGAGCAGCCCGGCGCTGCCGCGGTGCGGATCACCCGTACCTGGTACGCGCCCGTCGGCGGCATCCTCATCGCCGGCGCCGGCCTCTACGCGCTGATCGGCTTCCCCCTCGACGACATCTGGCACCGGCTGTTCGGTCAGGACGTCACGCTGTGGGGCCCGACCCACCTGATGCTCATCGGCGGCGCCGGTTTGTCACTGGTCGGCGTGCTGTTGCTGGAGTTCGAGGGCAGGCACAGCAAGCCCGAACCCGACCGCCCCGACGGACGGCTCATGTGGCTGTTGCGGTCCTTCGCCTTCGGCGGCCTGCTCATCGGTCTGTCGGTGTTCCAGGTGGAATTCGACTTCGGCGTGCAGCAGTTCCGGCTTGTCCTGCAACCGATGCTGATCGTGGCCGCGGCCGCCATCTCCCTGGTCGCCGCCCGCGCCTGCCTCGGGCCGTTCAGCACACTGGTCGTGGTCGCGTTCGCCGCCTCGGTCCGCACGGTGGTGGCCGTGCTGGTCGGCGGGCCGATCATCGACGCGCCGCGCAACGTCTTCCCGCTCTATCTCGGCTGCGCGGTCGTGGTGGAACTGCTGGCGCTGCTGCCGTTGGCCAAGCGACGCGTCTGGTGGGGCGCGGCGTGCGGACTCGGCATCGCGACCGTTGGGCTGTGGCTGGAATCCCTGTGGGTGCGTGCGATGTTCGTCAATCCCTGGCCCGCCGCGATGTGGCCGGAACTGTTGGCGATGGCCGTGCCCACCGGCATCGCCGGTGGTGTCGTGGGCGCGCTGCTGGCCATGGCATTGCGTGGGGAACCGCTGCCACGTCCGCCGGTGCGCCGCGGGTTGATGGTCGCCGCGGTGGTGATCGTGGCGGCCGCGACCGCCAACGGGCTGCTCACCGACGTACCGGAGCGAGCCGAGGCCACCGTTACCCTCCGCGACGCCGCGTCGGACACGGGCGGAAGGATGGTGCTCGCGGACGTTCGCGTGACGCCGACCGATCTCGTCGGCGCGGATCCCGAATGGATGCAGATCCTGGCCTGGCAAGGCGGGATCGGCACCGGCAGTCCCGGTCGCGGTCTGGTCGTGGATCGACTGCAGCGGGTGGGCCCCGGCCACTACGTGTCCACCGAACCCGTTCCAGCGCACGGAACGTGGAAGACCGTCCTGCGCATGCAGGACGGCCGCGTCCTGACCGCGGCGCCGATCTTCATGGCCGCCGACCCGGGCATCGGCGTCGACGAAGTCCCCGCCCTGGCCTCGTTCACCCGGCCGTTCATCGCCGAGATCACGGTGCTGCAGCGGGAGCGCTCGTTCGATTTCCCGTCCTGGGTGTTCACCGCGGCGTCACTGGTCGTGCTGCTGTGCAGCCTGGTGCTCGTGTGGGCGTTGTCCTGGGGCGCGGCACGGATCAACGACCGGTATCCGCACGCGAGCCGACCGGCCGTGGAACCGGTGGTATCGCGATGACCCAGGGCTACGACGGCGTGGACGTGCTGGCCGATCATTCGATCCTGCTGGCCATCCCGGCTTTCCTGCCCGCCTTTCTGGTCGTGGCCGTCGTCGTGTTCATCGCGTTGCGCGACCGTCGTGCGGAGGACCGGGAGCGGGGGACCGGTTCGCCGTCCGAGCACAGCGTGGACAAGGAGAAGTGATGAGTTCGGTGCGGCGCTGGGGCTGGCTCGTGCTGCTGCTCGGTGGTCTGCTCGTGGTCGGCTGCGCTGCGACCGATTCCGCCACCACCCCGTCGACCAGCGCGGCTGCCGGAGAGCCGGACACTCTCGTCGTAGCCGTGCGGATCGCCGGGGGATCGGTGAGCCCGGCCGACGTCCGGCTGGAGACCCGGGTGGGACGACCGATCGAGCTCGTGGTCGACAGCGACACCGACGACGAACTGCACGTCCACGCCGCGCCCGAGCACACCTTCGCGGTCGCTCCAGGCGCCGGCCAGCGGTTCCGGTTCACCGTGAACGTGCCGGGGCGGGTGGAGATCGAACTGCACCACGCGCGCCGTACGGTGGCGACACTGCTCGTACGCGGATGACGGTGCTCGCGCACGGCATCGGCGGAGCCGCCGATCTGCCGATACCGCTGTCGTATGCCCTCGTCGGGGCCGCCTGGGCCTTGACGTTCTCCTTCGCGGTACTGGCGTTCGCCTGGCGCGAGCCACGGCTGGAGCCGCGATCCCCTGGAATCGCGCTGCCTGCGATCGTCGCGGCGGTCGTGGACTCGCGCACGGTGCGGGCCGCGATCGCGCTGGTGAGCGTGGCCGCCACCGTCGGCGTCCTCGCGATCGGTCTTTTCGGTCCGTCCGATCCCGCCGATAATCCCGTTCCCGGCGTCGTCTACATCTTCCTGTGGGTCGGTGTCATGGTCGCTTCGCTGTTCGCCGGACCGGTCTGGAAAGTGCTCTCCCCGGCACGGGCGGTGCACCGCGTCATCTGCCTGGCCTGGCGGCACCCGCCGAGCCGCGGCCTGGTCCGCTACCCCATCCGCTGGGGGCAGTGGCCCGCGGTGCTCGGGTTGTTCTCCTTCGTCTGGCTGGAACTGGCCTACCCGGAACCGGGTTCGGTGGGGGCTGTCACCACCTGGCTGGCGGCATACCTCGTCGTGACGACGATCGGCCTGCTCGTGTGCGGCACCGCATGGGCCGAGCGCGCCGATCCGCTCGAGGTGTACAGCAGCCTGCTCGGCAGGCTGAGCCCGTTCGGGCGCAGCCGGACCGGTGCACTCGTCCTGCGGTCACCGTTGGACAACCTGGCGGGCACCCCGGTGCGAATCGGCGCGGTGGCCGTCGCGGCCACCCTGCTCGGCTCGACCGCCTTCGACAGCTTCACCACGTTCCCCATATGGCGTGGACTGCTGGCCGACGCGGGTGGCGGTGGGTCGGACATCTGGCCGACCATGCTGAATACGGCGGGGCTGCTCGGCTTCATCGTCGTCGTCGGCGTCGCGTTCCGGACCGCCGCCCGAACGACCGGCGGCCTGGACGAAGCGCGGCGGCGACTGCTTCCGGCCCGCCTCGCGCACAGCCTGACCCCGATCGTCGCCGGCTATCTGGTAGCCCACTACTTGACGTTTCTCGTGGAGAAGGGCCAGGCGACGGCGATCTTGTTCGCGGACCCGTTCGGGCGAGGATGGAATCTCCTCGGGCTCGCCGACCGCGAAGTCGCCTACGTGCTGTCCGCGCACCCCGCCGCCCTCGGGACGATCAAAGTGCTTGCCGTGGTGGCCGGTCACATCCTCGGTGTCGCCGCCGCGCACGACCAGTGCCTGCGACTGCTGCCGCGGGCGCACCGGCTCACCGGCCAACTCGCCCTGATGCTGACCATGGTCGGTTTCACCTTCACCGGTCTCTATCTTCTGTTGGAATACCCCTAGCAGTAGCGAATTCGCCACCAGCGCGTTGGCCTGCTGTGTCGGTCTCAACCGTCTTCCGACGAAAGTTGGACAGCGGGTACGCAGGACCACGTCGGTGGGAACGACGCCATACATGCGACGGCGCGGCTGACCGCGTCCCGCTGCCGTACTGCGGCAGGCAGTTCGTCGCGCGGGGAAAGCATGCTGTCCTCGCGCTCGGCGTGGGTGCCACGAATTCCGCGTTACAACATGGGGTTTCGCTGTCGATTGGTAGCATTCGATCCGTTGTCGGACCATTACATCGGCGGTGGGTAAGGGGCGTTGATGGAGGTGGAGGACGTCCACCACGCCTACGGCAGGCGTTCGGTACTGCGTGGCGTCGACATCGTGTTGCCGCCGGGGGCACTGGTGGGCATCGTCGGCGAGAACGGGGCGGGGAAGTCGACGCTGTTGAAGGTTTTGTCCGGAGAGCTGCGACCGGACCGTGGGGTGGTCCGGCACCGTGGGCGGTTCGGTTACTGCCCTCAGCAGGTGGTCTTGAACGACGCCTTCACGGTGCGTCAGCACTTGGACTTCTTCGCCGCGGCTTACGCGATCCCCAACCTGCGGCGGGCCGAGGAGACGATGGAGATCTTGCGCTTCTCCGAGTATGCCGGTGAACGAGTCGGGACCCTCAGCGGCGGTACACGGCAGAAGCTCAACCTGACGCTGGCGGTGATGCATGATCCGCAGGTTCTCCTGCTGGACGAGCCGTATCAGGGTTTCGACTGGGAGACGTATCTGCGTTTCTGGGAGCTGGTCGCAGTCTTCCGTAATACCGCCCGGTCGGTTCTGGTGGTGTCGCATCTAGCTCACGACACCGACAGGCTGGACCAGGTGTGGCGGTTGTACGACGGCGTCCTACGGGGCGGACAGGAGCACGTCAAATGAGTGCCGGGTTGCGGCTGTTCGTGATCGCCACGCGCTACGGCCTCATCGAGCACGCTCGCAACCGGTTCGCCATGCTGTTGGTGGCTGTCTTCCTGCCCATATTGATCACCGTGGTCCGCGTGGCGGTCACGGATGTCGAAGTGCCGTTCCGGCTTCGATACACCGGTCTGGTCCTGCGCGCCAACGGCAATGAGCTCGCCCAGATCAGCGGCGCCCTGATGGCGGTCTCACTGATCATCGGGTTCATGATGTTCGCGGCGACTTTCGGCAGCGGAGCATTCGACCGGCGTCTGTCGATGGCCGGTTATCCCCGGGTCGCGCTGGGTTCGGCGAAGATCGCCTGCCTCATGGTGGCCTCGGTGGTGGTCTGTGGGTACGCCACCGCGGTCATCAGTTGCTACTGGTCGCCTCGGCAGCCGGTCGTGCTCGCCGCGGCGCTCTTCGGCGCGGCGATGACCTACGGTGCGCTGGGTGTCGCCCTCGGCGCGCTGCTGCGCCGCGAGGTGGAGGGGATGTTCGCCATCGCGATGATCAGCTGTTTCGACATGGCCGTACAGAATCCCATCGCCAGCGCTGGGGCGGACAGCGATTTCGTGCGCTGGCTGCCCTCCTTCGGGGCGATGCAGGCTTCGACCGCGGCCGGCTTCTCCGACGCCGTGCCGAGGGGGAGTTTCGCCGTGCAACTGGCCTGGTTCACCGCGAGCGCCCTCATCGGACTGGTCGCTTTCCATCGGCGCACCCGCTCCAACCTTCGACCCAGGATGTGGTTGCGCGTGCCCGGACCGACGAAATCGCCAGAGCAGGCGAAACACTGAGGGCGTCCCGCGCGGCCACATCGTGGACGCACGGGACCACACCCTGCTTTGCCGGATACGGGACCTATGACGGGGAGGGAACCGACTCGGCAGCCGAGAGGTAGACCTCACGGCGCAAACGTTCCAGGTCCGGCGCCGCGGTACCGGAAGTAGGGGTGTACCGATCGCTCTCACGCCCCCAGAGCCCCACGCCCGTTATGTTCACATACATTTCCGCGTAGTCCTTTCCCCGGCCGGGCAGGCCAGGAAGAACGCGTAGGAGCGCGGGGACATAGTGGATCACCGCCTCGAGTTGGGCGCGCTGGTCCGCTACTTGGCGCTGCACCTGCTCGATGGCTTCGCGGCGAGTGCAGCCGGTTTCGTGACGCACTGCTCGTACCAGGTTGTAGGGAACTCGGTCCGCCTCGTCCTGATCCAAACCCACCAGGTCGTTCTCCACGAAGGTGACCCAGAACGCGAGTTCCTCCAGACGGCGGATCACCGGATGGCTGCGCAGTTTCGAGGGCAGTTCGCGGTCGTGGTACACCTCCATGCAGGCGATGGCGGTTTCGATCCCACTGGTCGACATCCGCAGCGGCAGGTAGTCGGCTGTGGCAGGGACGTAGCCGCTGATGCGATGATGCGCTTCGCGTTCGGCGGCTTCGAACCACTCCTCGATGCCGTCGAGGAACCGCTCCTGCCAGCGGGTGGTCCGGCCCGCGCGCAGCCGCGGCCACAGACTGGCCCAAGCCGCCGGAATCGCGCCGCGTCGCCACGGCCTCGCCGGGTCCTGGCGCAGTGTCGCGACCATGCCACGCCGCAACGCGGTGACCGCTTCCGGATCCCTCAGCTGCGGATCCTCGAAGAGGTCGTCCCAAGCGAGGACCAGCACGGCCATTGCGTAGGCCGTCTGTTCACGAGTCGCGTCCGCAGCTGGGGCCAGGGTCTGGGCCGGGATCCGGATCGCTCCCGTCCACCGGTGGTAGTCGGCCTCGGCAGGGGAGAGGGCAAGGCCGGTATCCAACAGCCAGTTCCTCAGCCATTGAGCCAGCTGCGGCGCAAGTCCACCACCGTGCGCTCGGGGTGGCCGCGTCGACTGCCGCGCGACCGCGGACTCGGCAGTTCGCCGGTCGAGTGTGGACCGGGCGTAAGCGATCATCGCCTGGCGGACGCGCGGATCGACGGGCAGGGTGGAGAGCTGTTCGGCTGCCCGGTCCAGGAAATCGTCAGCGGTCGCCTGTGTTTCGTCCACGGCGCCGCAGGCGATGACGAGTTCGCGGGCACTTTCGGCTTGCTCACGCGTCATCCTGCTGTGCAGTAGGCGACCAAGGTTTCGGTCGCGGGCGGCCGCGCGGATCACCGGAAGCGTGTAGATCCCCTCCAGCAGATCGGCGTTGACGGGCTTGCCCATCTCCTCGGGTGTCGAAGTCAGATCCAGGATGTCGTCACACAGCTGGTAAGCCAGCCCGAAGTAGCGGCCGAACAGTGACAGCGCCTCTTCCTGACGTTCGGACCGGCCGGCCTGCATCGCGCCCACCCGGCAGGCCAGTGAGAGCACCGCCGCCGTCTTGCCGTCGATCGCGTCCAGGTAGGACTGCTCGCTGCGGGACGCCGTGTAGAGGTCGGCGGCCTCGATCACCATGCCCGCGCACATTTGCTCCCCCGCGATGGCTCCCGCGAGAACCTCGCGCTGCCCGAGTTCGGCCAGCATGCGCACGCTCGTGAGCATCACGGAATCCCCGCCCAGTACGGCCATATGCGAACCCCACACCACATTGGCACTGGGACGGCCTCGACGCTCGTATGCGTGATCGATGACGTCGTCGTGGTAGAGCGAGCCCAGATGCAGCAACTCGACGGCTGCGGCGGCGCGCACGACCCGATCGTCGGCCGGGGCCGCGGGATCGGCGAGCAGATAGTACGACAACAGGGTCAACGTGGGGCGGACCAGCCGTCGCGAGGTGCCCGGCCCGTCGTCGGTGAGCGCAGCGAGTTCGGGTCTGCCCTCCAGGTGAACGGGTCCGAGAACGTTGCGGATGCGGTCCAGGTCCGCATCCAGATGGGGAAAGACAGCCGAATAGATTTCATGTGGCACGCGGGCACTCCTGACTGATTGCATCGGTCATCCACAACACCGTCGATCACGGCAATTCGACACCACAGTGGCGCGGAAGATGTTGTGATTGGCGGTTTTTGATGCCTTGCCACTGTGCTGACCGGCGGCACCGGCCGTGCCGGCTTCGCGCCCGCCTCGCCGTGCCCGATGAGGCGTCCGCGCCCCGATCGCCTATGTCTCCCAGTGCGTCGGCCTCCGCCGCCGCGACGCCATCCCACAGCGGGTGACCTTCGCCGATCAGCCGACCTCGACGGTGCTCACCGGCTCGCCGCCCGTGCCGAGGTGCTGATCTGCGGTGGTGCCGCCTGGGGCGTCGGCCATCCGACCGTCCTCGTGCCGAGCCGGCGCAGGCGGGTCACGGTCAGCACGATCAGCACGGGTCTCGAGCGTGCACATACGGGGTCGTAGAAGTTGGGCCGCGTGCCGGGCCGGTACTGGACCAAGAAACGTCATCAGCGAGAGACACGGCAAGAGGCCGGTTCTCCCGAAGCCGAGCCACGGGCGGCCCATCCGGACGTGTCGCGGTCAGCGCAGCGGCACTTTCCAGCACAGCCTCGTTCCCGCGCTGTCTCCGTCGCTGCCGGTACCGGAAGCGACCGTGAAACTGCCGGCCGCCTCCTCCGCGCGCCGCGCGAGATTCGTCAGGCCGCTCGGTGTGACCTCGCCGGGCATGCCGCACCCGTCGTCCTCGACGACGATGGTCAAGTCGTCGGCCAAGGTGATCTCGACCGAGACCGACGCCGCGCCGGAATGCCGGACGGTGTTGCTGAGCGCTTCCCGCACCACGGCTTCGGCGTGGTCGGCCGGTTCCGGCTCCAGCGCGCCGTAGGGGACGTCGACCAGGGAGATCGCGGTGTGCACGATCGTGCGCAGGGTGCGATCCAGGTCCAGTCCGGAGGTGACGGTCAGCATGGCCTCGATCAGGCCGTCCATCCGGTCGCGGGCGTCGATGATCTGCTCGATGCGATCCTCGACCTCGCCCAGCAACTCGCGCAGCCGCAGTTGGGAGAGCGTATCGCGGACCGAGTAGGTGTCGGCCGAGGGTCAGAAGTCGATCTGGGAGCCGGACGGCCGGGATCGGAGTTTGGAGGCATAGACGGCTGCCTGGGTCCGCCGTTCCAGGCCGAGCTTGGCCAACAGCCGGGAGACGTAATTCTTGACCGTCTTCTCGGCCAGGAACATGCGCTGGGCGATCTGCCGATTGGTCAGCCCTTCGCCGAGCAGGTCGAGCAGTTTGCGTTCCTGTTCGGTGAGCCCGGCCAGCGGGCCCTGTTCGGTGTCGGCCCGTAGTCGTTGCATCAAGGCGGCCGCGGCGCGGTTGTCCAGCAGTGAGCGCCCGGCGCCGACCTCCTTGATCGCCTTCGCCAACTCCATGCCCTTGATGTCCTTGACCACGTAACCGCTGGCCCCGGCCAGGATGGCGTCCAGCATGGCCTGCTCGTCGGTGAACGAGGTGAGAATCAGGCAGCGCAGATCATCCACTTTCGACAGCAGATCCCGGCACAGTTCCATCCCGTTGCCGTCGGGCAGGCGCACATCCAGTACGGCGACGTCCGGCCGCAGCGCCGGAATCCGTGCGAGGGCTTGGGCGACATCGCCCGCCTCGCCGACGACCGACAGTTCCGGGTCGTCGGCGAGCAGGTCCACGAGACCGCGCCGGACGATTTCGTGGTCGTCGACCAGAAACACCGTGATCATGCTGGCGTCCAATCCGGGGGAGCAGTTGCGCGATCGACACTACGCATCGGGCAGGCGGCTCGGTACGGACCAAAGTCCTCTTCCCGGATCCGGCAGGCGCGGCGAGACGCTACCCCAGCTCGATCGGACCGTTTGCGGGGGCGTCGAGGGCGGTGCGGCTGCTGGAACGGATCAGCCGGTCGGCGTGTCGGCGCGGGTGAGCCCCTCGGCGATCAGGATCCGGTGGGCTTGCTGGGCGGCGGAAACTCTCGCGGTGTCTTGCGCAGCGCCACCGGCGGTTTCCTCGAGGCTGCGAGCGAGCACCGCCACCGCGTCGGTCAGTGCTCGCAACCGGTTGTCCAGTTCGTCGAAGCGCGACGATACCGGCCGGGTGACCGCCGTTTCCTGCAAGGTGCCCGCCAGGTCGGATCCGCGCAGGACGGCCCGCATATCGTCCGGAAGCAACGCGAACACGTGGTCGAGTTGCCCGGGCGAGAACAGCTCGGCCAGCGCGTCGGTGACGGCACCGGCCAGCGCGTAGGCCTCGTCGCGGGATACGCCTGCTTCCCGCGCGAACTGATCGAGGAACGAGGGCACGTCGTGCGCGACGGGGACCCGCGCGGGGACCCAGCCCTCGTAGAAGATCCCGCGCAGGAGTTCGGGAAGCTGGGCGCTCAGGTGCGCGGCCGCGTTGACGCCGATGCGGTCACGCACAGTGTGCAGCCAGGCGCGCAATGCGCGGTGCGCGAATGCGCGGTCTTCGGTGGCGAGTCCGTCGGCGAGAGTGCGCAGCCACTCGTGCGCGGTGTGCACCGCTGGTGCGAGGGGGTCGCGGTGGTAGCTCATGGGAGATGCCTTTCACGGGTGAATCATGGCTGATCGTGCCGGTGGGATCCCGTTTCGCACGACCGCGATACGGAGGATTTCCTGTCCCATACCGAAGAGACTGCTCGTTCGCGCCCGGACCGGTGAGAGGCAACGTGCCCGCACTGACGGGACCATGGTCACCCGGACGCGACCGTGCCCGCCGTCGAGCGGCGGTAGGGGTCGCGTGGGATCAGTGGGAGCCGGTGACGGTGAAGATTTCCATGACCGGTCGCCGCGGAGTCGGCGGCATCATGTTCGCGTCGTCGGGTGCGGTGCCGACGCGGATCAGCACCTGCGGTGATCCCGGGCGGGGGATGAGGCCCCGCGAGCAGTCCGCGGGTGGTCGGCAGTTCGGCGATGTGGGTCAGCGCGCACGTCGCCGGCCCCGCGGCGGTGCACTCCAGCAGGACGGCCGACAGTGCCTCGCCGGTGCGCAGCCAGTGTGTCACCGAATCGCCTTCGGTGCTGAGTACGAGCAGTGCGGCGCGATGCTCGAGCTGGGCACGCCGCATCGAACGCGGCGCGGCGGGAAACGCGCGGCCGATGTCGACCCGGGCGAACTCCGCATCCGGCACCAGCGCGGTGGGCGGCACCCCCTCGGAAATCTCGGAATGCCCCGCCCACCACTGTAATCCGGCCTGATACAGCAGATCGTCTCGGCGCAGAGCCCCAGCCTGCTCCGAAGCCGCGGCCAGTCGGGGCCCGGGCGCTGTCGGCCGGCACGTCGAGTTCCACCTCGTGCGGCGAGGTGAGCATCCGCAGCCGGGGCAGGATCTCGGCGAAGCCCGCTGGTTCGGTCATCGGAAGCCGGTCGGTGCGTCGCAGGTCGATGGCCAGCGCCCGGGTATGGATTCCCTCGGGCGGAGTGGCCCAGGGACGGAATTCGATCACCGCGAGATGATCGGGGCGTTGCCGGTCGGGCGTACACAGGCCCAGCCTGTCCGCGCGAACGGGCCGGCGCGAGGCCAGGGCTATTTGTAATCGAAGGGGAGAATGTTTCGATGCCGCTGGGCCATCGGTTCATGCCGCCTACCGCCGTGCGTCAGTCCCGGCCGGCCAGGTCCAGCCTGCCGAAATAGAAGGCGAGGCCGAAGGCCATCACAGCGCCACCGGCGACCGCCGCGATGTTTTCGCTTTTCGTCCGGCTACGTCCGCGCAAGAGCGCGGTGCCTGCCGCGAGGTTGACCGCTCCCCACGCGATGTTCTGGGTCGGGGAGGACAGGCCGACACCCGGCGGACTCGCGAACGGAGTCGGAAATCGTTCCCCGGTGAGCCCCTTCACCGCATGCGGCACGGCGTTGACCAGCAGTGCGCCCGCGGCGAATGGCGCCAGCGTCCGGGTCGGGCGGCGAATTGCGGTGGGCATGCGTCTCCTGGATGACGACGGTACAGCCGAGAATATCGAAGGCGCGCCTCTCGTGTCAGAGCTCGAATGCGATCCCCAGGAGCGCGACGACGATGCCGACGGCGGTGTCCACGAGGGTGTCCCGGTCGATCGGCAGGCGGCCGTCGACCCAATCGAGGTAGATCGCGGTCAGTGCGCCGGCGAGAGCGGTGCCGATGGCGGCGAGGGTTTCGTCGCTGCTGGCGAACAGTCCGTCGGCGGCGGGACCGAGCACGGGCGCCATGGCTCGGATGACCGTCGGCGTGCGAAGGGCGATATGGCGGCGCAGATGGTCATCGGCGAGTGGCTCGCGCAGGAGCACCCGAGCGCGGCGCGGGTCCTCCTCGAAGAAGCCCGCGCAGATCTCCAGCGCCGATCGCACGCCGGCCTGCGCATCGGCGGGTGCGATGGCGGAGAGCCGATCGCGCAAGGCTGCTTCGACGCGGTCGTAGACGGCGGTGATCAGAGTTTCGCGCCTGTCGAAGCTCTCGTAGAAGTAACGCGGGCTCAGGTTGGCCTGGCGCGTGACCGCCCGCATCGTCACCGCGCTCGTCCCCGCGGTGCCGAGCAGTTCGAGACCGACGTCCAGAAGCTGCTCGCGGCGGTCCTCGGATCGGTCTCGCAGCGTCTGGCCACGCCAGAGTTTGGGCGAACTCACCAGCTCATCCTCGCATCGCGCCGCGGCGGCACCTGTTGACACCACCTGATTCCAGATGAATCATGTGATTCAAGTTGGGTGCGGCCACGCCCAACTGTCCGCCCGAAAACGGGCTGACGGCGGGTCTCGGCCTCCGGGCGCTACCGATTCCTTCGGCGCTGCTCCGAAGACCATGATCGAGGCCGTGGTGAAAGGGTGCCCATGTTCAGCGACGAACAATTTCAGCAGGCCCTGCGTCGTCCCCGATTGTCGAAACCGGTTCCGGAATACCTCCATACCAACCGCGCGGCACGGATCCGCGCGATTCCGGAATCGGAGCTACAGGCCACCACCGAGGAGTGGTTCGGCGAGTTCGAACGCAAGCTGACCCACTACGGCAAGCTCGGCAACGATGTGAGCTGGTTGCTGGACTGGGCGAAGAAGTACTGGTGGAGCTTTCTGGTCCGGGACATGAGCCTCAACCACGAGCTCTACACCGCCGACGTGCGCTACACCGATGTGACCACCTTCGGCCGTACGATCGTCGGCATCGACGAGTTCGTGAAGTACAACTTCGCCTTCTTCGACGCCATTGCGGACTGGCGCTACGATCCGCTGCCGGGCCAGGTCTACCTCGACGTGACGCCCGAAGGCCGGGTGCGCACGGTCATTCGCTACATCGGCAGCGGCCATTGGACCGGCCCGCTGCGCTTGTATCCGTACGACGACAGCGCGCCCGCGCTCTACGGAGACGGCCGATTCATCCAGTGCCCGGCCGTGGACCGCTACCACTTCAACGCGGACGGCCTGATGGAGGAAGGCGAAACCCTCTACGACGCTTTCGATGTCACGCAACGCGCCGGAATCCTGCCGCGGGACGACAGCTGGCAGTTCCGGGCCCTGCTGGCCGCCTCGAAGATCCCCGCGTTCACCAGCCGCCTCGGAAAACTGGTCTAGGCCGGTTCGAGTCGGCGAAATCCCGAGCAACATCGGATCGAACCAGTCAGTGAAGATGACGCTTCGGGTGAGCAGGCCTGCTACTGAGGCGCCGCAACGTGATCGGCTCACCGTGGCGCAGGCCGTCCGCGCGCTGAGCCTCGATGACAAAAGAAAGGCAAGGAGGTTGTTCACTCCCTGCCACTCTCAACATATAGCGCACCCCGGGCCTTGCGGCAAGCCCCTGGTCGTGCTGCAGAATCTCCAGCCGAAGCCAGATCCTGCGAAAACAGGGGTTCGCGAGTACGTACGCTCCTGTCGACGCATGAGTCCGGCGGGACGTCGACCGTCGGTGCGCCTCGCGGTGTGGTCGCGGGTACTCCGGCACGGACGTGCGGGTGCGCCGCGGGACCGCGCGGGCAAGCCGGCCGAAATATGCGAAAGGTTTTCGATGGTTGATGTGATCATTGCCGGCGGCGGACCGACCGGTTTGATGCTGGCCGGCGAATTGCGGCTGCACGACGTGCCTACGCTCGTGCTGGAGAAGGAGTCGAAACCGACCGAGCAGTCCCGCGGGCAGGGTTTGCACACGCGCAGCGTCGAGATGATGGACCAGCGTGGTCTGCTGGACCGGTTCCTCGCGGTCAGTGAGAAGTTCCAGGTGGGCGGATTGTTCGGCGGCGTCGTCAAGCCGTGGCCGGAACAATTGGACACCGCGCACCCGTACGGCCTCGCTACTCCGCAACCGGTCACCGAACGGCTGCTCAACGAGCGTGCTCTCGAACTCGGGGCCGAGGTCCGGCGCGGTTGCGAACTGGTCGGGCTGAGCCAGGACGACGACGGCGTCACCGTCGAGCTGGCGGACGGCACGCGGCTGCGCTCGCGTTATCTCGTCGGCTGCGACGGCGGGCGCAGTGCAGTGCGCAAGCTGCTCGGCGTCGGATTCCCTGGTGAATCCGCAACAGTGGAGACGCTGCTGGGTGTCATGGAGCTGACCGAGGACCCGGCGAAGGTCGCCGCCGTTGTCGAAGAAGTGCACAAGACGCAGAAGCGGTTCGACGCGCAACCCCTCGCCGACGGGACGTATCGCGTCGTCGTGCCTGCGGACGGTGTGGCCGAGGACCGCGCGAGCGCACCGACTCTCACGGAGTTCAAGCAGCAGTTGCGCGCGGTCGCGGGTCTCGACTTCGGGGCGCACTCACCGCGCTGGCTGTCCCGCTTCGGCGACGCCACCCGGCAGGCCGATCGCTACCGCGTCGGGCGGGTGCTGCTGGCCGGGGATGCGGCGCACATCCACCCGCCGACCGGTGGACAGGGGCTCAACCTCGGCATCCAGGACGCGTTCAACCTCGGCTGGAAACTGGCCGCCGAGGTCGCCGGCTGGGCGCCGGAGGGGCTGCTGGACAGCTACCACTCCGAACGGCACCCCGTGGGCGCCCGCGTGCTGGAGAACACCCGTGCGCAGATCACGCTGCTGGGGACCGATCCGGGTGCGACCGCGCTGCGCGAGCTGTTCTCGAACCTGATGGACTTCGAGGAGGTGAACCGGTACGTCACCGAGCTCATCACCGCGACCGGCGTTCGCTACGACTTCGGCGAGGGGCACGAACTGCTCGGCCGTCGAATGCGGGACGTAGGGCTGAAGCGGGGACGCCTCTACGGGCTGATGCACGGCGGCCGCGGGTTGCTGCTCGACCAGACCGGCCTGCTCTCGGTGGCGGGCTGGGCCGACCGGGTGGACCACGTCGTCGATGTCAGCGAGGAATTGGCGGCGCCCGCGGTGCTGTTGCGACCGGACGGCCATGTGGCGTGGGTCGGTGCAGATCAGCAGGACCTGACCAACCAGCTGCCGAAATGGTTCGGCGCTGCCACCAGCTGAGGACAGGGGTGGCCGGAGCGGTTCCGGCCACCCGCACTCGATCGACGAGCGGCGATGCACAGCCCGAAGTAGGCGGCAAGGGCTCGGCCGAGTGGTCCGCCCGCGGCCCCGATCGCGATCGTGCCGGTGGTGTCGCCGCTTTTGGACAGCAGACGTCGGTACCACCTGGTGACGTTCGGGCCCGCGCCCTGCGTGTCGAGTTCTCCGGCGCTCGCGTCTTCCTCGAGCGCCTGGTCGAGTGGTCCATCGCAGGTGTCTCCGGAGGACGACTCCGGCCTGATCGGATCGCTGCAGGGCGCAGCCGCCTCCGCTGAAGGTCAACTGGATCGGCTGATCTCGGCCTTCTTCGCCGCCAGCCGCGCGGCGAATTCCGGGGAATCGAGCGAGGCGACCTGCGGCACGATCTCGGCGTCGACGGCGTCCGCGTGCGCGTCGAGGTTCGCGGTGTGGCGCATGGTGCGCTTGGTGGTGATCAGCAGGTCGCGCGGCGCTTCGGCGGCGCCCGCGGCGAAGTCGAGCGCGCCGGCGAGCAGTGCGTCGTGATCTCCGTCGATCACCTGGTGCGCCAATCCGGCGGCGAGCGCGGCTTCGGCGTCGAGGATCTCCCCGAACAGCGTCATCGCGGCGGCTCGTTGCGGCCCGACGGCGCGTTGCAGCATCCAGGTCATCCCGCCGCCGGGATGGATGCCCAGCCGCAGGAATCGCGCGTCGAACCGGGCGCGGGGACCGGCGATCCGTACGTCGGCGGCCAGCGCGAGATTGAGACCCGCGCCGACGGCCGCGCCGCCGACCGCGGCGATGGTCGGCAGGGTGCATCGCGCGACCGCGAGGAATCCGTCGTAGATCACCCGGAGACCCTGCTCACGGGCCGCGCCGAGAGCACTGAGATCGGCACCCGCGCAGAACGCGGGCGGAGTTCCGGTGACGATCACCGCGTGCACGCCGGTATCGCGCTCCGCCTCGGCCACCGCGGCGGCCAGCTGTTCGGAGAGCGCCGGTGTCAACGCGTTCCGTCGATCCGGGTCGTGCACGGTGATGACCGCGACCTTGTCCCGCCGCTCACTGCTGATCTCCGCCATGAACGGATCGTAGGCGCCGGGCACGACGGGGGACACAGGGGGAACCTGACATGTCGACGACGGCCGGTAAGTGTATCCGGGGGGTTCTTCGAATCTGGTTGAAGACAAATCTGGAATCGAATCTACGCATGCTCGAGGATCGCTCTGCACTGCGATGCGACGGCGTGTTGCTGTATCGAGGGAACGGTCTTGTGACACTCGGGGTGCTCGTAACCAACGTGCCACCGAACCCAACGATGTCGATCAGGATTGCTCGACGTGAAGACCTGATCGGAGTGTCCTCGGACGAACACCTCATCGAGCCGCGGTGCGTAGCGGCTGAAGGTGCGCTCGCCTGCCTTTTTATTATCTCATGAGCACCGTTTTCATTTACAACGGATAGCGACTTTCGGTATGTCCGGGGACCGCTATGGTGCCCGGCATGCTTTCTGGTGATGAGAAATTCGTTCGTTCCGGGCGAGTTCAGTTGTGGACCGAGCGTTTCGGTTTCCCTGATGACCCCACCGTTTTGCTGGTCATGGGCACCTCTACGCAGGGCATCGGCTGGCCCGATGAGCTGGTGGAAGCTCTCGTGAACAGCGGTCGGCAGGTGATCCGGTTCGATCATCGTGACACCGGCCGTTCCGACTCCGTCGATTTCGCAACGCGCCCGTACGCGCTCGCCGACATGGCCGCTGACACGGCAGCTGTTCTCGACGGTCACGGCGTAACGGCGGCGCACATCGTGGGGACGTCGCTGGGCGCGGCGATCGGGCAGTGGCTCGCCGTTCATCAGGCGACCCGTGTCCGCACGCTGACGGCCATGGCTTCCTCTCCCATGGGTGACAACCCCGGCCCGGCATGGGCGCGGGCACTGTCAGGTCAACCGGCTGCGGCCGACGAACTCCCGCCCCCGACGGCCCGGTTCCTGAACCACTTGACGGCCTCCGCGAAGGCGCCCCGTACCACTGTCCAGCAGTGCATGGACGCCGACGTACAGACTTGGCGACTGCTCAACGGCGATGTCCTGCCCTTCGACGAGGCCGCCGCGCGGCGGTTCGTCGAACACTGCTACGCACGGGCCGACAACCTCGCCGCCGCCTCGAATCACGATCTCGCCGGGCGGCGCTGGGACGACGACCGGCGAGCGTCCTTGTCCCGCATCACCGCAGCCACTTTGGTTTTGCATGGCAGCGATGACCCGCTGTTCCCCCGAGTCCACGGTGAAGCCCTCGCGGCGCAGATCCCGGCGGCGCACCTGGAGATCGTGCCTGGAATGGGCCACCACCCGTTCTTCTCGCCGGGACTCACCGAGCGGATCGCCGGCTCGATCATTCGCCACACGACCTGATTCGGAGCCGCCCGCATTCGGGCCATCGCCCGACATGCATCACTCGCGCCTGGCCATGGCCGGGCTGTGCCGGCGCTGCCGAGTGGGGCGACCAGTTGTGGTCCAGTGAGGAAGACTTGGGTATCTGAAATCGAATGTCGCAGTAGCTGTTATTGGGCGACCTCGATCGTGCGCGTGAGCACCTCCGTCGTGCACAGGAGACGATCGGCGCCCTCGGCGACGACGAGTATGGGCAGTTGATCAGGAACGGCTTGGAGCAGGTGGCTGAACAGCTGCGCTGACCGAATCCACTCCGAAGTTCCGTCCTACGCTACAGGTACTCCTTACTCGATCAGCTTCTCGCTTTTCAGCCAGTCGTAGGCGACGTCGGCGGGGTCCTCTCCATCGATGTCGACGCGACTGTTCAGGTCTTGCATCAACTCATCGGTGAGATGCTGGGAGATCGTCCCGAGCAGGGGGCGCAGCTGCGGGTAGCGGTCGATGACGGCGCCCCGCACGACCGCCGTGCCACTGTAGGGCAGGAAGAACTTCGCGTCGTCGTCGAGGACGACCAGGTTCAAGTTCTTGACCCGGCCGTCGGTGGTGTAGATCATGCCGAAGTTGCACGGGGCGCCCTTGGCCGTCGCCGTGTAGACGACGCCTGCGTCCATCCGCGTGACGTTGCCGGCCGGGACACCGTTCGGGTCGTTGTAGGGAATCCCGTACTTCCGCAGCATCGGGATGAAACCGTCCGCGCGACTGAAGAATTCGTCGTCCACGCAGAATGTCCGGTCGGGGACCGGTAACGCGGCCACGTCGGACAGGGACCGAACCTTCAGGCGTTCGGCGTTCGGAGTCGACGCGCCGAACGCGTATGTGTCGTTGAAGTTGGCCGGCGGTAGCCACTCCAGATCGTGTTCGCGCTTCTCGACGTCGTGGACCCGCTGCCAGAGCTCGGTCGGGTCCGAGATCGTCTCGGTCTGGTTGTGGTAGTTCACCCAACCGGTGCCGGTGTACTCCCAGAGCACATCGGCGTCACCGTTGAGCTGGGCTTGGCGAGACGACGCCGAACCCGGCGCCCCGGTCAGGTCCGTGACGTCGGCGCCCGCCGCGGCCAGGTAGGTCGCGGTGATCTTGCCCAGCAGTACGCCCTCGGTGAAGCTCTTGGAGGTGACCACCAGCTTCGCGCCCGCCAGAGGCCGTGCGCCGTCCGGCAGTCGCGCGTCGTGGAACGTTCCGGACGAACTCACCAGTCCGCAGCCGGTGAGCGCCGTCGCCAGCGCGAACGCGGAGAGCAGAGTGAGCAGTCGGGCGCGTGGCGATCTCATGCGATACCTCGCGGGGTCGCGGCCAGTTCGACCAGTCTGCCGAGCCAGTCGATGATCAACGCCAGGAGCCCGACCAGGATGGCGCCGGAGATGAGCAGCTTGGGCAGGAACAGGGTGACGCCGGTGGTGATCAGCGTGCCGAGGCTGGTCGCGCCGATGAAGGTGCTCAGCGTCGCGGTACCGACCAGAATGACCAGCGCGGTACGCACACCGTTGAGGATCACCGGCACCGCGAGCGGTAGCTCGACTTGCAGCAGCGTCCGCGTCGCCGAATAGCCGATGCCCCGCGACGCCTCGATAGTGCGCTGATCCACCTGCCGGAGCCCGACGATCGTGTTCTGCAGGATCGGCAGGACCGCGTACACGACGAGTCCGACGATCGCCGTCCGGAACCCGGTGCCCAGCCAGAAGGTGAACAGGACGAGCAGCCCGACCGCGGGCGCGGCCTGACCGATATTGGCGATATTGACCGCGATCGGCTCCAGCCGTCGTAAGGCGGGGCGGGTCAACGCTATGCCCAGCGGAATCGCGACGACCACCACGATCACCGTGGCCACCGCTGTCAGCTCGATGTGCGCGAGGATCGTGGTCCGCAGGTTGGCCCAACCCAGGGACGCCTTCTCGGTCGGGGTGAACGTCGTGGACCGATACCAGATGACGTATCCGATCCCGATGACGAGGATGATGATCGGCTCGAACCAGACGTCGATCGGAACGCGGCGCAGACGGCTCATGACTGCCCGGCCGATCCCGGTTCGTCATCGGCGGCGACCACCGGCGTGGGCGCCGGGTCGGTGCCGTCGATGTACGTCTCGTAGGACAGCTCCTCCTCGTCGGCGCGCCCCTCGGCCAGTTTGTTCCGGATCACCTCGGTCACCGAACCGATGGCGAGCGAGCCGATCACCGCGCCGCGGCCGTCGGTGACGAGTGCGGCGCCTTGGCTGGTGGCGAGCATGGCGTCGAGCGCGTCGTTGAGGGTCGAGGATCGGGCGACGACCGGCAACCGGCGATCGAGGTAGTCGGAGACCTCCGGTTTGGTCGCCAGCTCCGCGAGCGAGGGCCACGACCGCGGCCGCCCGGCCTCGTCGACCACGACGACCCAGGTGTGTCCGGCAGCCTTGGCGCGGGCGATCACACCCTGCGCCGACTCACCGACTCGAGCGGTGATCACGTCGTCGTAGGCCACGTCGCGCACCCGCGAGACGGTCAGATACGCCAGTTTCGCGCCGGACCCCACGAACTCCTGCACGAACGGCGTCGCCGGGTCGGTGAGGATCTCCTCCGGGCGCGCGTACTGCTCGACGTGCCCGCCTTCCGACAGGATGAGCACCTTGTCGCCGAGCTTGGTGGCTTCCTCGAAGTCGTGCGTGACGATCACGATGGTCTTGCCGAGTTCGTGCTGGATCGCGATCAGGCTGTCCTGCAGGCGCGCGCGGGTGATCGGATCGACCGCGCCGAAGGGCTCGTCCATGAGCAGGACCGGGGGGTCCGCCGCGAGCGCGCGTGCGACGCCGACCCGCTGCTGTTGTCCACCGGACATGTCCTTGGGCAGCCGGTCGGCGAAAGCGGCCGGGTCCAAGCCGACCAGATCGAGCAGGTACTCGGTGCGTTCGGCGATCCGCTTCTTGTCCCACCCGAGCACCCGTGGGATGGCGCCGATGTTCTTGGCGACCGACCAGTGCGGGAACAGGCCACCGGACTGGATGACATACCCGATCGACTGCCGCAGTTTGTCGGGGTCCTCCTCGGTGACGTCCCGGCCGCCGATGCGAATCCTGCCTTCGGTGGGCTCGATCAGGCGGTTGATCATCTTGAGGGTGGTCGTCTTGCCGCAGCCGGAGGGGCCGACGAACGCGACGATGTCACCTGCCTCGATCTGGAGGTCGAGACGCTCGACCGCGGGCTTCTGCTGGCCTTTGTAGCGCTTGACGACCGAGTCCAGTTCGATGGACGCACCGGTCACATTGCGTTCCGGTGTCGCCGGGGCGGGCTGACTGGTCACGTCGTCGGTCATGCGAGTCCCTTTGCGATGGTGAGGCGCCCGAGCAGGACGAGGAGCGCGTCGAACACCAGCGCGATGACGACGATGAGGATGGTGCCGGTCAGAGCCATCTCCAGGGCGTTCGCGCCACCGAGGCGGGAGAGGCCGTTGAAGATCAATGATCCGAGGCCCGGTCCGAGTACATAGGCGACGATGGCCGCGACGCCGACGATCATTTGGGTCGACACCCTGATGCCGGTGAGGATCACCGGCCAGGCGATCGGCAATTCGACGGTCAGCAATATGCGCCATCGCGAAAACCCGATGCCACGAGCGGATTCGACGACCGAGGCCGGTACCGACCGCAAACCCACGATCGCGTTGCCGATCACCGGCAACGCCGCGAAGAACGCCAACATGACGAAAGACGGAACCACGCCCAGCCCGAACGGGACCAACAGAATCGCCAGCAACGCCAGCGAAGGGATCGTCAGCGCGACCCGGCTGGAGGTCAGGGAAAGCGCGGCCAGCAACGGGAGCCGATAAACCGCCACCGCGATCAGGACAGCGACGACGGTTCCGACCAGGACTGTCTGAAACGCCAAGGAGGCGTGCTGATAGGTGAGGAATGCCAAAACCTCTCCCCGTCCCCGGACGTAACTCCATAGATTCACGGGATTCCCATCGTCGGCCGACGATCAATCGGCGCCTGTGTACGCGTAGTCACCGGATACGCGAGCCGTAATAGACTAATCTATGCTGCGTTTTCGGTCCTGGACGGCACGCGGCGAGTGATTCGCGGGATCGCGAAAAGGGCGGTTGTTTCCGGCCGGTACCAGCGGGGAGACAATTCGCCGCGCACTCGCCGATAACGAACTCGAGTCATCTTTCTCCTGAGGTGTTACGCCGCGCGCGTGCGTGGGTCGACGGCGGAGTAGTACTCCAGTCGCACCACCCGCACGGCGGTTCCGGTGTCGGCTGCTGTGTGATCGGCGGACACGCGGGGCCTTTCGCTCGAACCTGACGGTCGGGTCCGAGGAAACCACCCATGGCGCGGCACAGCCAGCATTACGTTCACGCAGATCGAAACCGGCCGTCGGGCAGCCCCGCCGATCAGCCGATCAACCACTCGCCGGCGATGGGCGGTGCCATATCCGGCGCGTCGGACGCGCTAGCTCACCGAGCGCAGGCGGTGCAGGGTGGACGGATCGAGATCGAGGGTCAGGTCGATCGGCCCGAGGTCGGTGGCGACGCGCGCGAATTCCGCGACCCAGCGACCGACCGGCTCGGCACGGTGGACGAGACCCCAGCTCAGCGTGGGCCCCTCGTCGATCGGGAGGTACACCGCGTCGCCACGGTCGTAGTACTTGATCCCTTGCCCGCAGGCGAAGGCCACCGCCGCGCCGGTTGTCACGGTCCACAGGACCTCCTCCCGTGTGGGAGCGGGAGCGCCGGTATCCCGCGGGCTCGAAGCCAGCGGCGAGAACGACTCCTCCCAGTAGTCCGGAATCGGCAACCCGGAGGGAAGGATCTGGTAGCCGCCCAAGTCGGCCAAGCCCACCGAGGAACGGTTCGCCAACTCGTGCGTGCGCCCGACCACCAGCACGATGGGCTCGGTGAAGGCCGGCGGCCCCACCCGCAGGTCCGGTTCCCGCACGGGCAGTGCCACCAAGGCCACGTCGACGTCGCCGCTGCGGAGGGGGCCGAACGGGTCGTCGATCCGGATCTCGCGCACGCGGAATTCGACGTGCGGATGGCGGGTCCTGAACAACGCCGTCATGGGAGCCAGGTCCTGCCACATCGGCCCCAGCACTCCCAGCGTCAAGGTGTCCGGTCCGCCACGGGCGGCGTTCGCGGCCGACTCCATGCCCTCGAGGATTCGGCGATAACCCGCCTGGAGGTCGTCGCGCAACTGTTCGCCCAGCGGTGTCAAAGTGACTTTGCGGCTGGTTCGCTCGAACAGGGGAGCGCCGATCCTTCTTTCCTGCTTGGCGATCGTCTGACTCACCCGGGGTGTGGAGATGTGCAGCCGCTCAGCGGTCCGGCCGAAGTGCAACTCCTCGGCAAGGGTCAAGAAGATCTCGATCTCGCGTAACTCCACCCCGTCATAGTCCTCATCGTTAACCCCCGGCGCAACCGGCGTTTCGCGATTGCTCATTGTTCGCGCAGCCGCACGGCGGAAAACTGTGAGGCACAGGAGAAAGCGACCCGGTGGGAGGAACGGTGCCAACCAGGATCCGAGATGAGAGGGCAGGGCCATGGCAGTCGTGCGAACGCATCGATACGTCGTCGTGACCGGCATGCTGGCGCAACTGCTCGAACAGCGGACCCGGCTGATCCGGAGCATCCGGTCGGTTGACGCGGCGTTCACCGCGGCCACCTTGATTCGGCAGGACGACGGGTCCTACCTCGATATCTGGCGCTGGGAGTCGGCCGAGGCGATGCGCGCGGCAAGGGCCGGAGTGGGGAACTTCCCGCTGGCCGCGGCGACCGCGACGCTGACGATCGGCCACTCCGTACTGGACGGCAAGGTACTCGACGAGCGGTAGTCCGCCCGCCGGAGCCGTCCGGCTTCGAATCCATCCGTGACCGGCACGGAAATCACCCGAGAACCCACCGCACGAAACCGGTGGCGGTCGCCGCTGGGCAGCTGTCATCGACCGATCGTGCAGAAAGAGGAGAACACAATGACTCGCAACAACTGGTACCGGCAGCTGCACCGCTGGATGTCCCTCACGTTCACGGCGACCGTGATCGTCTGCTTCATCGCCGCCGCGTTGGGGCTCACCGAGTCCGCGATCTGGGTGTTCTATCTGCCTTTGCCCCCGCTCTTCTTGCTGCTGGGCACCGGCCTGTACATGTTCGTCCTGCCCTACCGCAGGAAGCGGTCGGCGAGCGCCGCGCCTGCCGCATAGGGCCGGTCTCTCGGACGGACCAGGGGGTCCGCCGAGTGCGTCCCAGCGACTGCGCGCCCGGTCGATGCGGGATCGATCCGATCCACGCTCGCACAGCGTCACCGACCGGGCCGCAACGCCGGGCGAACTGATGGCGGCGGCCACCGCGGCGCTGGTGGCCGACCGTCGATCGGAGTGCTTCAATCGATCTATGTGCAGGTGGATGGCCTATTCGGGGGAGCCGATCCTGGCCGAGGACCTTTTGTTCCGGCCGGTGCATTCCCTCATCGATCAGAGCTTGCACTCCCGCCTCGGCGCGACGACGACCAACGGCGACGGCTTCGGGATCGCCTGGTACGGCGAAGGCCCACGACCAGCGGTTTTCAAGGACGTCGAACCGGCATGGAACGACCGCAACCTGCGCGAGATCGCGGCTCAGGTGCGTACCTCGCTGTTCTTCGCGCATGTGCGCGCGTCGACCGGCACGGCGGTGCAGCGCAGTAACTGTCACCCGTTCCGGCACGGGCACTGGTTGTGGATGCACAACGGATCGCTGCGCGATTTCCAGACGACCAGGCGCGATCTGATGACGGCGGTCGATCCGGCCCTGTTCACCGACATCGAAGGTTCCACGGATTCCGAAACCCTCTTCTTTCTCGCGCTGACCTTCGGGCTCGTCCACGACCCGTTCGGCGCGGTCGCTCGTGCCGTCGGCTTCGTCGAGGACGTGAGCCGCGCGTACGGCATCGAAGCCCCGGTACAGATGACGGTCGCGACCACCGACGGCGAGTCGATGTGGTTCTTCCGGTACTCCACCGAGCACCGAACGCGGTCGCTGTTCTATTCGAACGATGTCGCCAAAGTGCGGGCTCTACATCCGGAGGTGGAAGCGCTGCGCCGACTGGGCGAGGAGGCGCGATTCGTGGTTTCCGAGCCGCTGCGCGACCTGCCGGGCGCGTGGAACGAGGTCTCGGAATCCTCGGCCGGCGTCGTGCGCGCCGGTCACGACGAGACTCGCCCGTTCCACCCGATCGCACCCTGATCCGCCCGGTGCGGATCGACGGCGTCATGGGCTCGGGCGCGATCGCTACCGCGTCGGTACGCCCGAGCGCTCCAGCAAGTGGCTGTACAGGTGGCCGAGGATCTCCGCGCGTGCGGGCCGAGCCGCGGGAACCAGTCCCGGCATGCTCAGGAAGGAGTGCACCGCCTCCGGATAGTGGGTCAGCGTGACCTCTACTCCGGCCTGTCGCAGCCGCTCGGCATAGGCAGGAGCTTGATCCTCCAGCGGATCCGTACCCACGGCTTGGATCAAAGCCGGGGCGAGTCCCGCCAGGTTCTCGACTGCCAGCGGCGAAATCGAGCGGGCGTCGAATGACGTGGGCAGCGCGATACGCTGCACGGCACGGCAATTGGCCGGGGTCGCGGTCGGGCTGTCGGCGTTCTCGGTGAACGAAGGGTACTCGAAGACTCGGTCGGTCCAGTCCAGCTGCGGGTTGAGCAGTACCTGTGCGCGCACCGGCAGCCCGAGTTCGACCGCCCTGATCGCGGAGAGCGCCGCAAGGGTGGCTCCCGCACTGGAGCCCAGCAGGGCGAGCCGAGTGCGATCGGCTCCCCATACCGCGGCCTGCTCGACGATGCGCGGTAGGCCGTCGTAGGCATCCTGGACGGGTGCGGGCACGGGGTGCTCGGGCGCCAGCCGGTAGTCGACCGAGACGACCACCGCCGGGCAGTTGGCCGCGAGGTGACTGAGCAGCCAGTCGTCCTGGTCCGGCGCGCCGAGAATGAATCCGCCACCGTGGAAGGCGACGATCAGCGGCAGCTTCGAGCCGCCTCGGGCGGGCTGGTACACGCGCAGATCCAGCCGACGTCCCGGCAGCTCGAGTACCGACGAGGTGATCCGCGCGCCGTGGTCGGGCTTGCCGGTGGCGAGCCGGCCGACTACGGACCGGCGCCTGCGGTGCTGCGCTTCGCGTAATTCGATCACCTGGGCCGGGGTGATCGAATCCCAGTCCGGCTCGGTCGAGAGCGCGGTCAGAAGCCGGACTCGCGGTGGAACTCTGCCTCGCATGATGTGCCTCCAGGCGGTGCGTGATGATCTTCGTCGGCCACCGTGTTCTCGGCGGCGTAGCGATACCCTGGCAGCTGTGACCGTGGGTGCGCTTTCGGAAATATGCGGTCCGGCGACGGCGCCGATGGTGTGGTTGCGGCCGGGGCACGCCGGGTACATCGGGCCGGAGCTCGGCGTCGACCTGCATTCCGTCTCGGTCGCGGTGCTCAGCGTCGGTTTGGAGGGGCCATTCGTCCTGCAGACGGCCGCGCACGGGGAGGTGGGCACCGGCAGCGCGTTCGCTCCCGCCCGCGCGGCGCACCGCGTCGTCGCCCCCGAGCGGTGGATCCTCCTGCTGTTCGTCGATCCCGCGGGCGCGCCCGTCACCGGCATGGCGGACGAAATGACAGCCACCACGGGGCCCTACGGCCTCGGCCACAAGCGGGAACGGGAACTCGTGGAGCTCTGTGGTGAGACGGACGTGGATCCCGACCGGATCTTCGCTCGCGCCACAGGTGGCCCGGCGTCGGTCGCCGATCCGCGAATCGAGTGGGTCGCCGCCGCCATCCGCCGCGATCCGAACCAAACCTTCCGAGCCGACTCGATCGCCGCGAACCTGGGCCTGTCCACCGCCCATTTCCTTCGCTTGTTCGCCCAGTGGTCGGGCACCACATTCCGCGGCTATCAGCGGTGGGCCCGAGTCGTCCATACCTTGCGGGACGCCGCGTCCGGGCGCGATCTCACGCGTTCTGCCGTCGATGCCGGTTTCGCCACCCCGTCCCACTTCAGCGAGACCTTCCACGACATGTTCGGGCTGTCCGCCACCGCACTGCTGCGGTCCGGTGTCCGGTTCGATCTCGAAATATGATGCGCGCCAACGATATTCGTTGACCGCCGATTGATCGAGGTGACGATTTCGGGGCGGTCTTCTGCCGACATGATGGCGTAATACGTCCCACTGGGCAGCGGTGAACCTGACCGGCAACGGTGTTCGCGCGCATACCATTCCGGGGCTACGCCGAGTTCGGCGTGCGGCCGCTGGGATTTCGTGGCTCGGTCCTGCTTCAGTCGTGCGCGCATCGGCGAGCGCCGTCCAGCGCTCGGTCGACTTGCGGGGAGATCGACCGCCACGGCGGTCACGAGACGGAGAGGAGCGGACTCCTTTCCATTCTCAACATATAGCGCACCAGGGGGCTTGCGGCAAGACCCGGGTCGTGCCGCAAAATCGCTGGCCGAAGCCGAAGTCGGGAAGCCGCTGCGACGTGAACACCCGGCCCGTCGGCCACTGAAAGTGAGGGGCATATGCCAACGCGAGAGTACGAGAACGAATTGCGGTCCGAGCGAAGCTACGTGGCCGCACTCTACGCCCGACTCGACGCCGAGCGCGCACGAGTGAAGCGAAAGTACAGCGCGGCGTTGCGCGGAAACGGCGAGACTCTGGTGGATCGCGATGTCGAGGTGCGGGCGCTGGCCAGGCAGGTGAAGCGGCTCGACGTGGCGGACCACGGGCTGTGCTTCGGGCGGCTGGACGCGCTCTCGGGCGAGCGTTCCTACATCGGACGCATCGGGCTGTTCGACGAGGAGAACGAATACGAGCCGCTGTTGCTCGATTGGCGCGCGCCGGCGGCGCGGGCGTTCTATATCGCCACCGCGGCCAACCCGGAAGACATGCGCCGCCGCCGCCAGTTCCACTCCCGCGGGCGTCACCTGGTCGATTTCACCGATGAGGTCCTCGGCCGTCCCGGCGGCGGCGAGCGAGGGGACGCGGCCTTGCTCGCGGCGGTCGATGCGCCGCGCGGAACGGGAATGCGCGACATCGTGGCGACGATCCAGGCCGAGCAGGACGAGATCATCCGGCTCGATCATCCAGGCGTGCTGGTGATCGAAGGTGGTCCGGGCACCGGGAAAACCGTGGTGGCGCTGCACCGCGTGGCGTACTTGCTCTACACCCAGCGGGAGCGGATGGAACGCCACGGTGTGCTCGTGGTGGGGCCCAACCCGGCGTTCCTGGATCACATCGGCCGCGTTCTTCCGTCACTGGGAGAGACGAACGTCGTGTTCATGACCACCGGCGACCTGATGCCCGGCCTGCGGGTCACCGCCGAGGACACCCCGGAGGCCGCGCGGCTCAAAGGCTCGTTGCAGATCCTGGACGTGCTCGCGGCGGCGGTCGCCGATCGGCAGCGACTGCCGCGGCATCCGCTGTCGATCGAGCTGACGGACGTCACGGTGCGAATCGACGCCGAGACCGCGGAGTGGGGCAGGGAAGAGGCCCGCGCGAGCGGGCTGCCGCACAACGAAGCCCGCGCCGTGTTCAGCGAGATCGTCACCTGGGCGCTCACCGAACGGGCGATAGCCAGGATCGGCCGGGGCTGGCTGAGTCGCGAGGACCGCGAAGCATGGGAGAACCTGCGGGCGGACCTGCGCGCGGAGCTCGCGGACAATGACCGGTTCACCGCCGCGCTCGACGAACTCTGGCCGATACTGACGCCGGAGACACTGTTGGCGCAGCTCTACGCGTCGCCGGAACGGTTGCGAGCGGCGGGCGGCGACCAAGCGCTGTGGCGCGCCGACGGTGCGGCCTGGACGGTGTCGGACGTGCCGCTGCTGGACGAACTGGTCGATTTGCTCGGCCGCGGCGAACCGGCCGACCGCGCGGCCGAGCGGGAACAGCGGGCCGCGGCCGAGTACGCGGCCGGCGTACTGGACATCCTGATCAGCCGCGAAGACCTGATGGACGACGAAGACCATCTGCTCGCCCAGGACTTGGTGTATGCCGAGGACCTGGCGGATCGGTTCGTCGAGCGCGACAGCCGTGCGGTGGCCGAACGCGCGGCCGCGGACCGGGACTGGACCTACCGGCACGTGGTGGTCGACGAGGCCCAGGAGTTGTCCGAGATGGACTGGCGGGTGCTGATGCGGCGTTGCCCGGGCCGATCCTTCACGGTGGTCGGCGATCTCGCGCAACGGCGGTCGGCCGCCGGAGCGACGTCGTGGGGCGCGATGCTGGAGCCGTATGTGCCCGGCCGCTGGGTCTACCGGTCGCTGTCGGTGAACTATCGCACGCCGGCGGAGATCATGATGGTCGCCGCCGCGCTGCTCGCCGAGTTCGCGCCCGGAGTGCGGCCCCCGGAGTCGGTCCGCGCGTGCGGCGTCCGGCCTTGGTCCGAACGGGTCGGCGAGGACGAATTAGCCACTGCTATAACGGATTTCGTGCGTGCCGAAGCCGGTCGCGAGGGCACCAGCGTCGTGATCGGGCCACCGGATGTGCCGGGCGCGGTCGCGGCATCGGAAACGAAGGGCCTGGAGTACGACGCGGTCTTGGTGGTCGAGCCGGAACGAATCCTCGCCGACGGCCCGCGCGGAGCAGCCGAACTCTACGTCGCTCTCACCCGCGCGACCCAACGCCTCGGCGTGCTGCACCGAAAACCGTTGCCGCAGGCCCTGTCCGGGCTCGCCGAAGTTCGGACGCCCGCCAAACCGGCGATCAACGGTTAGCGGGGAGCCGATCCTCGTGCGCGGTGCGCCGCGGCGCGGTGTGCCGCGTCTTGCGCAGACCCCATACCACCAGGGTCACCCCTATGCCCATGTATTGCAGGTAGGCCGCGGCGACCAGCCATCCGCCGTAGTCGCGCAACCACGCCTGTAACGGCATCAGCGCTACCATGCCGGTGCAGATCAGCAGCGCGCCGAGCACCAGCGCCGGAATCCGCAGCGGCGCGATCTGCTCATCGAGACCGTGCGCCGACGGCGCCGGATCCGTGGTACCCCCCGTGCCCGGCAAGGAGCCGACAATGGCGCTGACCACACCGGGTTCGGCCTTGCCGGGTATTGGAGCTGAGATAGCCATAGCATTCTCCGGGCCGACACTTTGATCGGCCGAGTTCGCGATTCGGTATGTAGCTGGCGGAACGATGGGAACGGCCGTGTAGGCGACCGGTTCCACTCGCTGCGGCACCACGGGCGGCTCCGCGACGTCTTCGCAGGCTAACGAACAGTTACCGACAGCATGGTGGGAACGGCGGTGCGAAGGAAAGGCCTGACTTTGCCACGAAGAAGTTAGCCTGCGGCGTGATCGGAACGTGACCTCCGCCATCGATGCGGCCGCGACCCCGGGAAATGCCGAACGGATTCGGCCGAAGCGCCCCGGGCATCAAGGGCGAGCTTCAACCTTCAAGTTACCGAACCGATATCTTTTCGACCCACGGTCGCCTCGAGGTGATCGTCACCCGTGATCCGCTGCCGGATCGCTCCACCGTGCCAACGCTCGGTAGAGCCAGTACTGGGCGCCGCCGGAGGTGGTCGTTCCGGTGAGCTCGGTGGTGAGTTGCCAGTAGCGGCGGATGACCGGGTGGGTGTCGGTGGCGTCGTCGAGGAGCCGGCGCCGCAGGCGTGGAGTGTCGCGTTCGCGTCGGGCCGTCGCGTGGACGTCGACGAACTGGTCGAGTTCGGCGCCGGGGCGGGGTGCACAGCGTGCGGCGACCAGGGCGTCGACGGTTTCGCATACTTCGGCGACTCCGATCACCAATGCGCGTTTGTCGTGAATTCCGGTCGGGTCGGTCCGCCAGAGTTGGCGGGACATCGCGGTGGACAGTGCGGGATCGGTGATCGCGGCGGTGAGCTCGGCGTAGGCGACGACTTGTCGCGGCGGTGGGTCGGCCGTCAGGTCCGGGATGTTCATCGCGACGAACCCGTCGAAGATCCCCGAGGGGAGGGGCGTGAGCAGTCGCTGCCAGAACTGCACGAGACGGTCGCGTGCTTGATCACGATCTTGCACGGCGGCAAGCAGTTGCAACCGGGCGGCGCGTTCGGCGGGTGGGGCGTCCTCGACGGCGCGCAGCGATGCTCGCCGCCAGCCCAGCGTGCGCAGTTCGGTGTCGAGCGCGGCGCGTTCGGCGGCGACCGCGTCGGCGATGGAGGCGACGCCGGAGAGGACGTCGGTGATCGCGGACAGACTCAGCCCGAGCGCCCGGAGGCGGCGCAGCAGCAGTACCCGGTCGACCGCGCTCGCCGGGTCGAACAAGCGGTGCCCGCCGGTGCTGCGTCTCGCCTCCAGGATCCCGTCGTCGCAGTAGAAGCGGAGAGTGCGCACCGGCACACCCGTCGATCGCGACAGCTCTCCGATAGTCACCAAGCCGTCACGGCGTGTGTTCTCGGTCACGATCGCTGGAACCTCCACTCCAGTGGAGTTCCTACCGTATCGGAACACGCACTGGGAGAAGGAGCTGCCGATGACCGAGGACACCACGATGAGCACCGACCAGGTCTGGCAGGCCGTCGCTGCCGAGCGCGCCGGTTTGGCCGCACTGCTGGCGCCGCTGACCGAAGCCGACTGGGACCATCCCTCACTGTGCGATGGCTGGCGCGTGCGTGACGTTGTCGCGCACGTCGTGCTGTCGGCTCGCGTCGATGTCGGCTGGATCCTGGTCAACCTGATCCGCGCGGGGGGCAGACTCCACCTGGCGATTCGCGATACCGCTGTTCGGCACGCCGACCAGGTCACGACCGGGCAGTTGCTGGATGAATTGCGGGACAGTATCGATGCGCGAGTCACGGCGTTCGGCACGACACCGGCCGACCGTCTGATGGATCTCCTGGTACACGGCCAAGACATCGCGCTGCCGCTCGGCATCACCCGGGAGATGCCGAAAGCCGCTACGGTCGTCGCGCTCGACCGCATCTGGACGACGGGCGGACCGTTCCACGCCCGGAGGCGATTCGCAGGTTGCCGCCTCGTGGCCACCGACACCGAATGGGCCGTAGGCGCTGGACCGATCATCACGGGCCCGGCCGCCGCTCTCTTGCTGGCCGTGACCGGGCGCCGCCAAGGGTGGGACCAGATCACCGGAGACGCGCCGACACTGCTCGCGAAGCGAGCGTGACGTCAGGACGAAGCGCGCGCCAGCTGAGGAAAGGGTTGGCGAGCGGATGGCAGCCAGGGATTCGCGCCGTCGCTGAGGGCTGGAACAGTCCGGGCGAAGAGAACCGGCGAGCAGGGATGTTTGGCCCGGGGGAGCGGGGGTAGCTCGTGCGCGAGTCCGGACCTATGAAGGAGCTGTCGATGCCGCGTTCGCTTGCCGATCAGACCGAAGCGGAGCTAGGTGGTCCGCGCAGTGTGCTGAGCTTGCAGCGCCGCGATCATCAAGTGCTCGACGCCTTGCTGGTCCGGATCGGCGACAGCGTCGGCGACGCCCGCCGGGAGGCGTTGACGGCTCTGTGCCGACTGGTTTTTCCGCATGCGTTCGCGGAGGAAGCGGTGCTGTGGCCGCTGGTCCGGCGGGTCCTGCCGGATGGCGAGGAACTGACGCTGCGTGTCGAGCAGGAGCATCAGGAAATCAACCAGTTGTTCACCGAATTGGAGTCGCTGGACGCCGACAGCCTCGACCACCGCCGGTTGTTCGGAAGAATCGAGGCGCTGCTGCGCCAGGATGTGCGCGACGAGGAAGACGTGCTGCTGCCGAAGTTGCAGGAGGCGCTCGACGCGCAGACCTTGCGCCGGCTGGGATGGGCGTGGCTGGCGGTACGGGTCACCGCGCCGACGCGACCGCACCCGACCGTGGCCCGGCGACTGCCCGGCAATGCGCTGGCGGCGGTGCCGCTGGCGCCCCTGGACCGTTCGCGTGACCGACTCGACCGGGCGGCTCGGCGAGCGCCGGGCCGGTGGGCGGCCGGCTGCGCGCACGTCAGCCGTGCCCTGGCATTGGCGGCGGGGGCGGTGGAGCACCTTCCGCCGTTGCGGCGAGGTGAGCATCCCTCCACCCGGACCTGATCGGCCCGGTCCGAACTTCCCATATGTCCGAAGCCCACCCCAGAGGCGGGCCGTCTTCGTCGCTGCAAACGAAAGATATTGTGCCACAAGGCATTCAAGTGAGATTACGTCACCGCCCCCGGTTTGCGCCGGATCGGCGGAGGTATTCGCACGACGGCAGGGGATCCCGATCGTCGTCTTGGAGGCGTGCATGTTCCGTCATACCGATTACCTACAGTTCGACGTAAAACCAGAGAAGCCCGACCCTGTTTACGCACGCAAGCTCCAAGAGCTCATCGGCGGAGCGTACGGGGAAATGACCGTCACCATGCAGTACCTGTTCCAGGGGTGGAACTGCCGGATGCCCGGCAAATACAAGGACATGATCATGGACGTCGCCACCGAGGAGATCGGGCACGTCGAAATGATCGCCACGATGATCGCGCGGCTGCTGGAAGGCGCTCCCGCGACGCGCGCCACGCAGGAGGCAGCGGCCGATCCGGTCGTGGCCGCCGTGCTGGGCGGGATGGATCCGCAGCAGGCGATCGTCTCCGGCGGCGGGCCCTCGCTGTCGGACAGCAACGGGGTGCCGTGGAACGGCCGATACATCGTGGCCAGCGGCAACTTGCTGGCGGACTTCCGCGCCAACGTGGCCGCCGAAGCGCAGGGCCGTATCCAGACCGCGCGCCTGTACAACATGACCGACGACCCCGGCGTCAAGGACATGCTGAAGTTCAACCTCGCCCGCGACACCTACCACCAGAACCTCTGGCTCGCGGCGATCGAACAGCTGAAAGAAGACGGCTTGGAGGGCACCGTCACGCCGAACGCGCTGTTCGACGAAGAGCACTCCGAGCATGCGACGAGCCTGTGGCACCTGTCCGATGGCACCGAGTCCGACCAGGGCCGGTGGGCGACCGGCGTCGCTCCGGACGGTGTGCACCAGAACGGTTTCCTCGCCGACCCGCAACCGCTGGGCGACAAGGCCTCGGCCCCGCCGCCGGACCCGCAGCTCTACGCCACTTACGACGGCTCCCAGGGCAAGCCGCGCTCGGCGGCGTTCGGCACCGAGGCCGGTCTGGTCGGCAAGGTCAAGGACGCTCTCGACCCGAACAAGCCCTGATCCGGTAGGCCGGTCACCGGCACCACCTTCGTTCGAAAGGTGCCGGCGATCGGCCGGGGCGCTAAGCGTCCGGCATCAGTTGACGGGGGTGGGTCCAGCGGGCGAGCAGAACGGTGGCGTCGTCCTCCAGCGGCTGGTGCTGATGGTCGAGCACGGCCTTGATGAGCCGGCGCGCTGTCTCCGGTGGCGGGTGGCCTGCGGCGGCTTCGCGGCGGAGGAAGTCGATGAGCCGCGTTTCGCCGAAGAATTCGCCGTTGTCGTCGCGCGCCTCGGGGACGCCGTCGGTGTACAGCAGCAGCCAGTCCTCGGGCTGGAGGAATTCTTCGCCGATGTGGAGTTCGCCGATGCCGAGGCCGAGCGGCAGGCTGTGACCGGCGTGGAGAGGTTTGACGATCTTGCCGCCGCGCATGATGAGTGGCTCCGGGTGGCCTGCGTTGATGTAGCGGAGCCGGCCGGTGGCCAGGTCGAGTTCCGCGAGGACGGCGGTGGCGAACAACGAGTGCCCGAACTGACGGCTGATGGTCTCGTCGATGGTGCGCGCTTGTTCGTAGAGGCCGTGGCCGGCGTGACGGGCGCTGCGGTAGGCCGCCAGCGCGGCGGCGGCGATCAAACCGCTGCGCAAATCGTGGCCGACGGCGTCCAAGACGATCAGATCCGCGGTGGTCTCGGACAGGGCGTAATCGAACGCGTCGCCGCTGACGCTGTGCCGTGGTTCGATGACGCCGGTGACGACGAAGCTGTCCACGCCTGCGGTCAGTGGCGGCAACAGTGACCAGATCAGCTCGGCGTTGACCGTCCGACGGGCGCGCAGCCGGGTCCGTTCGAGTGCGTCGCCGTACTGACCCATCGCGGTGACGAGGTGGCCGAGCAGGTGCGACAACCATTGGCATTGCGCGCGAAGACCGGGATCGTACAAATCGTCGATGTCGTTCACTTGAACGTCCAAGACGCCGAGACGCTCGACTCCGTCCAGCAGCGGCACCCACAGTCGGTACCGATCAGAGGTCTGCGATGGCAGCGTTTGCACCTGCTGGAACGCTCGCCCCGGCAGGGTGTTGTCGATCTCGAAAGCGCCTGCCGGTACCGCCTCCTCTTCGCCGGTGGGGGACCCGGCCGGCAGGGGGCAAAGGTATCGCTGGTCGTAGTCGACCAGGTAGATCCTGATGTGGACACCCATTGCCTGCCCCGCGGTCTCGGCGATGGCGGGTAGGCGGTCCGGCGGGGCGAGTTCGGCGCCTTCGAGCAGTCGCACCAGCGCGGCCAAAGGGGGGTCGCGAGGCTCGCGGCTGCGCAGCGAACGACTGTAGACGGCGCGCTTGGCCCAGGTCAGCTCGTCGAGGCGCTCGTTGACCGCGTGGGCGAGGATGTCGCGATCCAGGGCGGGCGTTCTACCCGCCCCGTGTACATAGGCGTCGACCTCGAGGAACCCGGCCTCGCCACCCATGCCGAAGTAGCGCATCCACAGTTCCTCGACGGAAAGCTGCGCGCCCTTCAACGCCAGCACGAGACTGCGCTGCTGGTCGCGGGCGCGGTCGTCGGCTTCGTCAATTGCCGGATCGTCGGTCATCGCGGCCACCATCCTCACGGTCGGCATCGACTTCGAGGGGCATGGCAACACCTTTCAGCGCAGTCGCCGCACGGTCGACTGGGTAAGGCGTTCGGCGACCCGGCGCAATGTGGTGCGCTGGTCGCTCGCGCTATGGGCCAGCGTCAGGAACGCGGTCCGCTCGTCCACCCCGTCACGAGCCATGACGATGCCCTTCGCCAGCGTGACCGCTTCCCGCGTGCGCAGCTGGTCGGCGATCTGAGCGCTGACACGCTCGGCGTCCTCGGCGGCACGCATGTTCGACAACAACATCGCCGCCTGAGCGGAGAACATGGTCAGCAGATGATCCTCGCGCGCGCCATAGGAATTCGGTTCGGCGGCGTAGACCTTGATCGCGCCCAACGCCTGCGTACCCGCGACGAGCGGGGCGCTCACCGACGACCGCAGCCCCAGCTGCGCCGCCCGGCGCGACCACAGCGGCCATCGATCGTCCACCGCGAAGTCGTCGACCCGTACCACCGTCCGGTTCGCCCACGCGTCCAGGCACGGACCCGTCTCCAGCTCGTATTGCAAGCTGTCGGCTGCTTCGACCACGCGATCGGTGGCCGCCGCGGTCACCCGTTCGCCTTCCCGGTCCAGCAGGGTGATACCGGCCCCGGCGGTGCGGGGAACCATTTCCACCGACAGCGCCGTGATCAACTGCAACGCCGTGGTCACCGTCTCGGCGGAGAGAAACAGGCCCGACATCCGCGCGAACGCGGCCGCGATATGCTGCGTAGCCGCGAGATCGCTCAGCGAGCCCTCCGTCGGCGGGAGATCCGCGGGCATGGCGTCATGCACCTCCTCGACCCCCTCCGGCGGCCCGGTCTGCGGTGGTCCGTGCGACGGCAAGATTCGAGCGCTCCCGGCAGCCTTCCCGGGGCCGTCATCGAACGCGAGAGGGCTGGTCGGTGCGCAGACAGCGCCTGTCAAGAATAGCGGACAACTCGTGGTCCCGGACCCGGCGAACCGCGGCCGTCGTCTGCGGCGCTATGGCCGATCGCGGTCGAGGTCGAAGTGGAGCTGAATGGTCGTGCCGTGCCGCGTGGTGTGGATGCGCACGAGATCGGTGAGATGGTTGACCAGCAGCAGGCCGCGCCCGCCCGGTCGATAGGTCTGCGCTGGCAGGCGGCCCGCGAGTGGATTCGTGATGTGCCCGCTGTCGCTGATCTGGCAGCGGAGCTGGTTCTCGTCGGTCCACATCGTCAACGTGCCGTGTCCGCCGCCGTGGACGACGGAGTTGGTGGTGGTCTCCGCGACAACCAGTTCGAAGTCGACCAGGCGGTGCTCGGGGACGCCTGCTCGGCGCGCGTAGTCCCCGGCGGCGTGCCGTAGGTGCGCGAGGGTCGTCACGTCGAAGACCACCGCGGTGGCGGTGGCAGGTGGGGCGGGCAGCGGTTGGTTGTAGGACTCGACGATGTGGTCGGGGTCGTAGTCGTCGCTGGTTCGTCGGCCGTTGCCGTCGATGAGCACGGGGTGGGTGGCGTGCGCGTCGGCCAGCACGTCCGGCGGTAGGCGTTCGGTGTCATAGGGACACAGAATGCTCACCTCGCGCCCCGTGAATGCCGCGTTGATCAGAGCTTCGTGCTGCACGCACGCTGGATATTCCAGCGCCGAGCGGCCGGCCCAGATGGGTTCACCGATGATTCGCACCCGTCCGGCCCGGTGGTCGTCGGCGAAGGCGCGCAGTACGCCGGGGATGATGCGGCCCGGATTGCGGCCTTCGACGGTCATGTCCATCAGGCGCACCGAGGCCGCGTCCGAGCCCAGTGCGGCGCGCAGCAGGGCCAGGTTCGGCCCGGGAACCGCCACGGCGACCGGCTCACCGTTCGACAGCCCTTCGCGGATGAAGCCGAGGGTGCCCGCGAGGTATTCCTCGGAGTCACGGTAGAACAGCGCAGGGTGCACAAAGGGGTCGGTCGTAGCGGCCGGCGTGGCGCCAGGAGAACTCATGTGTGCACTACCTCGATCGTGTGTAAGTAGGGCCAGAACACTTCGAGGATCCGAAGCATCATCGGCGGGGGCCGACACAACGCGATTCGTCGCGCCCCCGGCGCCCGGCTTGCGGCCTCTACCAGTGTCGACGTCCCGTTGACGTCGATGAACGTCAGCTCGGACAGGTCCAGGTGGACGTCCCGGTCGACCGCGACCAGCTCCGCGAGAACCGAGCGCCAGGCGTCGCGGGTGGTGAGATCGACGGCGCCCGCGCACCGCAGCCCGGCAGGGCCGCCGGCCCGAGACGTCCGTAGGGTCGACGTATCCGACCTCGACAGAGCACGAGGTGGGGTCGACGGCGCGGGATCCACTGCTCACCGGCCTTCCGTTGGCCACGACGAAACGACGCCAGGATATTACGCCTGCCCGTGCCGCCGACCAGCGCCCGGAAGGGCGTCGGGATATCGTCTGGTCCATCAGCCCGGGGCCGGGGGCGGAGCGCGTCAGGTTGGAAAGAGAAGCGACCAACGGGCGGACGATCCGCGATGCGCCGATCGTTCTGGATTCCCGCGATCGCCCCGCCGGTACTCGGGGCGGCTACGCTCGCCCGTCGACCAGTGCGGGCTCGGTCGCTGCGGGATGTTCGTGCCGGGGCAGCAGGAGCGGGGTCGCCAGCAACAGCGCCCCGGAAATGGCGATGGCGGCGCGTGGGCTGGTGGCCGACGCGAGCAGTCCCCACAGTGCGGTCAGGGCCGCGGTGGTGGCTTTCGTGGTGATCGACCACGCCGATAGGGTGCGCAGGACACGGTCGGCGGGGGTCTGGTGGAGTCGGTAGGTGGCCATCAGCGGATTGCACACGCCAATGCAGACGATCAGTCCGAACTCGATCACCACGACCAGAACCAGGCCGGGGATGCCCGGGCCGACGAACGCCAATCCGATCGGCCAGCACGCGCGCGAGGTCGCGGCGGCGATCATGACGCGATGGTGACCGAATCGCGTCGCCAATGGGTCGGCCAATCGGGCACCGATGAGACCACCGGCGCAGGGTGCGGCGAAGGCGAGCCCGTATTGCCATGGCGCGAAACCCAGGTGCCCGATCAGCAATACGGCCAGCGACGGCTCTGCCGCCAGAAGCAGTCCTGAGAAGAGAACCGAGTGAGCCATCATCCCCCGCAGACCCCGATGGCCGAGGATGTACCGCCAGCCGTCCAGCACCTCGCCCATCCGGACGCCGGATGCACGGTTGTGCGCGGGGCGGGGTTCGCTGCCACCGATCGCACCGATACCCATGGCCGACAGCAGGTAGCTCACCGCGTCCACCAGTACCGTCACGACCGGACCCAGCACTCCCATCGCAGCCCCGCCCAAGGGTGGTCCGATCACCTGAGCGGTCCAGGTGGTCGACTCGAATCGTGCGTTGGCGACGAGCAGATCTTTTTGTGGTACAAGTGATTTCAGATAGGCCCCGCTGGCAGCCCGGAAGGTGATGTCCGCCGCTGCGGCAACGACCGACACAATGAGCAATTGGGCAAAGCTCAACAGTCCGAATGCGAACGCGACGGGGATACTGGCCAGCACCGTGAACCGGGACAGATCCATCGCGATCATCACAGGGCGTTTGCGGCGGAACTCCACCCACGGACCCAACGGCACAGCCACCAGCGCCCCCACCGCCAACCCCGAGGCCGCGAGGATCGACACCTCCGTCGGTCCGGCATGCAGCACACTGATCGCGATCAACGGCAGTGCGCCGAAACCGAAACTCGTACCGTAGGCGCTCACCGCGTAGGCCGCCCACAGCCAACCGAACCGCCGCCCCAGGGACTCGCCGCCCGAGACACCCACCGCCGCATCCCCTCATCCGAACAACCGCGCATTGACCCGCGGAATGAAACCAGGCCGCATACCAGCGGTTCAAACAACCGCGCCCCGGTGAGCCACAACGCGAAGTTGTATCTTCAGGTCTCGGCTACGGTCTGCTCGACGTCGCCGGGTGCAGCTGTTCTTTCGTGGCCTGCGACCGGGTGCCAGGCGGCATCGCGATGGTGATGCCGCCGCCCTACTGTTACGGTCCGGAGAGTTACACGAGCCGGTGCAGGATGGCTGCCAGTTCGCGGGCTCGCAGTGTGAAGCCCGCGTGGCCGGCGGGCAGGCTGTGAACGTCGAAGCGATTGTCCGGCGTGAGGCGGTCGGCGTCCTCGATGCCACCACCTCGGCCAGCACCGGATCGGCGACGGTCCTGCGGTGAATGCGGCGAGATCCTGAGGGGCTTGGTAGGACAGGGGCATCGAGGCGTCGAGTCCGTGCCCGGGGAGGTCCACCGGCAGGCTGCGATGTCCGAGCGAAACAACGACAGACGATGGGTTCATTACCCGTACCGGTCGACCTTGAACCATCGCAGCACGCCTGCGGATGACCGCTGCACAGAGCTGTCGAACGGCCGGTTACCAAGCCGAAACACGCTTTCCACCAGCGGGAACACATGCGATCCGAGCGTCGACACGCCCCGGGAAAGATGACGTGTCGTCGGCCCCGGCTCCGGTCCGGCCCGACAGAGCACCGCGAGAGGGAATAGATTTTCGATGAGGATCAACCGAACACTCCGCCTCGGTATCGGGGCGATCGCCATCTCGCTCGTCGCTACCGCCTGCGGTGGCGGCAGCGACGCCGCGACCACCGATGACCATTTGCGCGAGGGCAAACTGACCATAGGCATCAAGTTCGACCAGCCCGGACTGGGCTTCCGCGACACGGACGGCTCGTTCCAAGGCTACGACGTGAAGATCGCCGAGTACGTGGCAGGCAAGCTGGGTGTGCAGCCCGGCGGCATCACCTACAAAGAGGCGCCGACGGCTCGACGCGAGGCGATGATCATGAACGGCGAGGTGGACTTCATCGTCGCCACCTACTCGATCACCGACCAGCGGAAGGAAAAAGTCGACTTCGCCGGTCCGTACTTCGTGGCGGGGCAGGCCCTGTTGGTGAAAGTGCAGACCACCGATATCACCGGTGTCGAATCGCTGAACGGCAACAAGAAGCTCTGCTCGGTCACCGGCTCCACCCCGGCGCAGTACGTCAAGGACAACTACGCCGAAGATGTTCAGTTGGTGGAGGTGGACACGTACTCACGGTGCATCGACGCTTTGCGCGACGGTTCGGTCGACGCGGTCACCACTGACGACATCATCCTCGCCGGTTTCGCGGGGCAGGCATCCGGTGAATTCAAGCTGGTCGGCGACACGTTCACCACAGAGAAGTACGGCATCGGCCTGAAGAAGGGCGACCATGAGACCCGCGCCAAGATCAACGATGCGATCGAAGCGATGATCGCCGACGGTTCTTGGCAGAAGGCGTTCGAGGAAACGATCGGCCCGCTCCGCGACTCGACATTGACACCGCCCACCGTCGACCGGTACTGACCGACCGATCTCGACGTTCGACACGAGCGCGCCAGCGTACGCACGGACGCACCGCGATACGTTGGCGTGCTCGTCGCCCGTCGGGTCGGTCGTGAGCGGCGCGGAAGCGGACGACGCGGTTCCACGCCGCGTAAATCGTTGCGCCCAGGCAAATTTCAGGACGTGCTCGGCCGGATGAGCTACGGTCGAGCCCGTGCCGGCGTCGCGGGCCTGTCAACTGGAGGGGGTTGCATGAACAGAGATGCCGCGGCAACCGAGGCGAGCATCTCCTGCCTGGTCGACAACGCGGCGATCATCAACGCGTGCGGCCTGCTGGCCGATCCCGCGACCTTCGACGTGCACAAATTGGCGGATCTCGACACGCTGTGCCAAGCCATTCTGCTGAACGACAGTGTTCGCACCCTCATCGGACAGAGCTTCCAAAGCGGAATGCGATTCCGTTGGCCGTTCTACCGGAAGCTGATCGAGGCGAAAGTTCTCCGTCCGCGGGTTGTCTCCGCGGCGGGCTATCACATCAGCGGTATCGAGCGCATGGATGCGATCGCACGCGCTCTGGATGTGGACCAGCTGATCTCCACTGTGCAAGAGGTGTTCGGCGACAACGTTCCGTGGCGCGACCAGGGCACCTGGGTACGGGGAGACGACTTCCGGTACGGGTTGGTCTACAACAGAAATCACAGCGACCCCGTCTATTGTTTTCCGAACTCCACATCGGAGAGTAGTGCGGACAAGCGAGGCGGCGGCGGTCGGAGTTTCTGGCAGGAGCGCGATACCCGGAGAAATTCTTGGCTTCCGGTGTTCATCTCACAGACTTTCTACTACATCGCGGAGTCCGCGGCCGAAACCATACCCTACTACTGCTCCGGGCTTCGCGTCCCAGTGGTCGCCGCGCTGAACGACGCGGTCAAGGCACGCTTCTTCTCCGTCGTGCACGGTGCGTTGCAGCACGTCGAAAGAGGCGTCCGGATGCAGATTCGAGAAGTGCTCGACTTTCTCGGTGAGGATGCCGTCCAGCACGTGTACCTTCCGGGCCTCTCCTTCGCCTTGCCGCACATACGGTCGCGCGAAACGTTCGTCGACGATCTGATCGCTCTGCGCGGTCAGCCTCAGTTGGTCGAGTTCCGTCGCTGGGCCGCGCTGACCCGGCAAGCATGGCTGGCCCAGGATATTCGAGCGGTGCGCCATGCCATCGCTCAGTTGCGTCAGGTCGGCGAGGTGCTGAACGGTGGCCGGGCGCCACTGAACAACGGCACGCTCGCTTTCATCCCGAAGCCCGACCTGGTCGGGGGTTCCGACGCCTACCGAGATCCCCGGTCGCTGCATCGGTCGATGTACGAACCGGCGCCCGCATTCCTGGGAGAAGTGGGCGCTGCACTGCTCTCGGTCGGCGAAACGCGAAAAGCCGTGGAGCATCTGATAGGGCGACGATTGACGGAATCGGATATCCGAGCGCTCGGTACGTTGACCGATACCAGATCGGCGCTGTATTCCCCCGGCAAGATCTCTTCCTCGACAGTCGCACAGATTACGGAGATAACCATGGGTGACCGTTTCGACAACATTTCCAACTCCACGATCGTGAACCGCTCGCATGTGGAGGCGTCGTTCCAGCGCATCAGCGACAGCGGGGATACCGATGCTGCCGAGGCCATGCGTCGCCTCGCGGCCATGGTCGAAGAGTCGGGGGATGAGGGGGCAGTCCAGACCTTCGACTCCTTCGCGGAGGAACTCGCCAGGCCGGAGCCGCGACAAGGACTGCTGCGAGTGCTGTGGGAAGGTCTGGTAGCGGCTATTCCAGCCATCAAAGAGACTGTGGGCGTCGCCGATACGATCACCAAGTTGTTCGCCTGAGCCCCGCCCCCGGCGCTGCGGAACTGCCCGGGAAGTTCCGCAGCACCGGGGGCGGACGGGCTCGGTGCGCTATGGCCGGTGGCGGGACAGCAGGTCAGCGTCTTCCGAGGGAGGTCTTTGTCGGCCGGTCTTCGAAAGCCTCGCTGACCGGTCCCGTGCCGGTGGCCTCGCCACTGTGCCGACGGTCGCGTGCACCCGCCTCCATCGGTTGGATGTGCTGCTCGTCGGCAGGCTCTGAACGGTCCAGGCGATACAGCGCGAAGGCGGCGACGGCGCCGATAGCGCTCAGGCCGGCCCACACCGCCCAGTCGGCCCCGGCCGCGCGCGCGGCGCCGACCACTGCTCCGGTAGCGAGATTGCCGACGAGAATGCCGATACCCACGACGGTGTTGTAGAACCCGTAGTGGGTCGCGACGAGTTTCCCGTCCGAAAGAGCCACGACGGTGTCCATTTCGAAGGGGAACACCGCCGCCGTCCCGACCGCCAGTAACGCCGCGGCGGCCAGCAGTGCGACGACCGCGGTCGGCGCACCGAACCGATCCGGAGTGGGAACGACCAGAAGCGGTACGAACGCGACCGCGAGAATCCCCATTCCGCCCACCAGACTTCGCCCCGTACCCCATCTGGCGCGGAACCACGCGGTGATACGTAGCTGACCGGCGACCGCCACCACACCGGAGATCACGAACAGCGCCGACACCAGTGCCTGCGACCGCGCGCCGGCGATGAACTCCGCCTGCAGCGGCAGCGCGAGATAGACCTGGAACGACAACACGTAGGAACCGATCATCGCCAGTGCGAACCACACGAACCGGCGATTGGCGACCACGGTTCGCCAATCCTCGCGCACCGAATTCCGCTGGGCGGCCCGTTCGGCGGGTCGCGTCGGCAGCGCGAACAACTGCGCCGCCGTCAGGATCGCGAACACGACCGCGGCGACACCCGCGGTGGCCCGGAAGTCGACGGCCATCAAGGCCAGGCCGACCAGTGGCCCGGCGAGAATGCCCGCCTGGTAGAAGATGTTGAACATCGCGAAGGCATCGACTCGCCGCTCACCCGCGTCAGCGGCTAGATAGGCTCGCACAGCCGGATTGAACAACGCTCCGGCGAATCCGGTCGCCGCCGAGGCGAGTAACAGACCCGGCAGTGAAGTCGCGAACATCAGTAGCGCGAATCCGCCTGTTCGCAGCAGACAGCCCGCGACGATCAGCGGTTTGTAGCCCAACCGGTCGGCCAGCGTGCCGCCGATGAGGAACATGCCCTGCTGGGAGAAATTCCGGACCCCCAGGACGAGTCCCACCGCCCACGCCGCCAGACCGAGCGGCCCGGCCAGGTAGCCGGCGAGGTAGGGCATCAACATGTAGAAACCGAGGTTGATGCCGAACTGGTTGATCATCAACAGCCGGGCGGCCGAGTCGAAGCTGCGAAACGTCGCGAAGAAGGTCACAGTGCGCGCTCCCGATCGTGGACGAACTGCCTGGGGTCGATGACGGTGGTGGTTCGGGTCCAGGACCGCACGACGCGTTCCGCGGGATGGGCGATCGTATCCGGTTCCACCGGGGGAGCCTGGTCGAGCAGACCGTGCTCATTGCAGTAGGCGTCGTTGTAGACGGTGTCGAAGTAGCGGTTGGGCCCGTCGGGGAAGATCGCCACGATCCGCGCGTCGGCGTCGTGGGTCCGGGCCGCCCAGCCCGCGACGAGGCCGACGGCGCCCACGCTCCACCCGCCGGTCGCGTGATGGGTGGCAGCCAACGTCCGGCACGCCCATACCGCCTCCGACGGCGCGACCCAGTGCACCTCGTCGAAGGCGTCGTAGTCGACGTTGACCGGATAGATGCTCGAGCCGAGCCCGCGCATCAGCCGCGGACCCGCGGGCTGTCCGAAGATCGTGGACGCCACGGTATCGACCCCGATCAGCTTCATATCCGGGTTGAACCGGCGCAACACCCGCGCGACGCCGGAGGAGTGACCGCCGGTACCCACCGCGCAGACCAGCACGTCCACCCCACCGAGCTGCTCGACCAGCTCGAGCGCCAGCGACTCGTAGCCCTCGACATTGTCCGGGTTGTTGTACTGATCGGGGCACCACGCCTCGGGCTCGCCCGCCAGCAATTCCGTCACCCGCTCCCGGCGGGCCTGCTGCCAACCGCCTGCGGGATGGGGCTCGGTCACGACATCGACCCGCGTCCCGTACGCGGTGAGCATCCGCGCGACGATCGGCTCCAGACCCGAATCCGTCACCACGGTCACCGGGTGGTGGGTGACGATCCCCGCCAGCGCCAACCCCAGGCCGAGGGTTCCGCTGGTGGATTCGATGATCCGCGCTCCAGGCGTCAGCTCGCCACGCGCTTCGGCCCGGCGCACCATGTGCAGTGCGGGCCGGTCCTTCATCCCGCCAGGATTGAACCCTTCGAGCTTGGCCCAGAACCCCCGCCCCTGGGGCGCCAGCGGCGCACCGACCCACAACACGGGAGTGTTGCCGATCAGCGAGTGCGGGTATCGGGCAGATCCCGGCGCGCCCACCAGAGCCGCCGAGCGATCGGTGAGTGCGTCGAGCACGACCTTGTCCATGACTGTTGCTTTCTGTATCGAACCGCCCGGAGGCAGCGCAGACGTGAGCAGGCAGCGGTCACCAGCCGACGGCACGACAACGTCGACCTGGCGCTGACCGATCAGCAGCGAGCGATACAGAATTGGGTCAGTGTGGCCCGTCCAGCGGCGACGGGCAGTCGTGGAATCGGCGGGGCGCGCACGCCTGACGCGGCGCTGCCGCGAAGACTTCCGACGCCGATGAGCGCCGAGATCAGCGCGAAGATCAGTAGCTGCGGCGCGCGGTTCTCCGGTGCGGTACGCAGCACCGACTTGGCGAGGCAGTGATCGAAGTGGGTCGGGCAGTGGGCGTCCATGGCACCGGCGGTCATCGCGTGTCCATGATCGAGCGAGAGCGTGACATGCTCGACGGCCGAGCCCATCGACGTGTGGACGTGCGAGTGGCCCCGGGTTGTCGAACAATCGACCATTGATACGACCAGCGCCACCGCGGCGAGCATGGCCACCACGATGGCTGCCCGGCCGAAGTCGACTCGGCCCTGAGGCCCCGCGCGGTGGATGCGTCGCGCAGACGCTGACGCCGGGCGACCTCGCACCCGCCACATCATGTCCACCGCGTTTCGCACGCCTGCTTTTATACCCCCTACCGGTATATCAGGCAAGGGTGTCCCTGCCCACCGTATGTACGGTACCGACCGGCCGCCGATCCAGTGTGCTCCGGTGATCCACACCGGATTCGCGGCGAGTGAACCTCCACATCCTCGGTGTAGATGGTGTCGGCATCCTCGTATCGCCCCTCGTCGAACAGGCGGGCGAAGCGGGGATTCGCCAACGATGCGCCGTGTCCTCGCGCGCACCCCGCGCGACAAGCGGCAATCACCTCGAGCCTCACCACTGCCCGCGTAGCCGAGCCGGTATGCGGAAGCTTCCGCCGAGATCCATCGAGCGCCCGCTTCGGCAGAATGATCGGATGGCTATGGGGATCGACGGCTCATGTTCAGTTCGAGGCCGACTGGTGGTCGGGCGCGGACGGTATGCATCGCTGGTGAGAACGCACCGAAGTACCCGAAGCGCACTCGTCATGGTCATCGTGTGCGCGACCGCGGTCCTGTCCGCTTGCTCGTCATCGAGTTCGAAGGCAGACTTCGCCGCCACGAAGGATCAGTCCTCGGTGATCTCGCTGGATGAGCTGCTGGCCGGGACCGGCGGCAGCGCGGCGGTCCGGATCACCGATCCGCGGCACGGCACGATCATCCGGCGCCCCGACGGTGCGGTGGTGTACACGCCGGCGGCCGGATACACCGGGTCGGACAGCATCACCGTGACGACCACGGACGCCGTGAAGCTCTTCACTACTGACATTCCGCCGCTCGGCGACATCGGCGGGGTGAGCCTGCAGGGCAGCGGGTACGGATCGGCGTTCACGCCGGTACCAGGATCAGCCGACGAATTCTACGGTCTCACCGACCGCGGTCCGAACGTGGACGGCAAGGGCAAGAACGAGAAGATCTCGCCCGTGCCGACCTTCACGCCCACCATCGCCGAATTCGAGATGGTCGGCACCGAAGCTGTACTGGAACGCACCATCCCCCTGAAGAGTTCGACAGGCCGGCCGTTCAACGGCCTGGTCGACACCTCCGGGAGCACGGGCGAGACCATGCGCGACCGCAACGGCGCCATCCTGCCGCCCACCGATCACGGCATCGACAGCGAGGGCCTGGTGGCGCTGCCCGACGGCACCTTCTGGGTGTCCGACGAGTACGGGCCCTTCATCGTGCACTTCGACGCCAACGGCACCGAGTTGGAGCGGCTGGCGCCGGGACACGGTCTGCCCGGGGAGTTCGCGCTGCGCACTCCCAACCAGGGCATGGAGGGGCTCACCGTCACACCGGACGGCGGCACGCTGGTCGGCATCGTGCAGAGCGCACTGAACCAACCGGGTGTCGCGTCGGCGCGGGAGGTGCCCATGACCCGGATCGTGACCGTGGATCTGAAGACCCGGAATGTCCAGGAATTCGTCTATCCGCTGGAGGATCCGAAGCGAAAACTCTCGGTCTCCGAGATCACAGCGCTGAGCGCCACCACTTTCCTGGTCGACGAGCGCGACGGCAACAAAGCGCCCAAGGCCGACAAGAAGCTGTGGACCATCGACATCACCGGCGCTACCGATATCGGTCCGCAAGCGAAGGTTCCCGGCGCGCACTATGATCCGGAACGCGGCCTGCTGGTCGACGGCAAGCCGCTGGAATTGCTGGTCGGCGCGGTGCCCACCGCCGACGGCGTCGCCGCGTTGCGAAAGGCGGGCATCGCCCCCGTCACGAAGAAGTCCAACCTGGATCTCGGCGGCCTGCTGGACGGCCTGAATGCCGACGGCGGCTTCTTCGGCCACGACAAGATCGAGGGTGTCGCCACCGCTGACGGCGGCAGAACCCTCTACATCGCGAACGACAGTGACTTCGGCATCGAAGCCGCCACCGGCGACCAGCCGCCGTTCGGACTCGAGCCGAAGCTCCTCGCCAACGGCGCGCAGGACTCGGGTGAGGTGCTGATGGTCGACACTACGAAACTGCCCGCCGAGACGCGGACCAAAACGATCAGAATCACCGTGCGGTAGCGGCGAGCACGTAAGATGCCCGTGTTCAGGGGAGGTTGGACCGCAGGGGGAGCATGATCTCCTGACCGACTCTGATCAGGTTCGGGTTCGCGATGTCGTTGATATCGGCGATCGTCTGGAGGTATCGCAGATCGCCGTACATCTTCTTGACGATCCCCGACAGGGTCTCGCCCGCCACGACCGTATGCCATTCGGCTGCCATTTTTACT